>CAYNBQ010000146.1:0-6045 GCA_964395275.1 uncultured Verrucomicrobiota bacterium
AGGTCGCGGTACCGGTCGAAGGCCGCCCGTCGGCGACCGTCCTCCATCACGAGGCTGTAGAAGGCGTGGCCCTCGGTTCCCGGGTAGGTATACTTGAACCAGTGCAGTCGTTCGACGCGCGGATGCGCCGCCGCGGCGCGCACGAAGTGCTCGAGCTTGTCCGCCTGAACCCGGTCGTCGTCGTTGAAATCCCCCAGCTCCGTGATCCACAGCGGCAGCTCCCCGTCGCCGTGGGCCCGCATCGTCTCCAGACAGACGTTCTCCAGGTTGTACCGGAACTTCTCGATCGTCTCCGTGCCGTAGGGATGGATCGCCACCGCGTCGAACGGCGCACGGCCGTGTTCCGAGCGGAACCGTTGCATCGGGGAGGATTCATAGACCTGCCGGACGTATTCGGCCGCATCCGGGTTGCCGCCCCGCTCATCGAACCAGCCGACGGCATCGATCCCGCCGAAGACGATCACCGCGTCCGGGTCCCATCCGCCCGGGTCCTTGCATCCGGAATAGACCCGGGACAGCAGCTCGGCGTACTCGTCCGGGGGAACGTGCCATGTGCCGTTCTCCTCGTTCCAGATCTCCCAGGCGTGTACGCCCAGCGCGGCGAACCTGGGTACGGCCGCGGCCATCAGATCGACGAGTTCCCCGGCGTTCTTGTAACGGTGTCGCGTCCCGCCCCAGGGCGGCGTCTCCGGTTCGGCCACGCTCTCGTAGGATTCGTAGCTGACGAGGATCATCACCTCGATGCCCTCGCGGACGGCCCGCGCGACGACCTCTTCGTAGGCTTCCCACGGGTGCTCCCGCTGCAGATGGATCCGCAGGGCGCCGATCCCGAGTTCCCGGTAGTCGCGCCATTCCTTCTCGGGAATGGAATGGCTGTGGAACGGCGAAATCCCGAAGAACCGGCGATCCGCTCCCCACCCGCCCGTGCCGGAGGTCCGTTGTCTGTCCATGGCCCGCGTTCCCCTCCCTCTTCATCGATCCGCGATCGCGCGCCGCACCCCGCGCGGAAACCCCCGTCCGAACGGGCCGGCGCGCCCCCGGGCCCCTTGGAACTAGTCGATCCATTTCCCGCCGGATTCGATCGTCTCCGGCGTGAAATAGCGCGACCGCAGGGTGATCTCCTTCGGCACTTCCTTGCCCTTCAGGATGTCCAGGGCCCGCAGAACGGCTTCCTTGCCCCCGGTCGGATACTCGAAACACGCGTCCAGGATCCCCTGGCGCACATAGGCCAACCCCTCGTGCGGCAACCCGTCGATCCCCACGAAAAGCATCTCGTCCTCGCGGCCGGCGGCCTTCGCCGCCAGCCACGCGCCGTGGGCGGCCGGGTCGTTGTGGGCATAGACCAGGTCGATGTCGTCGAACCGCGCCAGGGCCGATTCCATCTCGCGGCGCGCGTTCGGCTCGAGCCATTTCATGTCGGCTTCGAAAATCACCCGGATGTCCGTCCCCGCGATCGCCTTGCGGAACCCGCTGTGCCGGTCCTGCCCGGGCGTGCTGGTCATCAACCCCTTCAGTTCGACCACGTTGCCCTTGCCCCCCAAGGTCTTGACGATCCATTTGCCGGCGGCTTCGCCGATCAACTTGTTGTTCGCACCGATGAAACACGTGTAGTCCTTGCCGACGACGCGCCGGTCGAGGACGATTACCGGGATCCCGGCCCTGTACGCCTTGCGCACGGGCGGGGTGAGCGGGGCGGCTTCCTTGGGGCTGATGATGATCAGGTCGACGCCCGCGTTGATGAACTCCTCCACGTGGGCACGCTGCTGGAGGGTGTCGTTCTGGGCGTCCTGGTAGATGACGCGGATCTCGGGGTGTTTCCCGGCCTCGGCCTTGATGTCGGCGTTCATCTGCACGCGCCAGGGTTCGCCGAGGTTGCACTGGCTCATGCCGATCACCCACGGATCGTCGGGCGTTCCCGAACCGGCCCACGCGGCCGGGCCGATCCACAAAACCGAGACGAGAAGAGGGAAGACGAGGAACCGACGAAAACTGCGCATGAGACGTTCTCCTTCCGGGATCGTTCCCGCTACCGGCGGCTGCGCTGGAACAGCACGGCGCCGACGATGATCACGCCCGTGAGCATGAGACGGCTCGCCTCGCCCACGGCGTTGATGCTGAGTATCTTTTCGAGGTACCCGATGGTCAAGGTCCCCAGCAGGGTCAGCACGATCCCGCCGCGGCCGCCCATCAGGTTCGTGCCGCCGACCACGACGATGGCGATGGCGGTCAGTTCGTAGGTCATGCCCGCCTCGGGATCGCCCTGCTGTTCCTGGGCGGCCTGGCAGATGCCGGCCACGCCGGCGAACAGGCCGCACATCGCGTAGGCGAGAATCTTGGCGCGCGCCACCGGCACCCCGGAATACCGGGCGGCTTCCTCGTTGCCGCCGATTGCGAAGAAGTACCGGCCGTACCGGAGCCGGTCCAGGAGAATCCAGGAGATCAGCAGGCAGACCAGGAAGATCAGCGTGACCACCGCCAGATTGTCGCCCAGGATCCGGGAATCGATCAGGTCGTAGATCCGCGGCAGTTCGACGAACTCGTACGAACCGTCGGGAAGCTGCACCGCGGCGGAGATCTTCATCCCGCCGGAAATGAACTTCGCCAGGCCCCGGGCGAAGACCATCATCGCCAGCGTGGCGATGAACGGCTGGATGCCGAACCACGCCACGGTGGCCCCGGAAACCGCGCCGGTGGCGGACGCCAGCAGCAGCGAGACGGCGATCGCCGCCCACGGCGACCATCCCCAGTGGATGCTCAGGATCGAGAAGGCCACCGCCGTCAGCCCCAGCACGCTGCCCACGGCCAGGTCGATGCCCCCGGTGATGATCACCAGCGTCATGCCGCAGGCCAGGATCCCGAAGACCGACGATTGCCGGAGCATGTCGCGGTGCGTGCTCCACTTGAAGAAGGCGCCGTCGGCGTTGAAGATCATGCCGACGACGAGGATGCCGATCAGCGCGAGCAACGCCCGCACCGCCGGACGGCGCAGGATCCGGATCATGCGGCGGCCTCCTCCTGACGGTGTCCCATGGCGGCCCGGAGAATCCGTTCCTGGGTCGCCTCGCCCCGCGCGAACTCCGCGGTGCGTTCGCCCCGGTGCATCACAAGG
The DNA here is from genome assembly GCA_964395275.1 of uncultured Verrucomicrobiota bacterium. Classification (GTDB taxonomy): domain Bacteria; phylum Verrucomicrobiota; class CALLYA01; order CAYNBQ01; family CAYNBQ01; genus CAYNBQ01. The sequence goes on from CAYNBQ010000146.1 coordinate 3,110, forward strand.
ATCCGGTCGCTCAGGGCGATCAGCTCGGGCATCTCGGAGGTGATCAGTACGATGGCGATCCCCGAGGCGGACCAGCGGTTCATCAGTTCGTAGATCTCCCGTTTCGCGCCGACGTCGACGCCGCGCGTCGGTTCGTCGAGAAGAAAGACCCGGGCCCGGGTCTCGATCCACTTGGCCAGGACGACCTTCTGCTGGTTTCCCCCGCTCAGGGCGGAGACCGGGTCGAGCACGCTCGAGGCGCGGATCCCGAGGGACTTCCGGTATTCCTCGGCCGTTTCCCGTTCCCGGACCGTCCGCAGAAGGCCGCCCGGCGAATACCGGGGGATCGAGGCCAGCGTGATGTTGCGCGCCACGCTCATCGGCAGCACCAGGCCCGTCGTCTTCCGGTCGTTCGTCACCAGCGCCAGGCCCCGCCGGATCGATCGGCCCGGCGAAACCGGGCGGAAGGGTTCGCCGTCGAGAAACATCCCGCCGGCGGCCGGACGCCCGTAGGCGCCGAAGATCGCCTGCAGGGTTTCGCTGGCGCCGGACCCGTGCAGCCCCGCCAACCCGAGGATCTCCCCGGCGCGGACCGAGAACGACAGGTCGCGGACCACCGGCGGACGCAATCCTTCCGGGTCCGGTACGGTCAGTCCTTCCACGCGCAGGCGTTCCCCGCCCGGCTCGGCGGCGTGACGCGGGAACTGCTCGGTCAACTCCCTCCCCACCATCCACCGGATCAGTTCCGCCCGGGGAAGGTCTCCGGCCTCGGCCGTGCCGACGTATTCGCCGTCGCGCAGGACGCTGATCCGGTCGGCGATCCGGTAGATCTCGTCCATCTTGTGGGAGATGTAGACGATCCCGCAGCCGGATCGTTTCAGGTCCGCCACGATCTCGAAGAGACGTTCCACCTCCGGCTGCGTGAGGGCGCTGGTCGGTTCGTCCATCACCAGGATCCGCGCGTCGAACGCGAGCGCCTTGGCGATCTCGATCATCTGTTGCACGGAAATCGGATACGCGGCCGCCGGCAGCGACGGGTCCAGTTCCAGGCGGAGGCGTTCCAGGAGATCGGAACAGAACCGCCGTTCGGAACGGTAGTTCATCCATCCCCCGCGCCGGACCCGTTCCCGTCCCAGGAAGATGTTGTCGACCACGCTCATCCAGGGAACCAGCGAGAGTTCCTGGTGGATGACGGCGATCCCGTGCCGCGCGGCGTCCAGCGGATGCCGGAACCGCACGCTGCGTCCTTCCAGCTCGATCGTGCCGCCGTAATCGGTGTGGACGCCGGCGAGGATCTTGATGAGCGTGCTCTTGCCGGCCCCGTTTTCCCCGGCCAGCACGTGCACCTCGCCCGGGCGCAGGTCGAAGGAGACGTCCTTCAAGACCCGGTTTTCCCCGAAGGCCTTGTCGATGTGGAGCATGCGGAGAATGGCGCCACCTCCCTCGCGGCCCCGGCGCGGTCGCCCCGGCCGCAAGAGGCGTCAGGCTACCACACCGGAGAAATCGACGACAGATCCCATTCAAAAGATGGCTTCTGGAGCCGCGACGCCCCCTGGGCCCCGGAGAAGGCCGAGTCCGCGCGCCCTGCGTAATGGGAATCGCCCGAGCCTTGCTTCGTCTCGCACTCGCGGGGGCGGCTACGCAGGGCACGGCGGGATCCGTCTCCTACTCTGTCTTCGCCGATTGCCGTCGGCATTGCCGAAGTAGGAGTCTCGCACCTGCGCGAGGATCCCCACGCCCGAAGCGATGCCTGTGGAGACGCGAGGCCCTCATGAGCCTGCCGGGCCAACTGCACCAACTCCTGGATCCATCTCAAGGATATCCTCGATCGGCTGCCCACTCAGCCCGCCCGTCGCCTGCGAGAACTCCTCCCCCACATCTAGGTGCCCAACCACCCCGACGCCCGTCCAGCCCAACCGTCCTGAAACCCGCCTTCTATGGCCTTCACCACACGCTTACGAATAGCCAACCGAAACCCGGTGCTGATGAAGCTTGTCTTCCTTTGGTGTCCTAGCTGGTGTTTCTCCGTTCGGGTAATAGTGCTCGATGAGATTTCGGAATCTTCGTAGCTTGGAAATCGTTTCCTTGCGCCCTCGATCCCTGTTCAGTGCCGCCAGCAATTTCAGAAACTCATCCCTACCCTCAGCAGATAGACGATTGTATTCCCTGCGCCAGGCCGCCGCTCCATTGTTCTCGTATTCCTTGCGATAGATGATGTACCTGTCGGGCATCGCAAGGATCTCTAAGAATTCGTCGTAAGTCTTACCGAACGCCGCGCGAATGAACTCCGGATTAGGGCTAACGAGTCCATGCGTTGCCAAAAGAATACATTGCATTCCCCGCAAATATCTCCATGTCCACCTCCTTGAAACAAACCCACGCTTTACGTCGGATATTGGGATAAATCGCATCGGGAAGCCCGTTATGCGCACCCCTAGGCTTGCATTCAACTCCGCGTTCACAAATAGGCGATAGTAGAGGTCCTTCGGCGAATCGTTGAAGTTGAACAACATGTAGTTGGTGAATTCATTAAAGCCCTGCTCGGCAAGGAGCGTAATCGCCCTTCTGTAAGCCTTTTCCATTCTCGCATTGTTGAAATCAAACGCCAACCGCACAGGCGACAGGCAGATTGTCCCGAGATGACGCGCCAAGTCTGGCTTATCGCTAATGATCCGCGCGTCCAAGCCTTGGTTAAAATCAACCCACCTTTCCCGGCCATTTCGCTTGGCTCCACGTTCAAATCCTAGGTCGCGAATTTCCGCAATCCGTTCCTCCACCCCATCTATGCCGAGGATGTTGTTGTCTAGCACCACCATATTCTGTCGTTCGCCATACCGTCTATTGACGCTCCTGACTTCTCTCTTGATATCACTGCAGTATCCGAATTCACGTTCTAGCTTCGGCACAGCGCAGAACTTACACGACCGAATACACCCCTTTGTAATTCTTACGAAGTA
>CAYNBQ010000147.1:0-6011 GCA_964395275.1 uncultured Verrucomicrobiota bacterium
GCTTACACGTATTTCATGAAGGCGAAATACGATCTTGAGTACTGTGCGTTTTACTCTGGTGAGCCTGAGCACGCGCACGCCCTGTTTGAACTCGCCGATTGGCCATCTCCCGAAAAGCGGAAATACGCGAGAAAGGTCACGGCCCGGATCATCTGCGTCCCGTGAAGGCCAGCGCTGGGTACGGGAAGATGGATGAAACCTACACAGGACGAAGCAGATCTTCTTCGAGAGCGGATGTCTCGTTTGCGAAAGCAGGCGCAACGTTGGCGCGGCATGAAGATCATTGCGGACTGTGTGGTTCATTATCAGGGGCGCCTCGCTCTTCGGCGTCGACAGATTGGCGGAATACAGGTGGCGTATTCCGAGAGAAATGTACGCGGAGCCGCACCCACAGGATCGCACTGTCGGCGTGGGGCGCCATGCGCTCCTACGTCGATATCAGCATCGTGATGCAGAAGATCACATTCATCGCCTATCTGCAGGGCATGGTTGTCTCGGGTATGGGTACAGCCATGCTTGTGTGGAGGTTGTCGAACAGGAAGAAGGATGAGGAGGATCTCCTTCTTGCGAAGTTTCTGGAACAGACTCCAGCGGAAGGCGGGGCGGAGATTCTCCAGGGAAGACACGCAGGGGAGGGAAAATGACGGGCCATTTTCGACGCGGGATCGGAGTCGTCGGGGGAAATGGTGTGTCAGCATTTCCATCAAGAGGAGGTGGTCAAGAATGAAGTATCTCGTAACCATGGAGGCGGTGGGAAGCCCGGCAGTGGCTTCTGCTGAGGAGATCGTGCCGTGGCTGGAGCGGATGGTCATTCCGAGTCAGGAGGCCGTTATTGCTCTCCAGCGGGAGGGGAAGATCCTGGCGGGAGGGGATCTTGCCGGACGAAAGGGCTGGGCGGCCGTCGTCGAGGCGGCGTCCAACGAGTAACTGACGGAGATCCTGGAGAGGATTCCTCTGTGGCCTCTGATGGAGGTGGACGTCACGCCGTTGGAGAGCTCCGAGAGACGGCTGGCGCGAATGCGTCAACATCTGGACGATCTCAAATCCGCCGGCAAATAGGGAATGCACTTCCCGCGGCAGGGAAGGTCGCGGGTCCCTTCTGCGGAGGAGACGGGTGCAGCGCGGTCCGCCGGCCCGAACGATTCGGGAAGGGGGGCGAGAGGAGGGAAGGGGCGGCCATTGGGCGGATCGTGGAGCGAAGGCGGGGGCGGGCGGACAGCTCATCCCGGGCAAGAGGGAGTCGAAGAGGTCGGCGGGGGACGATCCGCCTTGCGCTCAAGCCGGAGAGAGTGGCTCGGGCGGACATCGCCTCCGCCCTGTGGGCCCCTTGATGCGATCTGCGTTGCACATGGGAGGGAATGGGGCCTATGATAAACGCAGCGTTTTCCATGGGGCGATCGGGTCCTTCATTATGAACGCAGCGAAGAACAGGGCGCACCGCTCGGGGCGCGACGTCCGGCAGACGACCGGCTACCGGGCCTTTCTCCCCTCAGCGCTGCCCCCGGATCCGCCGGTGGACCTCTCCGGCCCCCTCCGAGAACTCCTTTCGCAAGCCGACCACGCCCTGGGCCGTCTCGACGGCGCCGTCCTCACCCTGCCGAATCCGGATCTGTTCGTCTTGATGTACGTCCGGAAGGAAGCGGTGCTCTCCTGTCAGATCGAGGGCACGCAGAGTTCCCTGCAGAACCTCCTGGCTGCAGAGGCCGGCCTCCAGGATCCGGACACGCCCCCCGACGTTGCCGAGGTCGTGAACTACGTCCGGGCGATGAACCACGGCCTGCGGCGGCTCGCCGAGCAGCCGGTCTCCGTCCGCCTCATCCGCGAGATCCACGTCGAGCTGATGCGCGGCGTTCGGGGCGCCCGGCTCGCGCCCGGCGAGCTTCGCACGAGCCAGAACTGGATCGGCCCGGGCGGCTGCACCCTGGCCGACGCCGCGTTCGTCCCCCCGCCGCCCCACGAGGTGCCCCGGGCTCTCGCCGACCTCGAGCGCTTTCTCCATGCCGACGACCCGGCCCCGCCGTTGGTGCAGGTGGGTCTGGCCCATGCACAGTTCGAGACGATTCATCCCTTTCTGGATGGGAACGGTCGCATCGGCCGCCTGCTGATCACCTTTCTGCTGGTCGAGAAGGGGTTGCTGTCCCGGCCCGTGCTGTACTTGTCGCACTACTTCAAGCGTCACCGGGCGGAGTACTACGACCGCTTGCAGGCGGTGCGCGACGACGGCGACTGGGAGGGATGGCTGGATTTCTTCCTGCGCGGTGTGGCCGAGGTAAGTCAGGAGGCCGCCGGTACGGCTGCATCCATTCTCCGCATGCGAGAGGAGTATCGCGGGAGAATCACCGAGTTTCTGGGCCGGGCCGCCGGCAACGGGCACCGCATCATGGACCAGCTCTTTGATCAGCCGATCGTGAACGTGGCCACTGTGAGCAGGTGGCTCGGCGTCACCCAGGCCGGCGCAAACAACCTGGTGCGACGTCTCGTCGGAATCGGGCTTCTTCGCGAGATCACCGGCTACGCACGGAATCGCCGCTTCCGCTTCGATCCGTACTTGCGGCTGTTCGAGGATCCCGGTGGGGAGGACGAATGAATCCGCGCGCCGGTCCGACGAGTCTCCATGGCGGGTCTCGCGCGGCCGATTCGCCGAACTCTGCCGGATCGGCGGTCTCAAGGCCTGCCGGCTCCGCCGTCGCCTTGTGAAATGGGGGACTGCTGGAACGCGGGGGTGCCGGGCCGAACGATTCGGCAAAGGGCTCTCGGGGAGGAGGCCGCCTTCCGTGGCATGGATGCGAAGGTCAGAAGCGGATGAATCGGCTTGCCGGGAGCCCCGGAGGTGCCGCGAGCACTGGAATCGGGCGGTTTGGGCGGCGGAGGCAGGGCGCAAGGGCACAACTCACCCCGGCTGGAAGGAAGGAGATGGGCAGGGATCCCTTGGCCGCGGCGCGGGGTCGGAAGGTGGGTCCTGCGCGGCGTCCTGCTCCGTCCCACCCAGGGGGATTTCCTCCTCCACCAAGGCTTCGCAGGATGAGTCGGAGGGCAAGTCGAAGCAGAACAGGGCGTCGCATCTCCGCAGGCCGTCTTTCGCAGAATGCGGATCAAGACGAATCATGGAGCCGGAGTGCCGTGAAGCCGAGGTGCGATCCGGTGAAGCCCGTATTGGCGCATGTCGTTTGCATAGCGGGAGAGAAGGCGATCGATCCGTTTCTTACCCGCGTGGCTGACATTCGGGCGAACCTGAAGGCGGTCAAGCGGGGATATAGATTTCTGTATGGCCCAAAGCATTTGAGCAATACGATTGCGTTGCCCTATGTCGATTACTCGAGTTGGTCCAATGAACAGATCAACGACGGCTTGTTTGGAGACTGATCATCAGTGGTGGTCAGCGAAGGACGCGAAGGCATCATGATGGGCGGGCGGCGCGATCTGCCCGCGGCGGGTCAGGTAAGCACAACACGTTGGAGAGGAAGAAGGCGATGAACATCTGGTGGTTGGTAATCGTTCCGCTTTCCTTCATGTGGGCTTTTCCCATGGCGGGAATCCATCAGGCGGGGGCGCCGGCGTGGGTCCCCGTTCTTCTTGCGCTGTTCTGGTGCGTCGTGGCTCTCTTCGCGGAACCGATGTACGACTGGGGCACGGGGGTGGCGCGGCGAGCCGGGGCGTCGCGGGCGGCGGCTCTTCGGGAACGGCTCAAGCCCAGGATCCTTCCCGCCGCCAGGGCGGGGTTGATCGTCATGGCCGCCATCAGCCTGGTCTTTGCGCTGCTGTAGCGGAAATCGGCCGGGCCGGCGGCATCGCTTCAGGGCGACAGAAGGCGTATGCGGCAGAAGCGCTGCGGCGCCGGATCGATCCAGGTGTGGACGGCGGCGCCGGGTATCGAAGGGGCGACCGCGGCCCCGACCGGCAGGAAGGGTCCCCCGTGGGCGGACGCCGCCTCGAGCTGGTACCGGTTGCCCGTCCGCACGGCGGTCGTCACGTGGGCGCCCTGGTTGTCCACGAAGAATTCCGTGATGCGGAAATCGGAGAAGATCGAATCGGCCGAGAATCCGTCGAGGCGGAAATCGTCGAACCGGCTCGGGCCGGTGCGGGCCGAAACGTAGAGGCCGACGGCGGTGACGGTCGCGAGATCGTCGGGCGACAGGAGGTTGGGGGTGGAGAGCATCCGCATCCGCTGTCCCGGGGCGCCGCCGGCCCGTTCGATTCGTCTCCACTCGGTCACGGCGGGATCGACGGGGTCGGAGTCGACGATCGTCACGTGCGCGTCGTCCAGGCCGACCTGACTGTCGGCCAGGGCGTAGAACCGGCCGTCGGCCAGTCGCACGGCGAAGAAGAAGGTCCCGCGCATCTGGTAGGCGACGCCGAAGATCGCGCCCGCGAGGTCGATCGTTTCCGCGTAGTTTTCGTACACCGGGCGTTCGGTCAACAGGAGGATGTCTCCGGCGTCCTGTCCCCAGAGGTTCCCCGGCAGGGCGGTTTCCGACCCGTCGACGATGTCGTGTTCGCAGTAGAGATAGGCGGACGGGAACTGCGATACGGCGTCGTGGACCGCGGTCGATTTCAGGATGTTCCGCGAATCGTTGACGGCGAAATCCGACGCCGCTTCGACGGGGTTGTCGCTGTCCCAGATCCAGGTCCATCCGGATGCCGCGGGGGAAAGGGGATCGCCTTCGGCGTCGTCGAAGGTCTCCAGGAACGAGCGGGGCGCGGCGTCGGGATCGGCGAAGGCGAAGGTGAAATCGTCGGCGAAAAGGAATTTCCAGTCGTCCGCGGCGCGGGGTTGTGGAATCAGTTCCGCGCGACGGCCGTGGCGCTGGGCTTCAGCCGGGCCGATCGGATGCGCAGGCCGCCGGGGTCGGCGCCCACTCCCACGGAAACGAGCACGCGATCTTCGGAAAGCCGGATCAGGCGGTCGATCTCGCCCCTGGGATCCGGGCCCGCGCGGAACTCCCGTTCCTCGCCCGGCGTTCCTTCACGGAAAGAGCGCCCGGGCAGAACCAGGGTCCGGAGGCCTTCCTCCGACGAGATCCGCATTCCGATGCCCGTCGCCGCCCAGCCCTCGGGCAGTTCCACCCGGGCCTCCATGTCGGCGTCGGGATCCGCGCCGCCGCGCATTTCCTCGGCCGGTCCGAGCGACCCGTCGTCCCCCAAGGGACGGATCCGCAACCAGAGCGATTCGACGCGGGCCTGCCCCGTGCGCATGCCGACGCCGGTGATCACGTATCCCGGGGGCGCGTGCAGTTCCGCATCGGGCGTTCCGTCCGTTTCGGTCCGTTCGTCGCAGAGGGCCACGGCGCGGACCGCCCTCCGGTTCCCGACGCGCGCGGGGGAATCCACGGGGTTGCGGACGACGGGGCCGAGGTCGTAGACGCGGATGCGGTCGACCCAGGCGCTGGCCCGTGCGAGGTCGCGCCACCGGAAGAACCCGACCCCGATCGTGGATGTCTCCGCGCGGGCTTCCCAACGGTGTTCGAAGCGCATCCATTGCCCGTCGGTCCAGTACCACTGGCTGCTGTTCTCGGCGGCGAACCGGTCGCCGCCGTCGGGATCGGCGAACAACCGGATCCGCGTGTCCCCGCGGGGACCGCCTTCGACGGACGTGTGGGCCAGGACCGAAAGAAGATACCGGTGCCCGGGGATGGTCGGGATGCGCCGGTGGATCTCGTTCTCCGCGAAAACCTGTTCGAAAGGTTCCCGGCCGATCAGGGTCCATCCGGCCATCCGGTCGCCCTCGGGGACCTCGATGCCGTGGGCGGGTCCGGCGGCGACGCAGAAATCGGGATTGCTGTTCTCCCAGCCCTTCATCCCATCTTCGAACCCCGGGTTCTCCATGGGCACGACGGCCGCGTACCGGAACGGACGGGGCGCCGGCGGTTCGCAATAGCTGGGGGGCGCTAGGGGAAGGAAGGCGTCGGGATAGGGGAAGGGACTCGTTTCCTGCGGGCCGATCGGATCGCCGGGGACGCGGAGCCGGTAGACGGGGGTGCGCCAGGAGAATCCCGCCGGACCGCGGGCGGTCA
>CAYNBQ010000148.1:0-5965 GCA_964395275.1 uncultured Verrucomicrobiota bacterium
TTGGGCCGTCCAACCCGAGTCCACCATGTTGACGCCCATGCGCCAAGTGAGCCCTTCGATATGGAAATTGTAGTTCCCGAGTCCCAACCCGAAGATCAGCGACCCCGGCATATCGCCCGCCATATACGAGAGAACGGCCTTCTCCGGGCGGTTGATCCACTCCGTTTCCAACCTTCCGATCGAGCGCTGTTCCAACAACTCGGCCAGTTCCACGGATTCGGCGCCGTCCGCGGGCGCCTTCCAGAGCGGGGTTTCCGCCATGGCCAGATACAAGCCCCCTCCCGCCAGGGCGATGCCGATGACGAATCGGACGACCGACATCTGGCGCACGCCCACGGCCACAAGCAGGAGCATGCTCAAACCGAGGATCGCGGCAAGATATCCCGCCGTCGAGAAGGTGAGCAGAAGCGTTGCGCCGAGAATCAGGGCCGTCCAGATCGACGCCCACCGGGGACGGGCCCAGCGGACGGTCACGGACAGCGCGGCGAGAACCGCGAACAGGCCGGGGAGAATCAGGACGGCGAGCGTCTTCGGTTCTCCGGCCAACGCATACGCACGGGTGACGACCACCCCCAGGACCACTTCCTTGGCGAGGATCGAGTGGCGCCCGTGGATCCGAAGTATGGGAAGAAACGGTTTGCCGACCCCGACCGCATAGATCTGGTACACCGCGATCGCCGCGCTGACCAGGCAGACCGCGACATAGACCGCGAAGAAACCGCGAATGCGTTCCCTGGAATTCAGAACCGTCATGACGAACGGGAAGAGAAGAAGCGTGCCGACATAGCTGTAGGCCTGAACGATCGGTCGGATCGCCGTGCCCTGGAGCCCCCTGCTGGCGATGGCAACGTCCCCGGGACCGATCACGTACGCCGTCATCATGGAAACGATGATCGCAACGACGATCCAGCGCAGAATCCCGTTGCCCGTCTTGCGGATCGTCCACTGCCAGGGGATACCGCTGAAGAGGAGGTACAGGAGAATGAAGAGAGTCGTGATCTTGATCGGGAACCAGATCGTCCCGTAGTAGACGTTGAACCCGCCCGTCGCCATCGAAGCCACCAGAAGCGCCAGCAGGCCGTCGGGACGCCCCCTCGCCAGAACGAAGACGCACCCCGCCGCGAAGGCCGCGAGGACGATCAGGCTGATGGTATGGAGATTCATGATGCCGGAATCGGGACCTTCCTCCGATCCCGGAAGTCCTGCGCTATTCTTGCATCTCCACGTACGTTCCGCGGGTCAGGGTATCGATGTGCCTGGGGCCTTCCCGGATCTTGCGGCCGGCGGCCCGATATCCCGCCGCACAGCGTCGCAGCGCCCGGGCGATGCGTCTCGGGCTCCGCCGGTTGTCCGGGTTCAGGATCTGCCGTCGGACCAGCACCGCCCAGTGGTCCGGCAGATCGCGGAGCTGGATCAGGCCCATGCGCCGCATCTTCCGGATGAAATACCACTCGCCCGTCACATGGTGCAACGGATGGATCCCGCGATTCGTTCCCCAGCTCCGGCATCCGCCTTCCTCGGCCAGGAGATGGATGACCGACGCTTCCGGATCGAAAACGAGGGGTCCGAATCGGTCCGTCAGCCTCAGGCAGAAGTCCGATTCCTCACGGTGGGCCCCCTTCTCGAACTGGGCGTCCATCCCCCCGACCGCGATCGCAAACTCGCGACGCACGGAAAGATTCCCGGATCCCCCCGTCCTGCACAGGCAACGCCGATTGTAATTCGGCGGGAAATAGAGCCAACCCACGCGCGGATGGAAACTCCTTCGATGACGATCCTCGCGAACGGCACCATCCTCATCGACGAGTTGTCCCACCACCCCCGGGATCGAATCGTCCTCATAATTCCGAAGATGTCGCCGAAGAAACCCCGCATCCGGAATCCGGAGATCGTCGTCGAGAAACAGGACCACGGACCCCCGGGCCTCCAGCAAGCCCACGTTGCGCGCAAGGCTGGCGTTCGGTTCGCCCAGACGCAGGATGCGCAACCGGCGGGCCGTTCCCGCAAAGAGATCCCGGATCGGCGCCGGATCGATTTCCGACTGGGCGACCACGATGCATTCCCACGAGGCGAGATCCTGCGCGGAGAGATCCCGAAGGGTGTTCATCAGCGGTTCGGATCGCGCCAGCGTCGGGATCACGACCGTCAATTCGAAACCATGTTCATCCCCGGACATCGGGACCCTTCAATTCCCGGAACATCCGCAGCGCGGCGTCCCCCCATCTCTCCGCATCGTATTTCGCCGCCAGTTCCAGGCTGCGTTCTCCCATCCGCCGCAGTTCTTCATCCGTCTTTTCGATGATGCGCGTCATGGATTCCGCAAGACCGGACTCGTCTCCCGCCCTCGACAGGAATCCGTTCACTCCTTCTTCGACGAGCTCGTCGGAGGAGCCGCAGGCGTTGCTGCAAACGATCGGAAGGCCCGCGGCCGCCGCCTCGAGAATCACGAGCGGCCAGTTGTCGTGCAGCGCCGGCAGGACGAGCGCCCCCGCCCGGGCCAGCACCGAGGGGAGCCTCCCGGGATCCACGAACCCGAGATCCCGGATCCGGGAATCCCGCTCGCGGGCCCGCCCGATCTCCTCCTGCAGCGGACCCGTTCCGCAAAACCAGAGATTCCATCCCGCTTCGCAGGGAAGTCGCCGGAACGCCCGGAGCAGATCGCGGACGCCCTTCCGCTCGATGTACTGCCCGACGAAAAGGAAAACCCGCGGCCACCCGGGGATCTCGCCCGTACGAACGGAAAAAGCGGATCCCAGCCCGGAGGTATCGACACAATAGACGCCTTCGTAGATCCGCCGCCTCGGAAACCCGCGCCTCTCGAGGAACCTCGCCGCCCTCCGCCCCGGAACCCACCATGCGTCATGGAGCCTGTTCAGGACCGCTTTGCGGTACAGGGGAAGAAGCCGCTGCTTCAGGGTACCCTCGTCGATGTTGTCGCAAATCGCCGCAACGGGTGCGCCGGACGACCTGGCCGCCGCGGCTGTAACCCGCGCGTACGGCAACCATCCGCAAACGAGGGCGGCGTCGGGTGCGAAGCCCCGGACCGTGTCTCGCACCTTGGACCGCGACCAGCCCGTGATATCGACCACCTCTCCGACACCTTCGGCCGCACCACGCCGATACGGCGTGTTCGGATTCTCGCGATCGTAGAGAACGAGGGTCCGGTCCGAGATTCTGCGCCGGAACGCCGCCACGCACGATGCCGCGTAGCCGGGAAAATCCTGCCAGTGAATCAGGAAACGCATGGAACCGTGGTTCGATCGGACGGGGCGGCGGGAATCCGGCATCATCGAATTCAAACGGTCAGGGAATCCAGGATCCGGCTGTAGGCGTCCGCCGCCGCCTCATGGGTGAACCGTCCCGCCCACTCCCGTCGTTCTTCCGCGGACGACCTGCCCTCGGGGTTCTCCAGGATCTCCGCCATGCCTTTCGCGATACCGGCGGCATCCGTCGGATCGCACACGGCGGCCAGTCCTCCGGAGATCTCCGGCAGCGCGGTTCGATTCGAGACGAGGACCGGTTTCCCCAGCGCCATGGCCTCGATCACCGGAACGCCGAACCCCTCGTAGAAGGAGGGAAAAACCAGCCCGATGCTGTGCCGAACCAGAGCGACCAGATTCTCAATCGGCTGAAACGGGAGAAATCGCACCCTGCCCCCCAATCCCAGATCCGCGACAAGACGGGGCAGGCCCCTCGAATCCCGACCCACGGTGCCGACGATCAGCAGGGCGGGCAGAGCATTCCGGCGGGGCGTTTTCGAGGCGAGCATGGAGTACGCCCGGACGAGACCTTCGACGTTCTTTCTCCGACTGACGTATCCACACCAGATCCAGTACGGATCGTCCGGAACGATTCGCCCGCGCGCCTCCGCAACGGTTTCTTCGAACCATATCGGGTCGATCCCGTTGTGTACGACGTGGGTCCTTCCCTTCATCCCCGGCCGGAAATCCACAAGATCCTTCTCCGTGAAAGCCGAAACCGTCACGGCGTGGGTCCCGCGTCTCTTTTCCAGCACGTTCAGCGCGTGACGGCGAATGCGGACCCCGTGCCACGGGACGGTCGATCCCTTCGGATCCCGAACGAAGGAAACATCCGCAACGGTCGCCAGCAGGGGCTCCTCCTCCCGTCCCAGCGGGTCGAGATCCATGTTGATGTAGAAATCCGCGCACATCCCGAGCCGGCAGTATTCGGGATCCCCGAGCAACCCGCGCAGATTCACCAGCTTCCGGGGAACGCCGGTCACATGGACCCCCCAGTTCGACTCCTCAAGAGACTCCAGGAATTCGCGGAAAACCGGCGACGCGTCCGATCCCTTCCTGACCACAAAGACGAAGTCGTCCCGGGAACGGATCCGCAAGAGGCGCCGGAGCATTCCCCGCCCCGGGTTCGCCCCCGTGCGGTTCCAGGCGATCGGCTCGGCGTAGACGGCGATCTTCAATGATCGGTTTCCAGATACCAGGCGGGGACCTCCGGGCGTCCTCGAAGTCCGCCGATCTTTCGACGCACCCATTCCGCCCCCGACAATCCCAGAAGCCTTCGAAGAACGCGATATGACGGGCCTCCGGGGATGCGGTACCCGGGACGGACGGATCGGGCACGTCGAATGCATTCGCGGGCCAGGTCCGGGTACGACCCGGCCGTTCCCCGGGCGATCCCGTCGTAACGCTGCGCCAGAACCTCCCGGTAGCTGTCCAGATCCCCGCGATCGGTGAGGGCCTGCCGCACCCTGTCGCAAACCCGCATCCGGCTCTCCCATGCATCGCGGGAACGGCGGCGGCTGACCCGGTCGCCCGCAGTACGTTGTCGCCACACGGCCGCTCCCGATCGAACATGATGAAACGGAATCCCCGCGACGGCGAGGCGCATGAAAAGATCCCCGTCCTGATCCGCGGTCAACGTTTCGTCCCAACCGCCCACCTCTTCGTAAACATCGCGACGTGCCAGATAGGAATGGACCGGGCAAAGCAATCCGCGAATCTGTTCCCTCAGCGGATCGTCCACGGCCTGTTTTCTCCGCATCGGCCCGCGTTTCCAGATCCCGTCTTCCTCGTACAGGTGGAACCAGGGGCCGTAGACGATTCCCTCCCGAGCGGTCGTTGCGCCGACCTGATCGGCGATTTTCGACGCCTCCAGCAGGTCGTCGGCGTCCAGCCACTGGACGAACTCACCCCGGCTTTCCGCCAGCCCGCGGTTCCGGGCCGCACATGCCCCCCGCGCGGGTTGCCGAAGGATCCGGATCGGGATCCGACCCCGTTCCCGATGTCTCCGAGCGACGGAGACGGTGTCGTCGCTTGAACCGTCGTCCACGAGGACGATCTCCAGGTTCGGCCACGTCTGACGTTCCACCGATTCCAGGGTCTCCCCCAGAAAGCGCGCCGCGTTGCGGCACGGGATGACCACGCTTACCAGGGGATCGCCGCCCATCGATCCTTCCCTCGCCGGTTCATCCGGCGGTTGCCCGGAGGCTTTTCTCGGAGGGTTCTCCCAGAATCCGAGCCAGCCGGACCGCCTGTCGATCCAGTCGGAAATGCTCCAACACCCGTTCCCGTCCCGCCGCCCCCATCCGGGAGCGCAATTCGCGGTCGGAGAGAAGCCGGGCAAGGGCGTCTCGCACGGGTTCCCACCCGCGGTCGGTGTCGCAGAGGAAGCCGGTCGCGCCGTCTTCGATCGCCTCCGGAACCCCTCCGTTCCCGCCGCCGATCGCGGGCTTGCCGCAGAAGGCCGCCTCGAGGAAGACGATGCCGAACCCTTCCACGTCCCCCGGCAACCTGCGGTTCGGCATGGCGAAGATCGAACACCGGTCGTAGAGCGCCCATTTGGTCGGATTATCGACCGCGCCGGTGAATACGATCCGTCTCGCCAGATCCAGGTCTCGCGCCAATGCTTCCAACGATCCCCGATCCGGTCCCTCCCCGGCAATCACGAGCCGAACGTCCCTCGAATCGTTCCCAAGCCCGGCAAACGA
>CAYNBQ010000149.1:0-5903 GCA_964395275.1 uncultured Verrucomicrobiota bacterium
GGAAATCGGCCGGAAGCCCCCAAAACAGAGTAGGAGGCCGATCCCGCCTTGCCCTTCGACTTGTCCTCCGTCTTGTCCTTCGTAGTTCCGCATTTGCGGGACGGAGGAGGAAGTGCCGCGCCTGCGGGACGAAGTAGGGAGGGCCGATCCCAATGTGAGTCATTGCGCGCCGGCTTCGGTCGATGCCGCAAGGATCTCGCCGAGATTGAATTCCGCCCGAGGGCGGCTCCAGGCCGGTTCCGCGCGGGGACCCGCGTCCGCAACCCAGAAATCGAGCGTCTCCGGCTGGAAAAGGGCGATGTGCAGACACGACTTCATCGCCACGCCTTCGCCCATGATCTCCCAGAGCACGTCGGGCGTGATCGTGCCGTAGTCCGCCCGCACGCGTTCGACCAGGGTCCGGTACCTCTTGCCCGCCGACAACAACACGCAGTCCTCCAGCGGCGTCGGCAGAAGGGGATGGGCCTCCCCGGCGTTCAACACCAGGAGATCCTCCACGCCCTTCTCCCCGGCCAGCGCGCGCGCCCAGGAACCGAGGGCGACCATGTCCCGCCCCGAATCCGACAGCACGTAGAAATACTCGCACGTCCGCGGCAGCAGTCGGATCCAGTCGACGGCGTCCCGGACGTTGTCGAACCTCTCCACGACTTCCCGCACCAGGAACATCATCGGGATCCCGTCGACGTAGCCTTCGCCGCCGCCGCCCATCTCGCCCATCGTCAGCCCGGTCTCGTTCATCGCCGTCACGCTGCCGACGCAGCCGGCGTAGCCGATGTTCACCCACGCATGCCGTTTCTCGGGAACGAAGACCATGATCACGGCGTTCAGTTGCAGCCCGCCTTCGGTGAGATAATCCAGGATGCGGCCGTGGAGAATCCGCCCGTCGGCGGTGGCTTCCCCGCGCAGGGCCATGCCGGAACAGTGGAACATCTCGGGGTAGATGTTGCAGAGACGGGCCAGCCGCCGCGGCAAGCCGGCGGCATCGGCCATGGCGTCGATCTCGGCAAGGGTCTTGCGGGAAATCCACCTCTGCTGGATTTCCCAGACGTCTTCGAGCTCGTCCGGCAGCCACGTCCCGGAGAGCACGGCGCGCCCGAACCCGATCCCGAAGAGGACGCGTTCGATGTTGTCCCGCACCGCCGTGCGCAGCATCGTCCCGTGCGCCCTGCCGATCTCCTCGGGAGTTCCCCGGAAAACGACGAGCTGTTTTCCCTGCACCGCCGTTCGCCCCGGGAAGTGGGAAGGGAGGCTCTTCGGGGAGATCTGCAGAATCGCCCGCTCGGCCAGCATGTCGGCGGAGACGCGGACCATCGACCGGAGATCGTCGTCCCGGACTGTCTCGATCCTCGCCGCGTTCCCTGAGGGCTCCAGGAGGGCTTTCAGGGATTCGACAGGCGCCGTGGACCATCGTTTCAACACCACCTGCGCCTCGAACGGCCGGTTCAGATCGATCCGGATCGGAGCGTTCGGGTCCTTCGCGTCGAACCGCAGGTCCGCCGCCCAGTCGCCGTTCGCGGGTTCGAGACGCCAGCGGCCGGGTTCCGTCTCCTCCATGACGAACCCGTCGGGAATCGGCGCCAGCGCCGCGCCGGCCAGGGCCGCCGTGATCTGCGATCTCAACACCGGCCAGACCCGGCACCCGGCCGTCGGCGGGGAATCGGCGGGTTCCTTCCGTTCGCTCCGGAAGAGGACCCCGTGCCCGGGGACGAAGATCCAGGCCGTTTCGGGCGCCACGGCCACCGTCGCCGCGGGACCGTCTTCCACCCCGAACCGGACGAACATCCGGCCGTGATCGTCCCAGGCGACGAGGGCCTCGCCGTTCAGCGCCTCGGACCGGACGTCCGCCTCGAGAAAGCAGGCTTCCCCCGGCGGCGGCGGTTGCGTCAGCGCCTGGTGCAGACGGACGAGCAGGGGCGTAAACGCCCTCCGGGCGGCGGCGCGGGGATCCTGCGCCCGCGCGGCGAGCGGCAGGAGGATCGACAGAACGACGGCCGCAAGGATTCCGCGCCGCCGACGGCGCATCGCGGGGCTTCCTTCTCCGGCGATCGTTCCGGGTTCCAGCGCCATTGGACCTTCGTACCGCATGGCTCAGGCCGTTTCCCCTTCGTCTCGACGCCGGGCCAGGAGGAAGCCGAAGACGAAGGCTATTGTCGAGCCGATCGGCACGAACCACGGCCAGGCTACCGTCACGTAACTCACGGCGCCGGTGTCCGGGTTCACACGGCTCTCGAAATAGCCGAAGTAGTTCACCCAGAGCATCAGGCCCAGGCCCAGGATGAGGATCAGCGTCTGCGGCCAGTCCCGCAGGATCAGCGCCCATCCGCGCCGCTGGCGTTCCTCGGCGTCTTTCAATTCAACGACGTCGATCGCCTCGCGCATCAGGAACCAAAGCCAGGTGAACAGCAGCGCGGCCGCACCCAGCCAGCAGACCGCGTGGGTCCAGGGCTGGTGCCAGACCAGGGCGAAGATCAACAGCACGGACAACGGCGCCGACCAGAGATATCCCCGCGCGTCGATCCGCAGTTCGAAGAACGCCAGCAGGAACCCTGCGAGCAGGGCGCCCCCCGCGTATCCCGCCATCGAAAGGGCGAGGTTCAGGATCTCGGGGAACTTGCTCGAGGCAGCGTCGGCCACCAGCGCCATCAGGCAGAGCGCGATCCCCCAGACGACCACCAGGATCCGCGAGACGAAAACGACGGAACGGTCTTCGACGGCCTGCTGCGCTTCGGTGAACGTCCGGCCCGCGTCGCGTTTCCGTTTCCACGGCAGGTAGAAGGCAGAGATCGTCGTCTGGCTCAACGCCGCCAGGATGGAGTCCAGGCTCGAGATCGCCGCCGCGAAGATCCCGGCGATCAACAGCCCGGTGATGCCCGCCGGCAGGACCTGGAGAATGAAGATCGGGAAGATCCGGTCGGTCTTTTCCGCAACGGCCGCCGCCGCCTCCCCCTGCAGGGGGAAGACGTGGTAGTAGGCGTACAGCCCGAGACCGACGAGCAGCATCGTCAGGGTGATGATCTGCCCGACGCTGCTCGAGATGATCGCCTTCTTCGCCTCCCGCGGTCCCTTGCAGCAGAACATGCGTTGCGTGAGAAGCTGGTCGGTGCCGTAGGCGGCGAGACCGCCCCAGGTCGCCGCGATCGCCGCCGTCCAGATCGTGAAGGTCTTCGTGGGACTCGGGTCGAAATCGAAGAAGGTCAGTTTCCCCCACGGACCGGCTTCCTTGGTCTCGTAGCCGAGACGGAACATGGCCTTGATCCCGTCCCAGGGCGTTCCGGGCATCCGGGCGATGATGAACCCCAGCGCGACGAATCCCCCGAGGAAGAAGACCAGGAAGAGAATGACGTCGGTCCAGATGACCGTGGTGATCCCGCCCATGATCGTCCAGACGATGGCCACGAAACCGATGATCCAGATCGCCCAGACCAGCGTCCCGATGCCCGTGGCCGCCTCGAGCCGGCCCAGCGGCCCCGCCAGCACCAGCTCCAGCACCACCGCCGTCAGGTACACCCGCGCCCCCTGCGCCAGCATTCCCCCGAGGGTGAAGAGACAGGTCGTCATCGTCCGCGCTTCGCGTCCGAGCTTGTTGCCCATGTAGTCGTACGGGCTGTAGATCTCGCGCTTGTAATAGGCCGGGACGAAGACGAGCCCCACGATGACGCGCGCCAGGATGTTGCCGATCAGCCCGAGCTGCAGATAGGTGAAGTTGCCGCTGGTCGCGTACATGATCGCCGGGACGCCGACGAAGGTCACCGCGCTGATCTCCGTGGCGATGATCGAGCCCGAAACCGCGTACCAGGGCAGCTTGCGTCCCCCGAGAAAGAAATCCCGGATGGTCGCCTGCTTCCCGGCCAGCGCGCCGCCGATCACCGTCGTCAACGCCAGGTACCCGATCAGGACGATCCAGTCGATGGGATGAAAATGGCCCGCCAGCGAACCTTCCGCACCCGCCGCCAGTATCAGCATGTTCACCCTTGTCCCTCCCCGTGGTGAGACGGCCCGCACCGGCCGCCCGAAGCGGGCCTCATCGTAGAGTGACGGACCGCTCCGGCACAACCGCCTTTCGCGGATCCCCCCTCGACAGGCCGAGGGCCGGGGTGGATGATCCGTCGCACAAGGCCGGGACGAACCGAACCGCCCGGCGGGAGCGCCAGCACCATGACGAATCGATGCACCGTGATGCTTCTCACCGTTCTTCTCTCCATGGTTTCCCTCGGGGCGGAAGAGACCGTGCTCCAGATCGGCAAGGATAAACAGTGGAACGAGCCGCGCCCCGGCCTGCCCGACCTTTCGGTGCAGTACATCTCCCGGCTTCCCCGCTTCCCGGGGTTGGAACCGAAATACGTCGACATCGACGACCCCGTTCACGGGCAGGGGCCCACCGGTCCCGTGACGATCCTCAACCCGGACAACCCCGGGTGGCCGGCGCCGGGGCAGGAGGTCCGCTGGATCGCCGTGGTCCGCAACGTCGGCGCCCGGTCCGTCGGTCCCTTCGAATGGTTCTGGCTCTACGACGGCAGGGACGTCGCCGGGGGACGCACCGCCGATCCGCTCGCGCCGGACGAAAGCGTTTCGTTCACCCTGCGCCGCCCCTGGGAAAAGGGCGAACACACGATCGCCTTCCAGGTCGACCGCGAACGGGCCGTCGAGGAGATCAGCGAGGAAAACAACTGGGTGATCGACCGGACCGACGCCCTCTCCTTCGCCTTCTTCGTCGAGGAGAGCGTGGTCGATTTCTTCCGGACGGTCCGCAGCGGGCTGGGCAGCTACGATTTCGCCGACTGGGCCCAGTTCCAGGTGCGGCAGATCAACAAGGAGTTCCGCGACACCATCTACCCGAGCTGCCCGGAGGGGATCATCGAACGCGTCCGGCTCGACCGCGTCTACCGCATCCCCGACGGCTGGGGCGCCAAAGGCGGCATGCACACCCCGAACGTCGTCGTTCCCGTCAACTGCGACGATCCGGAACTGGTGAGCGCCAACGATCCGCCGAAGGACCGAAAGAGCGAGAACTTCAACAACGTCATCGGCGGCGTCGACGGCGTCTGGGGATTCACCGTCGATCTGCTGCAGAAGAAGAAGGAGTGGGGCGGCGGGAATTTCTATCAACATTCCCCCCGCTGGCTCACCGGATCGGAATGGCCGTTGCACCACGAACTGGGCCACCAGCTCGGCCGCGTCGACAACTACCTGATCCCGACCGCCGCCGACGCCAACGAGGCGATTCCCGGGCTCTTCTACAATCCGCCGGAGGATTACCGCAACGGGATGATGTTCAGCGGCAACTACGCCCACGACGACGCCATCGGCAAGAACAGGAAGAAGTGGGACAGCACGTACCGATTCTACAGCGAACAGACCGCGGCGTCCCTGAACCGCGACAAGGGCGTGCGGCGCGGGCTCTTCGGCGAATACCTCTTCGACGTTCCCTCGACCAACACCTTCGTGATTCTCGACGCCGAACGCCGGCCGATCCCCGGCGCGAAGGTGGAACTCTTCGTGGCGAAGGGACGCGGGTACACCAATCCGGGATTCGGCGCGGAACCGAACTTCACCGCGACCACCGACGACCGGGGGACGTGGACGTTGGACCGCAATCCCTGGGATCACGTCTTCATCTGGGCGAGCAACGGCGTGCTGATGTTCCGAGTCACGCCGGCGGACGGCGGCGGACCGCTGGCCGGGTTCCTCGACATCAGCCATTGCAACCTGGCGTACTGGCGCGGCCACAGGGATCACGCCGAATACCGGATCGTGGTGCGCCCGGTCTCCGAGCTGCTGGAAAAGAAGAAATAGAGAAGGATCCCGTCCCGTTGCGGGGCGCGCCTTCAGCGCGCGTGGAAGAGGCGCCCATTCCCCGGGGCGATGCCCCGGGCTATCGGGTTGCGGCCCTTCAGGCCGCATTT
>CAYNBQ010000150.1:0-5823 GCA_964395275.1 uncultured Verrucomicrobiota bacterium
CACAGGAGCCGGACGACGGAAATCTTCGCCGCGATGCGCAGGATCCATCGGAGCGGGGACTCGCAAAGGGGAAACCGATGAGATCGACGGATTTCGACAAGAGGGTCGACGGGGCGACGGCGGCGGATGTTCGGGGGTGCATCGCCGCCGGCGCCCCGCCCCGGGGGATCCGGGAGGCGGTCCCTTCCCATTGTCGGATTCCGCGACGGGGGATGCGGAATGGCTCTTCGTCTTTCCCGTAAGGGTTCCTCCCGGCCGGAGAGGAGCTGCGTGTTTCCATCCCGTTGGGGGGCGGGGGCGCGACTCGTCGCCGAGGCGTTCGACGAGGGTTACGACGGCGGGAAGGCCTTTCTGCCGACGCTTCAGGGGGATCGTCTCGGTCTTTGTCTGCCGATGTCGCATCCGCGTTCCCTCTGGTTCGAGGGGAGGCGCGGGGCGGAGATCAAGGTGATCTCGCAGAACTGGGCCGCGCATACCGTCAAGATCGAGCTTTCGGTGGGCGGAAAGGAGGAGGCGATCCTGGTGGGGGTGCCACGGGAGGGGCTGATCGTCGGGCGGGTGCCGGGCGACATCGAGGTGCGCTCCGACATCGTGCTCCAACAGGACGCGCCCGGCACGCAGGCCGACGGATTCACGGCCCTGCTGACGCGTTCGACCGGGGACGTCACGGCGTTCAGCTACGTGCACAGTCCGGTTGACGCGCAGGATGCCGCGCGCCGCGCGGAGTCCGGGATTCGAATCGACCCGTGGGAACTCTGGGATCGGGACGCGGCGTGGATCCGTTCGATCGAGGTTCCCCCCCTGGGAAACGTCCTGCTGGAGGAACTCCACCTCAAGGCGGCGGTGGTCTTGCGCCAGTGGATCGAAGGGCTGGGGACGGAGCCGGGAACCGCGGGGATGCGGGAGTTGCATCGGCAGGCGAATCTCGGCCTGTTCGATTTTCTCATGGCGGCGCGGGCCTGGGCGGAGCTGGATCCGTCCCGCGCCCTCGGGATCGTTCGATGGATCCTGGGGTTCCAGGATCCGGAAACGGGGCTCGTCCCGAACCGGCCCGGCGGAAGGGAATCCCTCGTCCTCCCCCCGGTCCTCGTCCGGACGACCGCGGAGATCCTGGCCCTGGCGGAGGATGTCTCGAAGGGTGCCATTCTTTTCCCGGCGTTGAAGAGCTTCGTGGACGGCTGGCGGATTCACCGGAGCGCGCGCGGGGCTGACGGCCTGGTCTGCTGGAAGGCCTCGAATCCTCCGGGGCGGGAGGCCGGCATGCCCGGAAGCCCCCGGTTCGCCGGGGTGGGCGACGTCGTGGGCGCGGATGTCAACGGGATGCTTGTGCGCGAGATCCGGGAACTGGATCGGCTGGCGCAACGCCTCGGCGTCGGGGACGACCCCGACCTGCGCCGCTGCGGGCGTGCCGCGGAGCAAATCCGCCGGCGGATGTCGCGTCTTCTCTGGGATCCCGCGGAAGGCTTCCACCGGGATCTTCATTCCGGAACGGCGTCCGGCGCGACGAAGACGGCCGCGATCTTCCTGCCCCTCTGGTCGGGGGAGATCCCCCCCGAGCACCGGAGTTCGCTTCTGGCCCACCTGGATGACGGTTCTTCCTTCCGGCGTCCCCTGCCGGTTCCCTCCCTGTCGAGTTCCGATCCCCGGTACGGCGACGGCCCCTGGTGCGGCGCGGTCTGGCCTCATCTCAACGCGTGGATCTGCCAGGGCCTGCGGCAGGCCGGAGAAGGCGAATCGGCTTCCCGCCTGGCCCGTACGACGCTGGAGAGCCTGGGGCGCTGGTACATGCAGGAAGGGGTTCTGTTCGCCTGTTACGATCCGGAAGGCGTTCGCAGTCCCCGGGATCTTGCGGAGGGAATGCCGGTCGATCCGCCGCTGACGGCCGCCGCCGTTCTGCTTCTGAGTGCGGAAGCCGTCAAGAAGGAAGAAAACCCGCCGCAGGCGGTCCTTCCGGCGCTGGTCCCCCGGAAGCCGGATCGCCGGGCGGTTCGGCTCGGCGCGGCGGCCGGGGTCGTCCTGCTCGCGGCCGCCGCCGTGCGGTGGGGGATTCTCCGTCGGGAAGCCCGGCCGGAGCTTGCGCCGGGATTCCTCCAGGGGGCGCAGGGCTACGGCGGCCAACACGCCCCTGCCGGAAACGTTCAAAGGTCGAACGTGACGGGCCTCGCCTCCCCGGGCGAACCCGGCCTGGTCGAACACGTCCGGGCGTTGATCACCGAAGGACGCCACGCCGAGGCGGCGGACCTGGCCGAGGTCCTCCTCCGCGATCCCGGGGCCGATCCCGTGCTGTTCTACTGGCTGGGCGCCGCAAGGCTCCGGCTCGGAGATTCGGAGGGCGCACGCCGGGCGATCCTGCGCTTTCTCGCCGCGGAGGAAGCCGGAACCTCCGGCCAGCGCGAGGCGGCCCGGCGTTTCCTTCGATGGATGGAAACCGGCGCCCCGGGGGGGTAGACCGGATCCCGCGCGAAGGCGACCGGCGGGGAAGAAGGGGCGGATTCCGGCGCGACAAGTCCGCGTCGGATAGGGTACTCTCGCGCCTCTTCCGTCGGCGAAGCACGGCCGGGGGAGGGGACGGGACGGAGGATCGCCGTCCCCGGAGAGCGACGTCCAGGGGGTAGTGAGAGATGACGATTGGTCCGGTCGATACGCGCGTTCAGTCGTGGATCTACGAGATGGAACACGGCAGGGGACTGCGCTGGATTCGCGCCCTGCTGGTGGCGCTGCTGATTGCCGGGGTCACGAGCGTCTACGTGTTGCGGGAGTTCAAGGGGTTGCGCAACGCGGAGGCGATGGACCACGCGCAGGTCGCCCGCACGCTGAGCGAGGGAAACGGGTTCCGCACGCGGGTCATCCGTCCCCTGGGGCTCTGGCAGATCCAGCAGCACGAGATCAGGAAGACGGGGCAGAAGGTGCTTCCGCGGCAGTTCCTCTTCGAGAACGCCTACTACCAGAGGGAGACCCTGGTCCCGCCGGTCTACCCGGTCCTCCTGGCGGTGCCCTTCCGGATCCTGCGCGCGGTGAAGCCGGACGCCTTCCTGGTCTCCCAGAATTACCGCATGGGGATGTTTCCCCCCGAGCTGCTGGTGATGATCCCGGGCGGGCTGTTCAGCATGCTGCTTTCCGGGTTCCTGGTTTTCCGCATCGCCCTGCGTTTGCTGGACCGGCGGGCGGCCTGGCTGACCTTCTTCGTCTACCTCTTCTCCAACGCCGTGTGGGCGACGGCGGTCTCCGGGAGGAACCTGGCCTTTCTCGGGCTCGTCTTCACCCTGACCGTCTACCTGATGGTCGTGGCCGAATCGTGGCACGAGCGCCGCGTGCACGGTTTCTGGAAATGGATCTTCCTGGGGGCGGCGGGCGGGCTGACGGCGATCGGGTTCCTGACGCGGTACAGCTACGGGCTGGTGATCATCGGGCTGCTGATCTGGGCGCTGGCGGGGTTCCGGGGCCGCCGTCTCCCGGCCGCGTTGTGGATGCTCTTCGTTTTCCTGCTGACGGTTTCGCCCTGGTGCGTCTGGATGTACCGGGCCTCGGGCAGTCCGCTGGGGATCGCTCCCTACCAGGTCTTCCAGGGGACGGACGCCTATCCCGACGATCTCGTGATGAAGACCCTCGCCTTCGATTCGGAGAAGGCGAGTTTCTTCGAGGTCTTCCGGAAGTTCCTCGGCAACGTGCGGGACTTCTTCACCCAACGCCTGCTGCTGATCGGCGGGAACCTGGTGGCGGCCTTTTTCGTCGTGGCACTGATGCACCGGTTCCGGCGCCGGTCGGTGCGCCGTGTGTACGGATTCGTCTGGACGTGCCTCCTCCTTTTCGCCTTCGCGGAAGCGGCGGTCGTTCCCGATCCGAACGGCATGACGATGATCCTGCTGCCGTTGATGACGTTGTTCGCCGTCGTCGTCTTCCTGGTCCTGCTCGACCGGATGCGGATTCCCTTCCAGATCGTGCGGATCGTGGTGATCGTGGCCTTCGTCCTGGCCAACTCCATCGGGATGGCGATGGCCCTGGCCCTTCCGGGCGACACCCTCCCGTACCCTCCCTACTGGCCGCCGATGATCCGGTTCCTCTCGTCGACGATTCAGCCCAACGAGGTGATGATGGCCGATATCCCCGAGGGCGTGGCCTGGTACGGTCACCGGCGCAGTCTTCCGCTGACCCCGGACATCGAGAGGGAATTCTACGCCTGGCACGACTACATCCTGGCGGGGCGCCTGAAGGCGCTCTACCTGACGACGGTGACGCGCAACCTGCCCTTCCTGGACGGCCTGTTGAAGGGGCCCATGAGGACGTGGGGGCAGATCATCGCGCTGGGAGCGGTTCCGCCCGAGTTCCCGTTCTTCAAGACGATTCGACCGATGAACAACGACGACCAGCTCTTCCTCTCCGACACGGAACGATGGCGGATCGTGGCCGAGGCCTCGGCTTCGCAGTGATCCGGGCCGCGCGGAGGCGTCTTCGGCGCCGGCCCGGCGGACCGGAAGGATCGGGCCGCAGGGGCGAAAGATGGAGTTGACCCGGCTGCGGGGTTCCGGTACGCTGCGATACTGCTGGGGGAAGCGATACGTGTCCCGGTGCCGCATCGGGCAGGGAGGAAGAAACCCGGCGCCGGGGGCGCGAAAGTGTTGACACCGAAAGGTGGAAGCTTATAGTGGGCACAGTGCGATGGATCCCTTCCGGGGACGATTCGCGAGACTTTTGGACGAAACGAAGGAGGCAGCCATGAGAAAGGGCTTGAAGGTGCTCTGCGTGATGGCGATCGGCGGCGTGCTGCTCGCAGGGTTTGGCCGTGTCGCGGCGCAGGAGGAGTTCGAGCCGGTGACCCAGGCCGAACTCGCGTCGATGCTGGCCAAGGTATTGGGTCTGGAATACCTCGTGCCGCCCACCGGATCGCCGGCGGATTACTTCAAGGTGCTGGCGCAGAACGGAGTGGCGCCGCTGGACGGCTGGAAGGCCGAGGAGGCCGTGACGGTGAACGTTCTGGCGGTCACCACGGTCCAGGCGCTGAAGTGGGTTGCGCAGGTGGAGGATCCCCGGGATCCGGCTTCCTACGTCAGCCTGCTGCAGAACGAGGGGATCCAGATCGACACGATCGGGAGGGCGCTGAGCTATCTGAAACCGTACGATCTGCCGGTTGCGCCGGTGGTCGTCGCGCCGAACGTGGATCCGGCCTACATGCGCCTGGTCTACAATCCCGTCGACGAAGTGACTTTCGGCGCCGACATGACCTCGCCGCTCGCCCAGCCGGCGGCCGTGACCCTGCCCGAGGCGGCGGTCGCGCCTCCGCCGGCGCCCATTCGGACGGCGTCTCCCATCTAGAGGATCGAACGTTTTGCTGGGATCATCGACGGCGAGTGGGTTTTGTACAGGAGGTGGGCAGATGAGATTTCGCGTTGCGATCGGCATGTTGGTCGTGCTGATGCTGGCGGGGATGGCGGTTCAGGCGGGAGAGCACGGGAAGTACTACAAGGTGCAACTCCGCCTGCGCGCCGAATACGACGACAACATCTACACGAGCGACGTATTCAAGCAGGAGAGCTGGAAGGGGATCGTGCAGCCGGAAATCCTGCTGGCGTATCCCGGCGACCAGTTCTACATCGGCGGCCGGTACCGGCTCGGCTGGATCTACTACGACGATCGTCCCAGTGACGATTCCGACTGGACGCACGACCTGGACTTCACGTTCAACCATACCCTGAGTCCGCGGTTCAGCTGGAATCTGCGGGACATCTTCCGCTACGGCCAGGAACCCGAAGCCGTCCAGGACGGGGTCCTCATCCAGCGGAAGGGGGACTTCACCTACACCTCGGCGACCCTGGGCGGGCTGTTCAG
>CAYNBQ010000151.1:0-5786 GCA_964395275.1 uncultured Verrucomicrobiota bacterium
GCGGCCCTTCAGGCCGCATTTTGCGGAATCGCCCCGCAGGTGCGGGGCTCCTACTTTGCTTGGGGGTACCGCCGCGGGTTCTGGAAACCCAGAGTAGGAGGCCGATCCCGACTCGCCCTTCGTAGTCCCGCCCGCTGGGCGGGACGGAGTAGGGTCGGCCGACCCGTCCAACCCGCAAAGGAAAACCCGTGGAACAATCCCGCCCCGGACGCAATCAATGGCAAGAACAATAAAATGGACCTGTCCCGTTTTTCGGTCAGCGGAGGGTGCCGCTCAGCAGCAGGTAGAGCAGCAACAGGACGGCGGCGACCGCCACCGCGGCGATTCCCCACGAACGCGCCGGGAAACGCTCGCCGCCGGTCTCCCGGCGCAGCCATTCGTCGTAGTCGAAGTCGTCGGGATCCGGCAGGTCGAGTCCGTCGTACAGGGTGTCCTCCGACCAGCCGGTGCGCTCGTCGGATCCGCATTCGGGACAGGAGGCCGAACCGACCGGCACCTCGGCGCCGCAGTTCGGACAGAGGAACGTCTCCGGGATCTCGTCGTCGTTTTTCGCCACGATCCGGCCCCCTCCCGCCGCCTCAGAAAACGCTGAGGGACGCGTCCACCGGCGGCCAGGGAATCACCGATGCGTCGTCGAAGAGCATCGCGTTGGACGGACGCGCCGTCGGCTGGCGGTACTGCAGGAAGAGCGTCAAACGCGCGGCGAGCGCCTCGACCGGCCGGTCTTCGAGAAAACCGATCCTCGTCCATTCGTCCGGCAGGGAAACCCAGTCCGTCCACAGCACGTGCGCCGACAGCCAGTCGGTTCCGCCGCGCGCGTCGACGCCGAGACGAACTTCCCCGAGCGGCCGGGCGTCGGGAACGCCGGGCGTCCACGCCCATGCCTCGCAGCGGTAGGTCCGGCCCGGCGTTACTTCGAAGGTCTGGTAGAAACCCGCGTCCTGCGTCGTTCCCCAGTTGGTGTATTTCCCCGCGCACCATCCCCCGGAATGCGGGGTGAAGAGCGATCCGTTCAGATCGAACTCCATGCCGTTCAACGTGCCGTCCGGCCCCCCGTCGCCCCAGCCGAGCCAGTAGCGAGGGGGAAAGACGCGCGAGGCGTCGTCTTCTTCGAAACCCGGATTGCGCAGTGGGGCGGCGCCGGGCGGCCGGATCGTCTTCGGCGGATCGAACACCAGCACCGCCAGGTCGTAGCCGTAGAGTTTCAGATCGATCCGCTCCCGGTCGGGATCCTCGCCCGTCTTCCATACGCGGCCCGTCGAGGCGTCGACGACCGTCTTGCCCGCGGCCAGGGGCGAGGGGAGGGTGATCCGCACGTCCTGCGGATCGATCCCGTTGTTGAAGACCGCCAGCCGTTCCCCGAACCGGCGCGCGACGACGGAAGACGGCGAGACGGTCCCCTCGAAGTCCCGCGCCGTCTCCCGCGGCAGCGCCCGAAGGGCCATGCAAAAGCGGCGAAGATCCGCCTCGTGCGCCAGCACCGGACGTTCCCACCCCATGAAGGCCAGGACGTCCGGGACGGCTTCGACCAGCGAGAAGAGGGCCGGTTCGAAGAAGGCCCTCTTGCGGGCCGCCGGGGTCGAGGTCCGGAACCCGTCGGCGAACCCGCCGAACTCGATGTCCGGATGGAACGCCTCTTCCCAGTAGTTGTGATACAGCTCCACGGCGGCGCCGGCGGGCGTCCGGTAGGACCGCGCCAGGTCGCCGTCGTAATGGAACGTCTTGTACCGCTCCGCGTTGGTCCCCCAGGGGTATCCCCATTTCGCGAAGAACCGGTCTTCGGCGACCATCATCGTCCGTTCCAGGAAAATCCCCTCTTCCCCGTCGTACAGCGAAGGGTCCAGGCCGTGATGCCGGAGCAGCTCGGCGGCGTCTTCCCGGGGCCATTCGATGTTCGTGCCGGGCACCTCCGAGGGCAGGACGCATTTCACGTACAGATCGAAATCGGAACGATACGACCGCACGACGTCGCGCGCCCGCAGCCAGAAATCGCGCATCTTCGAACAACGCCAGTCGATCCACGTCTCCCAGGCGTCGGGACGGGCCGTCAGCCAGTTGTACGCCTCCGCGGGGGTCAGCGGCACCTCGACCCCGGTGTCCGCGCGGAACCGTTCGAGATCCCATCTCGAATACCCCGAGGTCCGGGCGCCGAGGGTTCCGTCTTCCGAGGCGACGTAACAGAGCCCGATCTTGCCGTTGACCCGGAACCCGATGCCCTTGTACGCGGGGCGGTCCGCGATCCGGCTGCCGATTTCGTGCAGCAGCGAGATCAGGAAATCCTGGACCTCCGGACGCAGGGGATCCGGCGCTCGCGATCCGAACGCCGTGCGGAAAGCGCCGTCGGAACCCATCTGGAAGGAATCGTCCGTGAACCCCCAGGCGTACGGATTGTCCGGCGGGAGGATGGAGGTCAC
The DNA here is from genome assembly GCA_964395275.1 of uncultured Verrucomicrobiota bacterium. Lineage (GTDB taxonomy): Bacteria > Verrucomicrobiota > CALLYA01 > CAYNBQ01 > CAYNBQ01 > CAYNBQ01. Next base: position 2,415 of record CAYNBQ010000151.1, read on the forward strand.
CACCGGCAGCAGATCGACCCCGGCGGCCTCGGCCAGGTCGCTCATCTCGTCGAAGAGATCGCCCTGGAGCATCGGGAAATGCGCGCTGCCCTCGTACCAGGCGATGCTGCTGCGGTCGGATCCGTTGATGGCGTTGAACTCCAGCCAGTTCATCCCGCAGAAGCGCACGAGATGAAGCAGCGAGGAAAGGGAGACACGGCGTTGGTCCCGCGTGCACGACGGCACGCCATAGTGCCCGTAGAAATACCACGGGTGGGGGAAGTAAAGGCCGACGCGCCGTTCCTCGCCGGCGACGGGGTAGGCCGGGTCCGCCGGCCGCGACGGGGGCGGGTCGTCCAGGGCGAAGATCCAGATGCGGCTGACCGCGGCGCCGTTGTCCGGATGCGGGGGCACGGCCCAGCCGCTGCAGGAGATGGTCACGCGGTTCGTGACGTCCTTCGGGTAGAAGAGAAACTCGAAATGGTAGGGTTGACCGTCGGTCGGGTACTCTCGGCCGGTGTAGACGCTTACGCCGACGTCGCGGATCGTGCCCCAGTCGCCTTCCTGGGTCTCGGGGATGCAGCGGTAGCTCGTGTCGTAGGGCGCCGCCCAGGATTCCGGTTCCCAGTGGCCCCGGCCGTCGGCGGGATGCTCCGGGGTCCATTTCTCGATCGCCGTGATCGCCACGCCGTTGTACCGCTCGCGGTCGTTGACGCTTTCGACGACCATCAGGTGCGGTTCCCCCGGGCGCGCCTCGGTGGTGAAAATGTAGGAGAACCAGAACAGGTCGAACCCGGCCGGCGCGGCCGTCACCCGGTAGTTCCGCCCGTTGATGTTCATGATGCGCGAGGGTTCGTTCGGGCGTTGCCCCGGGAACTGCGGCGTTTCGTTGAACCCGTGGTCGGTGCGCGTGGCGTCTATCGAATCGACCAGCCGAACGCGCACGGGCGCGGGAACACGTTCGCCCCAGATCTCGCGCAGATCGACGGGAGTCGACGGCATCGGTTCCTGCGGCGGATCCCGGACTTCCCAGAAGAAGACCCCTTCATCGTCGATCGCGCGATACAGGGAACCCTGATAACGGATGGTGTTCGAATCGATCCAGGCGTCCTCCTCCTGAGCGGCGACGGTCACGGGGATTCCTCCTGCGAAAACGGCGGCGGCGACAAGCCATGTCGCGGCTCTGCGGAAACGGACGGCGGTTGCCATGAATACGATGATTTCTCGGCTCCTCCGGGCGATCGATCGGAACTCTACTCTGAATCCCGCCCGAAACCAGTTCGCAGGCGGCGCGCCGCCCCGGCGCGTCTATTCCCCGCGGGCGGCCTCCCGCCGCCGTTTCCGCCCCCGGAAGGAAAGATTTCGGTCGGCGTAGGCGGCGATCTCGATCAACTGTTCCATCGGAACGGCCAGGCGCGGATCCTGCGTGCTGCGTACGACGACTTCCTTGGCGAACAGCAGGGCCAGGTACCGCAGCTTCAACGCGGGGCGATCGGCGATCGCCCGGTAATCGGGGTGAGCGGTATTGACCTGCCAGACGTCGTCGACCATTCGCGAACGCCATGCGGCGCCGGGTTCCTCGACCATCCGGGGTTCGGGAATGCCCTCGTCGCCGCCTCGGCCCGGCAGGCGATCGACTACGGCCACGGCGACGGATCCCGACACCTCCGTTTCCCCCCGGACGGCGGTCGCCGTCAGCGTGCCTTCCCCGAGCCGGTCGCCCGCGACCAGCAGCGCCCGGTCGGGCGCATCCTCCTTCTCGATCCGGATTTCCCCGTCGATCCCTTCCAGGCGCCAGGCGAACTCGAGCCTTCCTTCGACGGGCCGGCCGGACTCGTCGAGAACGACCGCGCGCACGCGGCAGATCGTGTTCCGCGCCAGGCGGACCGGGTCCGGCCGGATGCGGAGCGATGCCGGCGGTCCCGGGGGGAACAGGTGACCGACCGGCGCCGACGGCGAGGAAAGCCCGGGTTCGGCGACCGCCCCCTCCGGCGGTTCCGTCGCATCGGGATCGGCCGGAACCGCCCCTTCGCCGCCGGCGTGATCGGGCCCGGCGCCTTCCCGTTCGCGGACCGGCAGAAGGGAGTAGATCGGCCGGCGGCGGTAGAAATCCCGGAAGGCCCGTTGCAGGTCCCGGATCAGGGTGCGGTCGAATTCCTCCGCGCGCCGCTGTTCGGATTGCTCCAGGATCTCCAGCAGCGCCGGCTCCACCGACGCCACCGCCCGGGCGAAGGCCTCGGCGGCCCGATCGGCCACGACGCCCCGCCGGGCGCCGGGCGCCACGCGAAACCCGGGGAAATCCACCAGGCCCGAGAGATGGGGATCCGTCCAGGGCGCCCGGTCCAGACCCAGAGGCGCCAGTTCCGCGAAACTCGTCGCGACGAGCGTTCCTGCCGAGTAGACCGCCACCGGATGGGCCCGGTCGTTTTCGTCCGGATCCGGATGCAGGTAGAGTTCGAACCGGACGGGGGCGTACCCGTCGATTTCCACCGGTCCGATGCCCTTGATCGGTTCCCCGAGAAATCGAGGCGGGCGCACCGGAACGATCTTCTGCGCCCGGCCGCGCGAGATCCGGTCCTCGATCACCAGATCCACCTCGCGCGCCAGGAGCTGGCCCCGCAGTTCCGAAGAGAGATAGTCCGCCGCCCGCCGCCCGATCAGGACCGGCAACGCCTGGCGGTGCACCCCGACCACGACCACCTCCGTCCAGCGGTCGCCCAGGGGAAGACGGCCGGGCATCGGCTCGATCCGATAGGTCGGTTTGTCCCGGTAGAGGATCAGGCGCGCCGGTCGTTCGCCCGGGACCGCCGTGCGCATCTCGAGCATCTCGCCCAGGGCCCAGAAGCCGAGCAGCCCGATCCCGTATTGACCCTGCGTCATCAATTCGAGCCGTTCGCTCGGCGAAAGATGGCGCTTGCGGCTGTGGCCGATGTGCGTCGCCACGTAGCGCAACGCGTCCTTGCGCGACATCTCGGGGATCACCCCTTCGCCGTCGTCGACGATCCGAAGGCAGGCGACGCCCCGTTCCCGGTAGCGGACGACGCGGATCCGGGTCGCTCCGGCGTCCAGACTGTTCTGGACGAGTTCGGCCAGCGCCTTGCGCGGGTCGGGCTGGCTGTACGCGAGCCAGCGGATCAGTTCGAAAGGGTCGTGCGGCTTGAGCCGTCCCCGGATCTCCTCCGGGGATCGGCGGCGCGAGGAGACTTTTCTTTTCGATTTCGGCGAATCCGGCATGGCGGGAATCTAGCAGCGCGCGCCGCCCCTGCCGAGAACCCAGAAAGGAGACGGGTCCATTTTGTTTTTCTTGCCGTTTTGACCGGGGCGCCGGTCTGAGGATCCGCCACCCGGCGTCCGTCGAGGGCGACGGGCGGGGCGTTCCGGCTTCACGGGTGG
>CAYNBQ010000152.1:0-5784 GCA_964395275.1 uncultured Verrucomicrobiota bacterium
CGGGGGGGATTCAGGATGCAAGAACGTTGCTTTCCTCGGTCGTCGACGACCCTCCTCGTGATCGCCGCCGCCGTTCCCGTCTTCGCCTCCCTCCTCTGCGTTCCGGTGGAGGCCCAGGAGGTTCTCAACCCCGGGTTCGAAGATCACGCCGCGGAGATCGCGCCCTGGGTCGAATACGGCGACGCCGTGGGCGCCGATCCGAACGACGACGCGCGGATCTACGAACCCCCGACGTTCGGAATCGACGCGGCCCGCGAGGGAATCCGAATCTACGGCGCCGTTCGCAACGGGATCGGCATGGCGGGGGGAATCCGGCAGCGTGTCACCGGGCTGGAATCCGGGGGGGTCTATGCCGCGACGGCCTGGGTCTACACGCACCGCGTCGGCGGCAGCGGGCTGGCGCGCATGGGCGTCGATCCCGCCGGCGGGATCGATCCCGGGTCCGCCGGGGTTCTATGGCTGCCCTTTGGGAGCAGCGACAACGCCTGGTCCCGACTCGTGCTGGCATTCACGGCGGAAAGCACCGCGGTCACGATCTTCCTCGATTACCACCTCGGCGGCGGCGGGTTCAGCATCGTCTATTTCGACCAGATCGAACTTCTCGAAAACCCCGATCTGTCCACGAACTGCGTCCGGGGGTTGATTCGCCTCGTCGACTGCGCCGTGGACCACGATTCCCGGGCGGAAGCCCAGTATACCGCGCCGGAAGGTTCCATCCTCACCGGCCTCGGGTTCCGGGCGGGGTTCGACGATGTCACCACCCTCCGCGCCCAAGTCCGCGAACTCGCCCCGGACGGAGAGATGGGAACGCCCTTCGAAGCCCGTGCCGGATCGGATCCGGCCCATACGCTCGAGGTGAACATCACGCTGCCGCCGTGCTACGTCATGACCGGGTTCGGCGCACGGGCGGCCTACGAAACCGACATCACGACGCTGGTCGTGTGGGCCCGCCCCCTCCGGTCGGACGGCACGCTCGGGCCCGAGGAGGAGTTCCGCACGGGAAGCGAACCGGATGCGGGTCTTGAGATGGAATATCATCTTCCGGAGGGTCGCGTGCTGACCGGCGCCGGGCTGCGGACTTCCAGCGGAAACGTCGCCGGCATGTTCGTCGAATCCTGTCTTCTCCAGGCCGAGCCGGAATCCTCCGGACCGAACGCCCTCGAGACCTGGTGACCCGCGTTCCCGCGGCGCCTCCGGCGCCCCGCCCGTCGTTGCCGCGATCCCCCGGGGTTCACGAACCGCGCCGATCGGGACCGGCTTTCCGGATGATCGCCTGCGCGGCGGGCGTCTTCGCCTCCTCGTCGCCGAAGAAGTTGTCTTTCCACTCGTGCCACTCCCGCCGGCTCTGGTTGAAACGCACCGGGTCCCCGGACGTCTTCTCGACGACGTTCGCTTCGAAGAGAAACCCTTTGCTGCCCTGGTCGATGAAGAACCCGTTGTTCGGCGCCCCGCCGTGCGTGAAGTTGCTGCGGTGGACATCGTGGATGTAGTTCCGCCTCAGGATCGTCCCGGGCTGAAACCCGAGCGTGTAGACCCCGCCCCCGTCGGCCAGTTTTTTCATGACATCGTGGACGTGGTTGCGTTCGACGAGGCAGCGCGCCTGGGAGGTCGGCGTCGTGTTCCAGCGGAACCCGATCGAGATCCCCGTGTACGGCAGGTCGGACACGGCGTTGCCGACGATCCGGGTATCGGCCGAGAACGCCGCAAAAACGCCGACCGCACCCGCACTCTCCGCCCCGCAGCGGCGGATTCGGCAACCGGAGACCTCGTTGCCCGTGGGGACCTCGCCGGGATCTTCCCAGTCGGCGTCGAGCCGACCGTTCGCGGCGCTTCCGATCCCGCGCCATCCGATCATCACGCCGTTCCCGCCGATGTCCTCGATCGTGCAACGCACGACGGCGTTGCTCCGGCAACCCGGTCCGAAACCGATCCCCGAGGCGCCGAAGTGGGCGAACCGACATCGATCGAACCGGCACTCTTCCGCGTAGACGCATTCCACGGAGACCGGTTGGACATGGGTTTCCTCCTCCATCCTCGTGCCGTAGTGGGCGGCCTGAATCTCGCGGTACCCGATCCCCGGGAGGGGAAAGTTCGTATGCGCGAAACCGATGCCCTGGAAACGCACGTGCCGCACCGGCCGTTCCTTCGTGCCGCGGATTCTCAGCACCTGTTCGAGGATCGGGGCCACGACCCCCTCTTTTCCCGGATCCTCTCCGTCCTGCGCCATGTACGTAAGGATCCCCGTCGCGCGCTCGAGGAACCATTCACCGGGCCGGTCCAGGAAGGCGCGCCCGTGTTCGAGGAAAGCGTACTTGCCGGGGCCCGCCGTCGTGGCGGCCCCGTGTCCGATCCATCCCATCGGCGTCGCGGTGGACAAGGCGTTTTCGTCCGAAGCGGCCACGAGACCGCGGGTGATCGACCAGCTTTCGTAGACGACCAGCTCGGCGTTCTGTCCTTCGAGATTCCCTCCCGGAAGCGGCAGGTTGAAGGTGAATCGCTTCACGTCGTCCGCGGCGCCGGTGATCCGCAGCACGTCGTTCTCATCGGGCCACCGGGCCCGGATCGCACGGCGGTTCCCGACGGTGAGTTGGCGGAAGAACCATTTCCCCTCCTCGACATCCGGCAGATGCGTCGTCCATCGTCCGCGATCGTCCTTCTTCCAACCGGTGATCCGTCGCCCCCCGCTCAAAACCACGGTCTCGCCGGGAAAGGCGGCGTAGGTGATCGGGAACGCTTCCGTCCCCGAATCCTCGGGGCCGAGCGTCAACGGTTCCCGCAGTTCGTAGACGCCGCCTCGCAGAACCACCGTCCAGGGCTCCCGGAGACCCGCCGCAATCTTCTCGCGAACCGCGTCCCGCGCCCGTTCGATCGTCCGGAACGGATTCCGCTCGCTGCCCCGTCCCGCATCGTCGCCCCGCGGGGAAACGTGGAACTCACCCGCCTGCAGGGAAGAGGTCATCAGAAACCACGCCCACACCCATCCCGCCATGCCGGTAAAGACGCCATATCTCATTCCGCCCCTCTCCTCATGGAATGAAAGGCGGCATCGGCCCGGAACCGCCGCCCGCCCGCGCCACGGACGTCCGCTCCGGTGCCGCCGAACCACGACTGTTTTCCCCAGGCCGAGACGTCGTCTCCGCGGACCCGAAGAGACGGGCCGGTACCGACTCTCCGGACGTCAGCCATCACGGGTCTGCCCCTTTTCCTCCAGCTCCCGCACGAAGTTCCGCAGCATCTTCTCGAGATCCCGCGCCGTGTCGGGATGTTCCTCCAGCACGTTGGTCCTTTCCTCGAGGTCCGTCGGGCGGTGGTAGAGCTGCGTGCCCGCCGGATCGTTCAACGGCAGCAGAAGGGCCCATTCCTCCGTGCGTAGGCTCCACTGGGCGCCGTGGAAGGCGCTCACCGCGAACTCGCGTATCGATCCGGTCTCGCCCGACAGGATCGGCAGCAGGCTGCGGCCGTCCAGGCGCAGTTCGGAGGTCTCGCTCGCCAGGGGGCCCCAGTTCACCTCGGACCGGTTCAGGTCGAACCCCGCCGCATCGAGAATCGTCGGCAGCAGATCCGGCGGTTGGACGAATCCCCCGTATCGGCGCCCCGCCCCGATCCCGTCCGGATGGCGCATGATCCACGGGATGTGGGTGAGCTGTTCATGACATTCGGGACGGCATTTCCGGATGTACCCGTGTTCGCCGAAGGGTTCGCCGTGATCGCTCATCAGGACGATCAGGCTGTTCTCGTAGAGATCCAGGCCCCGCAGCGCGTCGAAGAGAACGCCGATCCATTCGTCGACGAAGCTGATCACCCCCGCGTAGAGGCTCTTCGTGTGGCGGAGTTCCTCCTCCGTCATGTACCCCTCCACCGTCCCCGGGACCGGATCGATCAAATCCCGGCCCGTGTAGTCGGGATCGTACATCCGCCGATACGGTTCCGGGGGATCCCACGCCTCGTGCGGCGAAAAACTGTCGAGCCAGAGAAAGATCCTGTCTTTGCGGCGGGAGCCGACATGCTCCAGCCATCGCACGGCTTCGGTCACGAGGCGGGCGACGAAATGATCCTCCCGGCGCCGGATCGTCGAGCGGTTCCTCAGGTACTGTTCGAACCGGGGTTTCCAGATCCGGTCGGTCTCGTCGCCGCGCAGCCGGTGCCACCGGCCGAGATCCACCTCCACGGAAGGGTCCCGAATCCAGGGGTCGTACTCCTGGCCGCGCACGAAGAGGGTCGTGTCGAAACCCCGCCCGTAGTTGTAGCCGTGCGCGCGCATGTGGTACGTGTCTGTCACCAGGGCGGATTCGAAACCGTGAACGGAGAGGATCTCGGCGAGCAGGACGTCGTCGACCTCGAGCGGCTGCCATCCGCGCCAGGGAAAGAGATGGCGGCCCGTCCACCACGCCGCGCGGCAGGGCAGGGTCGGCAGGTTCTCGGAATAGGCGTTTTCGAAAACGGCGCTCTGCCCGGCGAAGGCGTCGATGTTCGGCGTCTTCGCCTTTCCTCCGTAACACCCGACGTAATCGGTCCTCAGACTGTCCAGAACGATGACGATGATGTTCATTGTCGCCCTTCCTCGCGGAAACCGCGGGGCACCGCCGGTTCTCCTACGATTCCACGGTCACCCGAACCTTCTGGATGTTGAACGAGTACCAGGGTCTCCCGCGGTCCTCGACGTCCTGGAAATCGGTCCAGACCAACCAGAACGACCGCCCGTCCCGGGCGATCCACCGGGGAGCGATCTGCGGCTGGTAGGCGCGCGCGCCGGCGTCGTTTCCCGGCGTCCAGGCGGTTTCCTCGTGCACCTGCGTCCAGGGTCCCCACGGACGTTCCGCGGTCCAGAAACCCAGGTAGCTCGGTTTGCCGAACCACCAGCCCGATTCGGTGCATCCCATCCCCCAGGAGGTCAACAGGTACAGATCCAGCGCCGCGACATGGACCGCGCTCGGTTGCCAGGCGTACGGATGGAGATGCCGGTTCACCCAGCCGGACGGAAACGTCAGCACGGGGGCACAGTCCTCGATGCGGTCCGACCAGACGCCTTCCCCCGTCCGGGAACGGCCGGCGAAGAAGCGGTAGGCCCGACGATCCAGGATCCGATCCTTCGGAACCCTGCAGAGGAGAAGCCGGTTCATCGTCCCCTCCGTGTTGCCTCCCGGCGAATAGACGTAGACGCAGCCGTCGCGGTTTTCGCGGTATCCCCTGCCCATCTGCAGGACCGACGGCAGGCAGAAGGCGTCCCCGGGTTCTTCGAAGAAGATCATGTTGTCCCGGGACCGCTCTTCCCACGATTCCCACCGGACGGGGGACGAACCGTCCTGGTTGCACCAGGTCCGTCCGCCGTCGGGAGAGAAGATCAGTTTCGCGCCGACGAACCGCGGATCCGGTTCGGTGAAAGGATGATTCGGAGTGGCGAGAAACTGGTAGATGCGGCCGCCCGCGGCGATGACGCCGAAGTTGTAGTACTGCGAACATTCCCGGGAATTCCAGTCGTTGACCAGGCGCGGATAGCCCGGCAGATAGCGGAACTCCACGGAGGGAGGGTCGCCGACCACGGCGTAGAGCCGGCTGTTGAAATCCTCGCGGGGCATCCCGGGCCATCCGGCGCCGTCGCAGAGCCCGGCGTACTGCAGATCGTCTTCGGCCCAGGTCATGTGCCAGTTGTCGCCCACCCCCCCGAGGCGCAGGATCGTCTCGTCGAGACGCTCGAGTTTTCGAATGCGGGTCATGGCGTTCCCCCCGACGGGCGAAAGGATGCGGGGGAATCTCCCACGGCGATCTCCCGTTGTCGAGACCGCG
>CAYNBQ010000153.1:0-5729 GCA_964395275.1 uncultured Verrucomicrobiota bacterium
GGGGCGGAATCGTGGCGGGGCGTGGCGGTGCGGATGCCGGTCGAGCGGGTCAGAGGCCGTACCGTTTCATCTTGCGCCAGAGGGTTGTCGGGTGGATCCCGAGTTCCCGCGCCGTGGCCTCTTTCCTGCCGCGGTTCCGGCGCAGGGCCTCCCGGATGATGCGGATCTCGTGTTCCTCCAGGGTGCGGGCCGCGGTTTCCTCGGCCGGTCCCCGGCCGCCGAGTTCCGGGGGGAGATGTTTGCGCTCGATCAGGGGGCCCCGGCTGAGCACGAAGGCCCGTTCGATGATGTTCTCGAGTTCCCGGATGTTGCCGGGGAAATCGTGGGCCATCAGGATCTCCATGACTTCATCCGAAACCCCCTCGATCGGGCGGCCGGTGGTGGCGCGCAGGTGCCGGCAGAACCGTTCCACGAGCAGGGGGATGTCTTCCTTCCGTTCGCGCAGGGGCGGCAGCTCGATCCTGACCACGTTCAATCGATAGTAGAGATCGCGCCGGAAGGTTCCCTCCTCGACCCGGTCGGCCAGATGCGCGTTGGTGGCGGCGATCACGCGCACGTTCGTGGGAATCGGTTCGGTCGATCCCAGGGGTTCGACGACGCCGTCCTGCAGTACGCGGAGCAGTCGGACCTGCAGGGCGGGGGAGACGTCCCCGATCTCGTCCAGAAAAAGGGTTCCCCCGTCGGCCCGCTGGAAACGTCCCGGCTTGTCGCTGCGGGCGTCGGTGAAGGCGCCGCGGACGTGTCCGAACAGCTCGGATTCGAGCAGGCTGTCCGGCAGCGCGGCGCAGTTGACCACCACGAGGGGACCCTCCCTTCGCGGGCTGAGGTCGTGGATGGCGCGCGCGACGAGTTCCTTGCCGGTGCCGCTCTCCCCCTCGATCAGCACCGTGCTGTCCGAATCGGCGACGTCGGGGAGGATCGCGAAGATCTCGTGCATCCGGGGGTTCCGGCTGACGATGTCGTGGAACGTGTAGCCGGACTCGATCTCCTTGCGGAGTTCCTCCTCGTCCGTCAGATCGCGAAAGGTTTCGACCCCGCCGATGAGTTTGCCGGATTCGTCGAACAGGGCGCTGGCGCGAACGCCGACCAGCACGGGGCGGCCGTCTCTCCGGAGGATCCGCACGCGCCGGGAGACCGGGCGACGTTCCTCGATCGCCTGGCGGATCGTGCACTGCGTCGCGCAGATTCCCGCCTGAAAGATCTCCGAACAGGTCCGGCCGACCGCCTCCTCGGCGTCGAAACCGGTGATCTCCTCGGCGGCGCGGTTCATGAAGGTGATCCGCCCCTCCAGATCGATCGTGAACACCCCGTCCGCGATGCAGTCCAGAATCGTCGTGAACGGATCCCCTGCGGTCCCGGGGGTGTTGCCGGACCTGTTCCGCGGAGGTCGAGGCATCCCTGCATTTTGCATCATCACGACGCCAGCATCGCTCGAAGAAGATCCACGGTCAAGCCGGGGAACCCTCCGGACCGCGGGATCGTCCGGGGATTCACACGGATTGCATCATGCAGTCAGGGCGGATCCTTTTGTCGCTCCCCATCGTGAAGCCGGCCATCGTTCTGCGTCATAATGTCGCGCAATTATCTGAAAAATGAGAGGGACTTGACCGGGACGGGCCGTGAAGGGAGGTCGACCGGCTTTTTGGAGATTGACAGGATCGGCACGAGTTGATACAGAGGCGGGTCGCCATGCCGAGGTCATCGCGTCGTACCCCGGGCGGGATGTTGTTCCACGTATTGAACCGCGGGGTGAACCGCCAGACCCTTTTCGAGACGGACGGGGATTACAGGGCGATCGAAGGCATTCTCGAAGAGGCCGTCGAGAGGTACTCCATGCGGTTGCTGGGCTATTGCATCATGCCGAACCACTGGCACATGGTGGTCTGGCCCCGTGCCGACGGCGATCTGCCGGAATTCATGCACTGGTTCACGAACACGCATGCGCACCGTTGGTGCGGGTATCGGGGGAAAATGGGGCATGGACACGTCTATCAGGCGCGTTACCGTGCCTTTCCCATTGAGGGAGACAGACATCTCGTCACCGTGCTGCGCTACGTGGAGCGGAATCCTCTTCGGGCGTTGCTGGTGCGGCGTGCGGAGGACTGGCCCTGGTCGAGCCTGTGGCGGCGGCATTTCGGAGGAGAGAAGGCGAAGATTCTTTCTGCGTGGCCGTTGGATCCGCCGGCCCCCTGGGTGGAGTGGGTCAATCTGCCGCAATCGGCCGCGGAGATCGAGGCGGTCCGCAGGAGTCTGAAGACCGGGCGCCCCCTGGGAACCCGCGAATGGGTCCGCAGGACGGCCCGGGAACTCGGTCTATCATTGACAGAACGGGAACGACCGTAATCCCGGCTCTTTCACGAAAGCGATCCACAATGACAAAATGTCCGGAAATGCTGAAAATAGTGCCAGGCACCGTTTTATCATTCCTGAGAATGGTGGGGATGGGAGGGATGGCGATGGGGATGCTTGCGGCGGGGGCGGGGGGATCGGAGTTGGATGCGATCGTGGATCCGATCGATCCCGGAGTGCCCCGGTGGGTCTCGCTGATCGTGGTTTCCGGACCGGAGGATGCGCCCGTATTCCACGAGTATCATTATCGGGACAGCCGGGATTCGGTGGCGTTCTGGCCGGCGAGCACGGTGAAGATCTACACGGCCGTGCATGCGCTGGAACGGCTGAACGAGCTGGAGATGCCTTTCGATACGACGCTGATCTTCGAGCACCGCGACGGGGACCGCTGGGTGCTGGATGCGGCGCGGACGATGAAGGAGATGTTGAGCGAGGTCTTTCGCCGTTCGTCGAACGAGGACTACACGTTGCTGCTCCGCTTCTGCGGGATCGACGGGATCAACACGCGTTTCCTGATCCCGGAACGGGGTTTTCCGCACTCGGCCCTGATGCGCGGGTACGTTCTGGGGCGCCCGTACGAGTACGTCCGGAAGGAGCCGCAGCGGATCACCCTACTTGCCGGGGACGGGCGGCGCCGGACGGTCGAGCACGAGTGGTCCGGCCGGTCCTACTCCAGGGAGCGGGGAGCGACGGTCATCAGCGAAACGACGGGGAACTGCACCTCAACGGCGGAACTCGCCGAGTGCATGCGCCGGATCATGTTTCACGAGTTTCTTCCGGAGGCGCAGAAGTACCGTCTGACGCGGGAACAGGCGGAGTTCCTGCGGGAAGGGGCCGACGGCCTGCACGGAATGCGCAGCGAGGAGGGCTACTCCTGGTACCAGGCGATCGACGGCGTGTTCCCGGAGGCCCGCTACTATCGCAAGGGAGGGATGATCGAGGGATATTACCTCGACGTGGCCTGTATCCGGGACGACGCGAGCGGGGTGGGGTTCGTTCTTGCCGTCGCGACGAAGAGCGACAGCGCGGAGACCCTCAAGAAGATCGCGACGGCGGTGGCCGAACGGATCCGCGACGGAGGCTTTTCGTCCGGGGCGTCTTCCTCCGGCAGCGAATAGCGGGATCTCAACCGGACTTCAGTTTCCGGATCTTGAGTCGGCCGGCGCGCGACCACCAGCCGTGGACGGCGAGTTCGCGGAGGAACTCGTCGGACATCATCCCGAGTTCCGTGTCGTTGAAGAAGACGGCGAACATCCAGTGCTCGAGTTCGGCGGCGAGTCGCCGGCCCATCTCGCGCGGGCCGATCTCCTGTTTCACGATCTCCTCGATCTGTTGTCGGCGGTGCCGGATGACGTGAAGGGCTTCCTCGCGGGTCATTCGCGGACTCATGCTGGTCTCCTTCCGGTGCGCATCCTCTCGGGCCCGGCGGGATCGTGCCGTGGGGGGCGGGATCCCCGATCATTTTCCTCCGGCTGCACGGCAGAGGGAGATTGACCCCGGTACCGGATTTCGGGTATCGCGCCGGAGGAGGATCTGTCGATGAAAAAGCGGACGCGGATCGAGATCCGGTATCCCGAGGATCGGATGCAGGAGAATCGGGCGCGGCTCGAGGCGGTGGAACGTTTCGAGCCGCCGGACCGCGTCCCGGTGGTCATGGGCGCCTGCGCGCGATACGGGCTGGACCTCTTCGGGATGACCTATCCCGAATACTTTTCCGATCCGCGCGTCCACATGTTCCAGCAGCTCCGCTATCAAAAGTGGCTGATCGAGGAACTGGGCGACGACCGTTGCGTCGAGCCGAAGGTGATGGTGACCCCCGACTTCGAGAACCTGGCGGCGTCCAGCGCCTGCGGTTGTTCCTACGTGGTCGAAGACGACATCCCCCCCTGGGCGCAGCCCTGTCTGTACACGCCGGAAGACGTTCACCGCTTCGAATCCCCGAAGCCGACGGCCGGACTGTGGGGGAAACGGTTCGAGTGGTACGAGCGGATGCTCGAACTGCGGAACGAGTTCGAGGTGATCTTCAACGGCGAAGAGATCGAGATCGAGGTATTCGCCAGCGCGGGGGGCGAGAGTCCTTTCATGGTGGCGATGGACGCGGTCGGAGAACCCTTCCTGCTCTGGATCCTGGAACAACCCGAGGTCTGTCACGAACTGATGGGGAAGATCACGGAAGGATTCATCGCCGCCGAGAAGAAATTCCGGGAGCTCCGGGGGGTGCCGATCGAATCCGGGTACATGACCTCGGACGATTCGGCGATCGTGATTTCCCTCGATCAGTACCGGGAGATCTGCGTTCCCTACACGGGGCGTCTCTACGACACCTTCAGCGGCGACGGGATGCGCCTGATGCACCTGTGCGGACGGATGATGCATCTGGCGCCGGCGCTGCTGGAGGACCTCCGCGTAACGCACCTGCAGGGATACGGTTTCCAGAATCGGCCGGAAGAACTCGCCTCGACCCTGGCGGGCAAGATGGTGTTGATGGGCAATCTGAATCCGTTGCTGCTGCGGCAGGGGCCGGTCGAGGAGATCCGCGCGGAAACCCTGCATCTCCTGGAAACCCTGGCCCCTTTCGGGGGGATCATGGTGACGGACGGGTACAACCTGGTTCCGGGCACGCCGACCGAGCACATCGCCGCCGTCGTCGACGCATGCAGGGAGTTCGGACGGCCCTGACCCCGAACCCGTGCGCCCGGCGCTCAGAAATCGACGTTGCAGGCCAGCCCGCCGAAGCCGACGTCGTCGAACTCCGAGTCCAGGCCGACCGAGTAGCGCCCAATGGCGGTCACGCTGAGGTTCCTGGTGATCTGGAAGGGGACCGAAACGCCGAACTGCATGTCGCTGAACGCGCTGCCCTCCCAGAAGAGCTTGTCGTTGTATCCGACGCTTCCGTCGAGTTGCACGGAGAGACGGTTCGTGATGTTCGTGCCGCCGCTGACGACGACGACGGCATACGTTCCCTCGCCTTCGTCGAAGTCGTGGTAGACCTGCAGGCTGGTGGTCACCTTCGATCCAACGGCCAGTTCCACGAAAACCTCCTGGGTCGAATCGGGATCCCCGTTGCCCGGGGGCAGGATCGCCGCCCCGCCCTCCGGGAAGTCGTAGTAGGTGTAGCCGACGGCGAAGAGGCCCGCCTCGTTCATGGCCCGGTACTCGGCGGTGAACCGTCCTTCGGTGATTTCGTCGAGATCGGTGTCGTAGTTCCCGAAGGCGGAGGCCGACAATCCCTTGAAGCCCCCGTAGGCCGAGCCCTGGATCACCGGGTCGCTCGAACGTTCGAATCCGCGCCAGACGTACTGGTTCAGATAGACGATCGATCCGCCGCCGTAGGTGACCGGACCGGTCCAGAGGGGGGCCGGCGCTTCCATTTCGTCGTC
>CAYNBQ010000154.1:0-5444 GCA_964395275.1 uncultured Verrucomicrobiota bacterium
GTCCGCGTTGCCCTACGAATCGGGCCGGGTGGAGGTGGTCCCTGTGTCGCCCGCGGGAGGAGAGGGGTTCGCCGCCAAGACGGGAATCCTGCTGCGTTTCCCCGGATACGAGCGGATCATCCTGCGGGAACTCCGGCGGGCCGATCTCGTTCACGTGCGTTGCCCGGCGAACATCGCCCTGGCGGCGCTGGGAGCGCTGTTTCTTTCGCGCAGGCCCAGGATGCGGTGGATCAAGTACGCGGGCAACTGGATGCCGTATCCCGGCGAACCGCGATCCTACGCCCTGCAGAGATCGCTGCTCCGCCGGCGGGGGCACGGCGCCCTGGTAACCGTCAACGGCCGATGGCCCGGACAGCCCGGCCACGTCGTTCCGTTTGCGAACCCTTCGTTCGCCCGGTCGACCCTGGAGGAAGCCGGGAGGCGAGGCCGGGAGAAGAAGCTCGCCGCGCCGTACCGGATCCTGTTCGTCGGGCAGTTGATTCCCTCGAAGGGGATATCGGACGCGGTCGAGACGATCCGGCTCCTGCACGAACGCGGTCTGGACATCCGGTTCGACATCGTGGGAGACGGCCCCGAGGCGGAAGCCTGCAGGCGTCGGGTCGGGGAGCGGGGCCTTTCGGGGAAGGTCGTTTTTCATGGATGGCTGCCGCGGGACGCGATCGATCCGCTCTATGCGCAGGCGCACTTCCTTCTCTTCCCCTCGCGCAGCGAGGGATGGCCCAAGGTGATCAGCGAGGCGATGTCCTACGGGGCGGTGCCCGTCGCGCGACGCGTCTCCTGTCTGCAGCAGTACATCGACGACCGCGGCGCGGGCCGAACGATCGAAAACGCCGATCCCGACGCTCTGGCCGGGGCGATCGAAGGCTATGTGCGCAATCCCGACCGGTGGGGACAGGCCCGGGAATCCGCGATGGAAACCGCGGAGATCTTCACCTTCGAGAACTACCTCTCGGCGATCCGTCGAATGCTGCGGGACGCCTGGCCCTCGGAATGGCGGCGAGCGGCGGGCGACGAGAAATGATTCGCTTGCGGCAACGGGCCGAATGGGGATGATGGTGCCGTGAGCACGTTCCCTTCCACGGCGTCGGCCGGCATCGCGGGTTCCCCGGCCTGGCAGCGCGTCCGCGTCCGCCAGGGCGTCGGGAGCCGCGCCCTGGTCGATCGGCTGGACGAAATCCAGATCCGGCGGGTCGTCACGCTGGTGCTGACCCATTGCGTCTTGGCCGAGGTGCTGAGCATTCATCCCCTCTTCTCGGCGCTGTACGCATGGGGCGTCGTGATCTGGGCGGCCTCGGTGGCGTCCACGAAGCCTGCGAACAAGGCGTGGGGGGCGATGTCGTATCTGGTCGCCGCCGAGATTCTCTGGCGCATGACCCGCGCCTGGAACGCCCCGATCCCCGTCTTCTGGGAATTCGGCAAGTACGCGGCGATCGCCTGTCTCCTGGCGATGTCCCGGCGCGGACGCGGAGGAATCCCCTGGGGACCGGTGGCCTACCTGATTCTGATGTCGGCCTCCGTGCCGCTGACCCTGACCCTGCCCTTCGGCCAGGCCCGGCAGCTCATTTCCTTCAACCTGAGCGGCCCCTTCACGCTCGCGCTGGCGTCGATCGCGGCCTGGCGCACGGTGGATGCGGAACGGCCGGGATTGCGCGACTATTCGATGGTGGTCTATCCCATTGCGGGAGTCGCCTGGCTCTGTCTGCGCGCGGTTCTCGGGGGCGTGCAGTTCGGCACGGAATCGAGCGTTCTGGCCTCGGGGGGGTACGGCCCCAACCAGATCAGCACCATGCTGGGCTTCGGCCTGCTGATCGCGTTCCTCATCGCGTCGGCTCCCAACGTCCGCCCCCGGATCAGCCTTGCGTTCATGGTCCTGGCCGGATGGTACGCGTTCCAGGGGCTGCTGACCTTTTCCCGGGGGGGAATGGTCGCGGCGGCGTTGGCCGCGGCGCCCGTGGTTCTGTACAACGCCCGGACGAGCAGGAACCGCCGGGCCAGAACCGTGACGTTCGTTCTGCTGGCCCTGGTGGGAATCGCCGCGGCCGCCTGGGTGGCCGACAAGGTTTCCGGCGGGGCGCTCTCGAACCGGTACGGCGAATTCGACACGACGGGACGGACGGAACTCGCGAAGGCGGACATCGAGATCGCGCAGATGCATCCCCTGCTCGGGGTCGGACCGGGGATGACGACCCAACTTCACGGGGAACTGGCCGGTCGATGGGCGGCGCCCCATACGGAGTACACCCGGGTGATCGCCGAGCACGGCGTCATCGGCGTGATCGCGGTCCTGCTGCTGACGATCTGGATGTTTCTCTACGTCCGACAGTCGGGACGTTCTCCCGCCGTGTTTCTGGCCGCGGCGCTCTGCCTCTGGGGCATGCTTACCATGGCGCATTCCGCGATGCGCCTCGCGTCCAGCGGCGTGGCGTTCGGACTCGGGCTGGCCGTGTTGCCGACGAATCGGGCCCTTGGATTCCGCCGCGTCGGCGGAATTTCCAGGCCGCTTCCGAATGCGCCCTCGCGGCCGACCGGGAAACCGTTTCATCGTCCCCGGCCGAGTGCGCCGGGACGTTCCCGTCCGATGACGCCCGTTGCGGGCACGCGGTGAAGACCGCATCGCCGCGCCGCCCCGGAAGGGGCCCGGGAAGGGGTTCCATGGACGATCCCGCCGATTTCCCCCGCCTGAGTTACTTCGGGAACTTCTTCGGCGAGACGGTCGGCGTACCTCAACCGTGCAATCTGCTCGTTCCGGAACTTCGGCGGCGCGGCCTTCGGGTGCGCGGCGTCTCCTGGAAACGGAACCGGATCCTCCGCGGGGCGGATTTCCTCGCTGCGGCCCGGAACGCGGCCCGCAACCGGGATCTGGTCGCCGTCGACACCTTTTCCGGAGCGAGCTTCCTCTGGGCGGACGCCGTGGTCCGCATCACGGGGGGGCGTTGCCCGACGACGGCCGTCCTCCACGGAGGGAACCTGCCGTCCTATGCGGCGAAACACGGGAATCGCGTCCGAGGCTTCTTTGAACGGGTGCAGGGGACCGTCAGCCCGTCCGGTTTTCTCGCGCGGGAACTCGAGCCCTGCGCGGGAAGAAGAATCCTCGTCATTCCGAATCCCCTTCCGCTGGACAGGTATCCCGTCCGGCCGGGGAACCGGATCGCCGATCCGGAAAGGCCCAGGATTCTCTGGTTGCGAGCCTTCCACGAGGTCTACGAGCCGGAAACGGCGGTCCTGGCCTTTGCATGGCTGCGGAAGAACCGGCCCGGGGCCCGTCTCACGATGATCGGCAGGGACAAGGACGGTTCCAGATCGAGAACCCGGGAGGCGGCCCGAAAGGCGGGGGTGGCCGACGCCGTCGAATTTCGCGACGCCGTTCCGAAGGACGAGGTGCCCCGGGAAATGAACCGGCACGACGTCTTTCTGAGCACGGCCCGGATCGACAACGTCCCGGTGTCGGTCACCGAGGCGATGGCCTGCGGAATGCCGATCGTGGCGACGAACGTGGGCGGAGTTCCCGACCTCCTCGGACGGGGCGAGGCCGGCATCCTCGTGGCGCCCGGCGACGCCGGGGCGATCGGCCGGGCCCTGCTCGAAATCATCGACGATCCGGGCCTCGCGGAGATCCTGGGATCGGCCGCGAGACGTCGCGCCGAAGAGCACGACCTCGAGAGGGTGGCCGACGCCTGGATCGGCTACTTCCGAACCCTGATCGCCGGAGGCGGGGGTTCCTGATGCGGAACGTTCTGCGGACGTGGATCGCCGGAGGGATCCTCCTCCCGGTCGGGGATCTTTTCTTCGGACAACGGCTCGTGCCGCGGCTGCGGTTTCTCCGCAAGGCCCAGTGGTGGGACCGGGAACGCATCCGGGAACGGCGCGACGCCGATCTGCGGTCCCTGATCGCGGTGGCGTACAGGGAGGTCCCGTTCTACAGGGAACTGATGGACCGGGAAAACATCCGCCCCGAGCGGATCCGTACCGCGGAAGACTTCCGAAGACTGCCGGTCGTCACGAAGGCCATGCTGCGGCGGCGTTATCCCGGCGACACGACCCGGGCGACCGGACGGCGCACCTACGAGGCATGCACCTCGGGTTCGACGGGCGAGGGATTCCGGATCCGCGAAGACGCTCCGACCGCGGGTCGATACCGGGCGTCCTTTCTCCTGGCCCTCGAATGGGCGGGATGGAGGATCGGAGAACCCCATCTCCAGACCGGAATGACCCTCGATCGCGATCTGCAGCGTCGCCTGAAGGATTTCCTGATGGGCTGCCGCTACGTATCCGCCTTCCGGCTGGACGACGAGAGTCTCGATCGGGCGCTGGAGATCATCGAGCGACAACGCATCGACCACCTCTGGGGATACCCGGGCAGCCTCTATTTCCTGGCGCGCCGGGCGCGCCGCCTCGGATGGAACCGCCCCCTGCGGACGGCCGTGACGTGGGGCGACATGCTCTACCCACGCTATCGGAGGACGATCGAAGAGACCTTCGGCGTCCGGGTGACGGATACCTACGGCTGCGCGGAAGGATTCCAGGTGGCCGCCCAGTGCGGCGCCGACTCCGGATATCACGTGCACGATCTGGACATCGTACTCGAACTGCTCGACGACGACGGCCGCGAGGTGGCCCCCGGAGAGACGGGGCACGTGGTCGTCACGCGCCTGCATCCGGGTCCGATGCCCCTGATCCGCTACCGCGTCGGCGACCTGGCCCGGCGCGGACCGGAGGAACCGTGTTCCTGCGGTCGCGGTTTCGGTCGGCTGGACTCCGTCCTGGGAAGAGAGACCGACGTGGTCGTCACGCCGGAGGGAAACCGGCTGATCGTTCATTTCTTCACGGGGATCCTGGAACACTTCTCCGAGATCGAATCGTTCCAGGTCGTCCAGGAAGAACCGTCTTCCATCCTCCTGCGAATCGTTCCCGAGGAAGGGTATTCGGCGGCAACGGCCGAAGCGGTCAGGAAGGAGCTGCGGGATCGCGGGGCGGGGGGCCTTCGAATCGAGATCGAGTGCGTGAAGGAAATCCCCCTTGCTGAGACGGGAAAGCGACGCTTCGTAATCAGCCGGCTCGATCCGTCCGCGGTCGAGGGGGAGGGGTCCGATCCGTGAACGGCCTGGGATCGCCGTCGGGCGCGCCCGGGGACCGGCCGGGCGTCACGGTCGTCGTTCCGCTGCGCAACGAGGCCGCTTACGTCGATCGCACGGTTCCCTCGATCCTGGCCCAGGACGATCCGCGCATCGTCGAGTTCCTCCTGGTGGACGGTTGCAGCGACGACGGAACCGTGGAACGGATCCGCTCGATCCTGGAAAGCAGGGGATTTCAACCGGAGTCGGTCCACAAAGGGCGCGGCGGGGGAGGGGCGGGGGAGGGCGTCTGGACGGACGGATCGCGCCGGGCGTCGATTCTGTCCAATCCCGCGCGGCACGTGCCTCAGGCCCTGAACCTGGCCATCCGGC
>CAYNBQ010000155.1:0-5442 GCA_964395275.1 uncultured Verrucomicrobiota bacterium
TGGTCGGCGCGTCTGCTGGGGATCCTTCTGGCGGTTCATTGCGGCGGGGGAATCCCGGCGGCGGAGGAGGTCGTGATGGCGGAGGAGCAGACGGGGGTCTACCGGGCGGAGTTGGTGGCGTACCCCGGGCCCTGGGCGTTCCAGCTTCCCCGAGCGGGGATCATCCTGGTGAACGATCAGGAGTTGCTCGATCTGGCCCGGGATCCGGACAAGGTGATGAACCTGGCCACGGGCCGCACTCCGCGGAACGCGAGTCTCCGTCAGGTTTGCGAGGAAGCCCGGCGGAGGGGGTGCAGAACGCTGGTGCTGGCGTTCGACCAGTTTTTCGCCCAGTACCGGCCGGGGCAGGACCGGCCGAGGGAACTCACGCCGGATCGCCCGGAGGCGATCGCCGCGATCGCGGCGATCGGACGGTTCGCCGCCTCGTACGGACTGGGGCTGGAGCTCAGCCTCCTGAGCCCGCTGGAAGTGGGACCGGCGTGCATCGAGCAGACGGGCGAATCGGGGCGCTGGCTCCACTACCGCAAGGGCCTGCGGGATCCGGAAAGCGGCGCATTCAGCGTCCAGCTCTGGCGACATCGCCGTTGGACGAACAACAAGGGGCCGATCGAGATCCGGGACGCGGGGGTCCGGGTGTTCGCGTTCCGCGAACGGGGGATCCCGGGTTCCCGGTACACGGTCGTGGAACCCGGGTCCTGGGTGGAGATCAGCGAGGTCGCGCGGGTCGAGGAATACGAATCGATCCGGACCCCGGTGGCCCGTCGGATCCGGGTCTACGGAAGCGGAGGCGCCGGGGCCGAAGGTCTGGACCGGGTGCTGGTCGTGCAGCAGTACGAAACTCCGGAAATGGACTATTTCGGCGAACGATCGCTGCCTTTCCTGAAGGGGCTGATCGATCTCTATGTCGATGCCGGGGTCCCGTTGAACGCCCTCTATTCGGACGAAATGCATATCCAGCAGGACTGGTCCTACTTCGCGCACCACGAGCACGGCGCATTCGCCCTGCGGTACGTGAGCAGGGGGTTCGAACGCCGTTTCGCGCGGGAGTACGGAGATCAATACGCGGACCTGGCGCCCTGGATGATCTATTTCACGTACGGCCAGGAGGACTTCGGCATCGATCTTTCCGCCTGCGAGGACCGGATGCACGTCTTCGGGCCGACGCCGGAGGAAATCGCCCGCACGGCGCTGTTCCGTTCGCGGTACTACCGGATGCTGCAGGACGGGGTCGTCGACCTTTTTCTCGAGGCCAAGAGGTACGCGGAGGAGCGGTACGGACATCCGCTGGAAACCCGGGCGCATGCGACGTGGGCCGAGAGTCCGACGGTCGATTTCTGGCGCGTCGGACCGGAGAACATGAATCGGTCCAAGTACGAGTACACGCCGAATTTCGTCTGGTCATGCACGGTTCACCAGGCCGCCGCGGCGTGCCACGACTACTTCAAATGGGGGGAGTATCTCACCGGCGGCGGAACGGATCATCCGGAGGGAGGATGGCTGGACCGCGACTACTACGGCATGGCGCTGGCCTCTTCGCTGGGCATCCTGAACGAGGTGCCCTTCGCCTATTGCGCCCACTGGGGACATCCCCGCCCGATCCAGGAGCACCGATCCTTCCTGGCGAACGCCTACGGAGTCAGCGGTTCCCCCACCTACGGGCTGGTGCAGGGGATGGAGCATCGGGACGTCGAGGTGCTCATGCTCTACCCGCTGGATCTGGTCAGCGTGGACGAACGATTCGGCAGCTGGATGACGCAGTACGGGTATGCGAACTGGATCACCCAGGCGGCCCTGCTGCGCCGCGGGCGCGTGGAGAACGGCGCCGTGGTCGTCGGCGGACGGCGATTCTCGACGCTGGCGACGACCTTCGAGCCTTTTCCGTCCCGCGATCTCCTGGCGATGATGCGCCGTCTCGCCGAGACCGGCGGGAGGGTGATCTGGTCGGGTCCGTTCCCGCGGATCGATCGCCGCGGCGATCCGGTGGGGGAGGCGTGGGCGGAGTTGTGGGGGGTGCGGATCGACCCGGCGCCCCCGGACGGGATCCGGGCGGCCGGCAGGGAGATCGTTTTCGAAGGCCCCCTGGAGACGGTTTCGCCCCAGATCGTGCTGACGGATTTTCTTGTCGACCGCATTTACCCGGTGCATGTCCGGGAGGGGGTCGACGTGGCGGCGCGGGTCGGCGATCGGGTCGTCGGGACGCATCGGCGGCTGGAGGGAGGCGGCTCGCTGACGTTTCTCGGCTATCGCCCCCGGGACGACCAGGCCGCCAGCCTCGGACGGGAAAGCCGGAACTGGTTCGAGATCCTCGCGGCGTTGAACGCCTATCCCGCGAGCGGGGTTTTCCCGGGGTTCAACGACAATCCCGCGGTCGTTTCCCGGGGCGGCGATTACCTGGTCTGCCGTTTCCCCAACGGGGCGGTTTCCCTGGCTCCGCACCTGAAGGATCTCGAGGAAGACTGGCCCGGAGGGTTTTCGAGGAGTCCGGAGGAAGACGCCGCGATCGTTGCGCGGCTCGATCTGCCCTCGCGGGAGATCCGGCTCGAGGGGTTTCGGGCCGCGGGGCACAGGATCGACTACGAGGGGTCGGATGCGCTCGCTTTCCGGCTGGACGATTCCGGCCGCCTGGCGGCGTTTGCCGGCCGGAACTGCGGGGGGATCACGATCGACGGGAAACGCTACGTTTTCGCGGACCGCAGGATTCGCGCCCTCGCCTGGGGGCCGGTGGATCCCTCCCGCCGGGTGGAAGGCGGTGCGGTCTTCATGATCCGCTTGGAAGGATCGGGAGAGGTCCGCGTTCCGCTGCCGGAGGAGATCCCGGACCTGGACCTCTTCGTCGAGAAAGGGCAGGGGAACCGGGGTTCGCCGTTCCCGGGCCGGGTCGAAGACGGGACCCTGATCCTCGAGGCGGACGGCGCGCCGGGCGCCTGGATCTACGGGGTGCCGCGGCGGTGACGGCCGGCGGGGATCAACCCGGAACGTCGGCGACCCTTGCGGCGCCGCCCTGCCGGTGACTCTCGTAGATCGCCTCGAGCATGGCGGAGACCCTGGCCCCGTCGGAGAAGGGGGAGAGGTTTTCGGTTTCGCCCCGGATGCAATCGACGAAGTGGCGCCACTGGTTCGGGCCGCCGGTCTCCTGGACGGATCGTTCCACGTAACGGTCGCCCGAGTGCGTCCAGTATTTCCCGGAGGTGAACTCCATTCCTCCCCTGTCGCCCAGGACGCGCACCTCGAAGAGTTCCCGCTCGACGTAGGCGGCCCATCCGTTTTCCAGCACGATCGCCGAACCGTCTTCGAAGGTCAGGAGGCCGCATGCGAAGTCTTCGACGTCCAGGGAGGGATCCCATCGCCGGCCGATGCGGTCGTGGCATCGTCCCAGGGCGAGGAGGGGGCGGGGACGACCCATCAGAAACCAGTTCAGGTCGAGAAGATGGACGCCGTTGTCGATGAGGGCGCCTCCCCCGGCGGTTTCCTTCCGGCGGAACCAGCCTTCGGGGATCCCGCCGCCGCCGGCCGGACGGATGTACCGGTTGAACCCGTGGTAGACGGTTCCGATCGCGCCGTCTTCGACGAGTCGGCGAAGGGCGCGGCTCCTGGGATCGAACCGGAACTTCATGGCGACGAGGGCCTGCAGACCGGGATGATCCGCCGCTGCGGCCGCCATCCTGCGCGCGGCCGCGGCGTCCCGGCCGAGGGGTTTCTCGCAGAGGACGTGTTTGCCGGCGTCGAACGCGGCGAGGACCGCCGGTTCATGCAGGTGATTCGGGAGTGCGACGACCACGGCGTCGACGTCGCTGCGCGCCAGGAGATCCTCGATCCTTTCCTCGGCGGCCGGGATCCCGTAACGCCGGCGCACGCCCTCCCTCCGGCCGGGATCGCGGTCGCAGACGGCCGTCACCACGGCGTCCGGCAGCTTCGAGATTTCCTCGACGTGCCAGCGGCCGATCCCCAGGCCGACGACGCCGAAACGAACCGCGGGCCCCGTCATGACCCGGTCTCCCCGGCCGCCCGGGACTGCAGGTACTGGAGGATGCGGTCGTAGGCGGGGGGACGGTCGAGGTCCGGATGGGATTCGTAGAAGGTCTGCAGCCGCTCTGCCGCCCGGGCGGGCTGGGTTTCCAGGATGACCTGCACCTCGGTCAACATCCGGCTCTGTTCCAGAAGCGCCTTCAAATAGGACTCCGCCTCCTCGGGGCGGTCCAGGACCGTTTCAATCACCCGTCCGATGGCCTTGTCGCGAAGGTCCCGTGCAACGAGCCGGCCCTCGGGATCGATCAGGAGAACGGCGGGAAGCGATGCGATGCCGTAGGCGTGCAGGACGGGATGATCCCATCCTTCCCCCGCGATCAGGTGGATCCCCTCCAGTCCGACGCTCGACATGGCGCTCCGGGCCTGGGCCGGGGAGGCTTCGACGGCGACGGTCAGGAATCGTATGTCCCGGTCGGCGAATTGTTCCCGGGCCGTCTTCGCGGCGAGAAGCTCCATGGCGGAGGGCCTGGACCGGGGGCTCCAGAAGATGAGGCAGACCCATCGGCCCCGGAGATCCGCCAGACGGCGGTCGGTTCCCTCGAGGTCCGGGAGGTCGATCGGCGGGGCCGGGGACCCGATCTTCGGCGCCGGGTAGGAGACGACCTGGATCGAAACGGGATCCGGATTCGTTCCCCGGACGATTTCGAAGGAGGCGCGGCCGTCGATCCGGATCGGGTCCCCTTCCGGATCGGGGCGGATGCTTCGGATCCAGGCGCGCCACGAACCGGCACTCAGGTTCCCGGCGGCGAACGAGCCGGTGCGGGACGCGTAGGCGGTCAGTCGGGTCTCGGCCGGAGAAGGCCAGTCGAGACATTCCAGGAAGATCTTGGCGTCCGGCACGGGGGTTCCGTCCGCCGTGCGGACCGTCCCGCGAAGGGAGATCCCGATCTCCCGCAGATCGGCCTTGGCGGTCCCTCCCGGGGGGAGATCGACGGTGGTGAAGACCAGGGGCGCCCGGCCCGGCGTCTTCGACGCGCTGCGCATGGCGACCCGGTACGTGCCCGGCGCCAGATTGTAGAAGCTCGTGAACGGGGCCTCGGCGCCGATCGGTCGTTCCTCGAAATAGTCGAAAATCAGGTCGGGCGCGGCTTCTTCCAGATCCTTCTGGACAATGACGGATTGTCCCTGCTTCGCGGGGATCCGCACCGCGATCGTGCCCGGGGGCGGAAGAACGATCCGGAAGGGGTCGTCCGCCGAGGTTTCCCCGGCGGAGACCGGACCGGCGGCGGTCACGGCGAAACCGGACCGCAGCACCATCAGCCGGTCGGGGATCCCGCCGCGGTCGGGGAAGGAAAAACGCCCCTCGGCGTCGGTCTCGGCGCGGGCCTCCGCGTAGGGGTAGGAAGGGGAAACGCGGATGTTCCGATAGGGATCGCAGAGAATGACGCGCGCGCCGCGGATCGGGCGGCCCGCATC
>CAYNBQ010000156.1:0-5436 GCA_964395275.1 uncultured Verrucomicrobiota bacterium
CAGACCCAGGTCCCGCGCCAATGCTTCCAACGATCCCCGTTCCGGTCCCCGCCCGGCAATCACGAGCCGAACGTCCCTCGAATCGTTCCCAAGCCCGGCAAACGAGCGGATGAGAAGATCGAATCCCTTTCTCGGAATCAGCCGGCCGAGCCCGAGGACGACACGGCCGTCCCGCAGTCCGAATCGTTCGTCAAGGTCGATTCTCTCCGCCGCGTTTCTCGCCGTCTCGGCGGCGGCGACGTCGATTCCCGGCGGCAGGACCTCGATCCGGTCCCGATCCACACCCAGCCGATCCAGAAGGCTTCGGGTGTATCGGCTGCAGGCGATGACCCGACCCGCCTCGCGGAAATCCCTGCGGCGCCAGACCGCCTCCTTCGCCGCGTTCGGAATCTCCACAAGTTCCGCGCCGTATGCGGCGATCGATATCTCCGTGCGCGTTTCCCGGCAGGCCTCGCAAACCAGGTGTCCGAAGACGGACCAGCGCCCCAGCAGAACCGGAACCCCGCGCTCCGCCCGAAGGATCCCGCGGATCCTTCGAAGAAGGGAAATCCGCCACCGCATGCTGTTCCATTTCCGCAGGACGGCGAATCCGTCCCCCGCCCTTTCCCCGGTCCGCCGATCCCAATCCGGACGACGCACGATCCGCACGAGGCCGGTCGTCCCCCGGGAATCGTCCGCTTCGTCCGCGGCCACCGTCGTGTAGACCGTGCACGCCTGCGGATAATGCCGACCGATTCCGCCGAGATATTCTCCGATCCCGCCCGCCCGCGGTGAAAAATCGTCGGTAAACAGGATCACGGCCTTCCGCCCGCGCTCGCCGGAGACTCGCAGCCGTCCGATCCGGCGCGATCGATGCGATCACAAACCGCGTACAGGTCCGGCTCCCACAGCCCCGGTTCCCAGACCTTCAACCCCCGGGACATCCGGATCACGGCCCTCACCGGCAACCTCCAGAAGCTCCGCGCATATCCGGGGAGAACGCCGACCGGAAAGATGGAATCCCGTCTCTCGAACCGGCATTCGAACCCGTGTCCCCGGAGAAGCGACTCCAGTTCTTCCCGTTCGTACTGCCTCCGATGGGTCTTGTCCCGGTGGTGCTTGTACGTCAGTCCCCACTCGGTCAGCCGCCGGTCGTCCTCGTTGGGAACCGACAGGATCAGTCGCGATCGGCAGACCCGGCGCACTTCCTCCAGAAACCGATCGTGATCATCGATGTGTTCCATGACGTCGAACGCGACCACGGTGTCGAAAGTGCCGTCCGCAAAGGGAAGTTCGGAGGCCGATCCCTGAACGAAAACCCCTGGTCGGCGCGGGTGAAGATTCCGATCCAATCCCGTCGCCTCGAGTCCCTTTTCCAAGAGCAGATCGCAATACCAACCGTAGCCGCAACCGATGTCCAGGACCCGCGGTCCGACAACCGCGCGATCCAGGATCACCACTTTCCACGGATCGGCATGCCGTCGCCAACATGCATCCCGGTGGCCGCCCGCCGCGTCCATCGATCTCTCAAGACCCGACGTCATTCCGCATCGGCTCCGGGGGACGTCTCCCCCCGATCTGTCGTTCGGATCCCTCCGGTTCGCGGACGCCTCGCACGAAATGCGGTCATGTGATCCAGAAACTCGCGACATCGCGCCGTATAGGTGTGATATCGATGCACGTACTCGTAGCCGCGCCGGCGGATCCTCTCGCGCTCTTCGGGATGCCGCAGATAGTACCCGATCTTATCCAGTGCCTCTTCAAGGCTCTCGAAATACACGAGGTGTTCGCCGTCTCGAAACATTCCGTCCATTCCCGGAACCCGCTTCATCAGGCAGAAACCGCCCGCCCCCAGGATCCAATAGATGCGGTTGGACCAGCAGCCCTCCATCTCGTAGCCTGCGTTCAGGCCGAGGCATATCCCGGCTGAAGCGGTCAGCGAAGGCATCCGGTCGTCGAAAACGGGTCCATGCGCGTTTCGGATTCCCAGAGCCCGCCAGGCTTCCGGTTCCGCCGAGAAGACCTTCAGATCGACATGCCGGCCGATCTCTACGACGAATTTCGATCTGGATTCGTCCCCGGTCCCCCCGAGAAACGCCACGTCGCACTCGAACTCCGGGGTTCGGTATTCATCGCTTCCGAAGGGCAGGCCGTCCACGGCCGCCTGATCCAGCCAGACCGGGTTGATCCCCTCCGCGCGGAAGAAATCGAAGGCGCCCCGCTCCTTTACGAAGGCGATGTCGCAGGCCCGCGCGAGGGGAAGAAACCAGGCCGATTTCCCCGTCTTCGGTTCGGTCCTGTCGCTGACCTTGTCGAAGTTCCACACGGCAAGAACGGTCTCCGGCCCGCAGGCTACCCGGAGCAACCCGCCCAGTTCCTCCGGCCAGGATTCGAAATTGCTGAA
Organism: uncultured Verrucomicrobiota bacterium; assembly: GCA_964395275.1. Lineage (GTDB taxonomy): Bacteria > Verrucomicrobiota > CALLYA01 > CAYNBQ01 > CAYNBQ01 > CAYNBQ01. The sequence goes on from CAYNBQ010000156.1 coordinate 2,384, forward strand.
GAGAACGATCGAGGGCCGGCATCGCGAGATCTCGGACGCCAGCCGGGCCGCGAATCTTCCCCGAACGATCCGTCGGAGGAATCCGCCGCCCCGCCGCTTCCCGTCCGCGGCCGGCAGTCGCCGCCCCGCCCTCGACACGAGACGGTAGGAAAACGGCCGCGTCTCCCGGAAATCGATCGGCACAACCTCGCACCCAAGCGAAATCAGGGCTCTCCGAATGTACTCCTCCGTGGGCACCTGGCCGGCGTACGTCAGTCCCCACTTCGCAACATAGGCTATCCGCTCGGTAGGATCGGCTGGCCGATCCGCGGCGGCGCCATCCGGACAGGGGTGTTTCGGCGACTCCCGTATCCGAGCGGAATCAGCCGATCCTCTCAAGTCTCCGGCAGAGGGCCCCTGATGATTCTCCGGCACAGTCAACTCTCTCCGCATTTCCATCCCCCGAACCTGCTCCCTCTCTTCGTAGAAGGCAGGATCCTTCTCCTGGCCCGTCACTGTGGCATTGCAAATACAGGCCGCAGCGGAACTCGCCTGCCGATCACCGGGCGACCCGTTCGAGATGCCGTGCGAGACATTCGGCGCTTCTCTCGACGGTGAACCGGTCCAGCAACGCCGAGGCCGCCTCGCACATTCGGCTTCCGACCGAGGGATCGTCGAGGACCTCCGCAATACGGGCCGCCTGGTCCCGGGGATCCCTCAAACCGTGGAAGAGCGCCACACCATGGTAGATTTCCCGAAAGGTGCTGATGTCCGACAAAACGACCGGCGTGCCGCAATACAGGGCTTCCAGGGGGGTCAGGCCGAATCCCTCGAAAGAGGACGGCGAGACGAGCACCGCCGATTCGCGAAGCTTCCGCGCCACCGTTTCGTCGGGGGCATCCAGCATGATCTCCAGGTCGACGCCCAGTCCGCGTGCGAGAGTCTGCAAGCCGGCCGGATCGCCGGATTTCCCGATGAAAACCAGACGGGGACGCGACGGGAGCATGGCCGCCGCACGGATCGTGTCTTCGAAGTTTTTGTGCGGCACGAAGCGGCTGATCTGGACGACCTGATCGCGCCGCCGTTGCACGCCTTCGATGTCCAGGCGAACCCGATCGATGTAGAGGTACAGGACGCGCGAGAGTATGCCGAACACGTTGAGCAAGTCCTCCTGGGTCTTCCTCGACATACTCAGAACAAGGTCGGCTTCCGCGAGTCGGCGGCGGTAGTTCCTGTAGTATCGCCGGAAGCGCCGATCGAGCATCCGGTAGACCGGCACGTCGAGGCATATCTCGACGAGAGGTTTCCCGTACCGTCGGGCTGCCGCGGCCGCCGCCGGCGTCGAAACCGAGTTGGAAACGACCACGTCGACGTGTTTCGAAGCGCCGTTGAATTCCACCGCGTACCCCATGCCCTCGAGGGTCCGACCGAGCAGCCCCAGCCAGGCGTTGGGGTGAAAGAAGGCGATGCGCAGCGTTTTCAAGCCGGCGGTTTCCTCCCCCCGGTCCCGGATTCGAAAAGTTCGACCAACCGCCGCGTCTGCTTCGCGAGGTTGAAATCCTCAGACACGATTCTGCGTCCCTCCCGGCCCATCCGACGGCGTTCTTCGTCCGAAAACCCCATGACCGTCTCCATCGATCCGGCGAGACTCTCCGCATCGTCGGGATCCACCAGAATCCCCGCCCCGGACCTTACCAGCTCGGGGACGCCCGACACGCGGGTGGAAATAACCGGCAACTCGTACGCCATGGCTTCCATCATCGCCACGGGGATCCCGTCCATTCGTTCCACCGGATGATCGCGGCACGGCAGCACGAAGCAATCCGATTGCAGGAACATCTCCCCGATCTCCCCGTGGGCGACCGGACCGAGGATCTCCACGTTGTCGAGGCCGTACTCGGCCGTTCTGCTGCGGAGCAAGGATGCGACCGGCTCGTACTCTCTCCCCACCAGCCGGATACACGGCCGCAGGCCGCGCGACGCCAGGATTCGCGCCGCATCGACGAGGATGTCCAGTCCCTTTTTCCAGACCAGGTTGGCCACGGCCAGGAAGACGAAAGGCCCGTCCTTCTTCCGGCGACGGCCGTTCCCGTTCACATCCGGCAATCGGACCCCCATCCTGACCACGTGGAGTTTTCCAGCCTCCCGGTCCCGCATCAGGCCGTGTTCCAGGATATAGCGCCGATTGAACTCCGAGATCGTCCTGACGAAGGACGCCTCGCGGCTTTTCCATCGCCAGAGGTATGCGACCCAGAAGATGTCGTAGGCATGGGCGGTGAAACTGTAGGGGATCCCGGTCCAGAGATGGGCCATCAGCGCCTGGTCCGTCTTGTCGGCAGCAAAGTGGGCGTGAACATGCTCCACTCCCGTTTCGCCCATGATTTGCGCCCAGCGGAGAGTGGTCCGTGCGTAGACCCCGTACCCCCGGCGTCGCCCTCTCCCGGCGGCGGCAAGAACCCGGTCGAGTCTCCTTCGAAAATCGGCATCCCCCAGGGCCGTTCGGAGCATGGCCGACACGGACGAAGGGGCTTCCTCGTACACCGCGCCCCTTTCGAGCTCCCGGAGGGGCCTCGAAAGATCCCGCATCGGAATATGCCGGTCGCTGAAGACGGTGATTCTCTGACCGGCTTCGAGGAGCGCCTCCATTTCATCGAGAACGAACGACGACGTCCCTCCCGGGAACCCGGAAACCACGTAGGCCAAATGCATCGGTCTCGGTCGCCTGAATCGTTCTTCTACAAAAAGGGCGCCGGAACACCCGCCGCCCGAACGCCCGTCCGCGGGGAACCCCGTCTACGACGGTTCTTGCGCACCTTCGACACTCCACCGGGCCTCTGCAAAAAAGAGACCCTTCTGAGGATTCAGAGGAACTCGAATCCCGGGATACGAATGTTCGACGATTTCGAAGCGAACGGCGTTCGGCGCCATGTCGATCCTGTTCCCCTGCGCGTCTCCCATCCAGAGGTCCCCGACGTACCGGTTCGGATACAACATGCAGCGGGGCAGGAAGACGTCCACCTTGCAGTCGCGGGTCACGGCCACCGGATCCAGCCCCCCGTTCTGACTCTGCAGAT
>CAYNBQ010000157.1:0-5414 GCA_964395275.1 uncultured Verrucomicrobiota bacterium
TCAATCCGCGGGCCATTTCCGGCGGCGCCCTGATCGCCTTCGCGACGAACGAGATCTGGATGTCTCCGATCGGACGAATCGGGGACGCCGCGCCCATCATGATGCCCCTGCTGCCCACGGGGGGGCCTTCGGAACAGCCGAAGACCCTTCGCGAAAAGCAGGCGTCCTACGTCCTCTCCCTTTTGCGCAGCGCCGCCCAGCGCAACGGGCACAACGCCGACGTCGGCGAAGCCATGGTGGACCTCGACAAGGAACTGAAGGTCGGAGACCGGGTGATCTGTCCCGAGGGCAAGATTCTCACGCTGACCACCGAGGAGGCCCTGGCGCCCGGCCCGGACGGTCGTCCCCTGCTGGCCGCGGGCGAGGCGAAGGATCTCCGGGATTTCCTCGAGAAGATCGGTCACGGCGAGGCGACGGTCATCCGGATCGAGGAGACCGGCGCCGAACGGCTTGCCCGCTTCCTCACGAGCACGGCCGTCACCTCCCTGCTCCTGATGGGGGGACTGCTGGGGATCTACATCGAAATCAAGACGCCGGGATTCGGAATCCCCGGACTGCTCGGCATCCTCTGTTTCGGACTCTTCTTCTTCGGCCAGCATGTCGCGGGCCTCGCCGGCCTCGAGGAGGTCGTCCTCCTTCTGGCGGGCCTCGCCCTGATCGCCGCGGAACTCTTCGTGATTCCCGGCTTCGGCGTCGCCGGGATCGCCGGCCTCCTGCTGATGATCGCCGCCCTGATCCTGGCCATGGTCGAGAACCCGCCCGATTCGCCCCGATGGCCCGGATGGGACGTCCTGACCCCCGCGCTGGCGCCCCTGGCGATCGCCCTGGGAGGCGCGTTCGTCGTCGGCGCGCTCATCGGCCGTTTCCTGCCGGGGATCCCGGGTCTGCGGAAGATGGTGTTGGCCGGCGCCGTTTCGAGCCGCGAGGGATATGTCGCCCCCCAGGCCTCGGAACGGGCCGAGGTCGGGGAACGGGGCGTCGCGATCACCCACCTGCGTCCGGCGGGCAAGGCGCGGTTCGGAGATCGTCTCCTGGACGTGGTCGCCCAGGGGGAATGGATCCGAAAGCGCAGCCCGGTTCGAATCCTCAAGATCGAAGGGGTGAAGATCGTGGTGGTTCCGGACAAAGAGGGAAAGAACTCCGCGGAATCGTGAGCCCCGCGCACCCGTCGGGGGAAGTGCGCGTGTCGAGTTCGCTTGCGGCCCGTCGGGGACCGAAGTAGTCTGAAACGACGTTGGATGTCCTGATTATGAATCCCATCATTCTCCTGCTCATCGCCGGGTTCCTGCTGATCTGCGCCGAGGTCTTCGTGCCGGGCGGGATCCTCGGCAGCATCGGCGCGCTGCTGTGGATCGCCGCAGTCGTCCAGGGCTACCGGTCCCCGGACCTGACGACCACGCAGGCCACGTCCCTGCTGCTCGGAGTCACGGTTGTCTCCGCCGTCCTCTTCTACCTGTGGGTCCGGTATTTCCCGCAGACGCCGATCGGCCGGAAGATGACGCTTTCGGCGACGGCGCGGGACTTCTCCGCGGCGGATCGCCAACTGCAGGAAATGCTCGGCCGGGAAGGGGTGGCCCGATCGGCGCTGCGCCCGGCCGGCGTGGCCGAGATCGACGGGAACCGGGTCGACGTGGTCAGCGAAGGGGGCAGGATCCCCCCGGGCAGCCGAATCCGCGTCATCGAAGTCGAAGGAAACCGGGTGGTCGTGCGTCGCATCGACGACGGCTCATCCGCCTAGCCGATTGGAGGAAACGATGTCGTTGCCTTTCTATTCCGTTCTGGCCGCCGCAACGGGAGTGGTCCAGATCGCCTTCTGGGTGCTGGTGCTGATCCTCGTCATCGGCGCCGTGATCTTCTTTTCCTTCCTCAAGCTCTGGGTCCAGGCCGTCATGTCGAAGGCCCGGGTGCCCATCCTCACCCTCGTCGGGATGAAACTGCGCAAGGTGCCCCCCTCGCTGATCGTCGACGCGCGGATCCGACTGGTGAAGGCGGGCATCGAGATGCCGACCGATCCCCTGGAAGGGCATTACCTGGCGGGCGGCAACGTGATCAACGTCGTCCAGGCCCTGATCGCCGCGGACAAGGCGGGCATCGATCTCGATTTCCAGAAAGCCGCCGCGATCGACCTGGCCGGACGCGACGTCTACGACGCCGTCAAGACGAGCGTCAACCCGAAGGTCATCGACTGCCCCGATCCGAAAAAGGGGCGGGAGACCGTCGACGCCGTCGCCCAGGACGGCATCCAGCTCCGGGCCAAGGCGCGGGTCACGGTTCGCGCGAACATCGACCGGCTCGTCGGCGGGGCGACCGAAGAAACCATCATCGCCCGGGTCGGCGAAGGGATCGTGACGACGATCGGCTCGGCCCAGACCTACAAGAGCGTGCTGGAGAACCCCGACCGGATTTCCTCGGTGGTGCTGGACAAGGGACTCGACGCGGGAACGGCCTTCGAGATCCTGTCGATCGATATCGCCGACGTCGACGTCGGCGAGAACATCGGCGCCCGGCTGCAGATCAACCAGGCCGAGGCCGACAAGAAGATCGCCCAGGCCCGGGCCGAGGTCCGGCGGGCCACGGCGGTCGCCCTGGAACAGGAGATGCGCGCCCGGGTCCAGGAGATGCAGGCCAAGGTGGTCGAGGCCGAGGCGGAGGTCCCCAAGGCCATGGCCCAGGCCCTCCGGGAAGGCAACCTCGGCGTGATGGACCTCTACCGCCTGCAGAACATCAAGGCGGATACCAGCATGCGGCAGGCGATCTCCGGCGAGGACGTCCGCGGAGGCACGCCGGGCGGCGGGTCCTGATCCGTCCGGACGCCGGCGCGGCCGGCGGCCGGGACGACGGGAGAACGAAAGGAAAGACGCCATGGAAGATCTGATCGGTCTCCTCTTCTTCCTGGTCGTCATGACCGTGTCGATCCTCGCCAAGAGGGCGGAACGCCGCAAGGCGGCCGAAGAACCCGGCGAGATCGAGATCCCCCCGCCCGTTCCCCCGGGAGGGCCGCCCGGGGCGCCGCACGTGCCGCAGGAGGACGTTCGCAGGTTCCTGGAATCGCTCGAGAAACAACTCTCGGGAGAAGCCGCCCCGCCCCCGGCCGCGGAACACCGGGACATTCCGGAGCGGAAGCAGGCCTTCCCCCGGACACCCGCGGCGCCGCCGGCGCCGGTTCCGGCGCCCCCACCGCCGGCGCCCCGCATGCCCGAGGCCGAAGCCGCCCCCGCGGCCGTTCGCCGGCCGCGTTTGCCCCGACGGCCCCCGGAGATCGTTGGGCCCCGGGCGGTTCCCGAGACGGCGGCACGGGAGGATTCCGGGGCCTTCGAGATCGATACGAATGTGCATACCGGCGCGTACGACATCGCCGCCGGCGCCCATGCCGACGCCTACGATCTGCCCACCCGCATGGAGGAGGTCGGTCGTCCGGATCGGTTGGACGATCATTTCTCCGTGAGCGTGGCTTCCGAAAAGGGCCCCTCGGTCGCCGCCCTTTTCCGGGACCGGGATTCCCTCCGCCGGGCGATCCTCGCCCGCGAGATCTTCGGTCCGCCCCGGGCCTTCACGATCTGAAGGATCGGATCATGGCCTCCGGACGGCGCCGAACCCGCGGCGCCGATCCCGTCGCGCCGCCCTTTTGCGGTTCAACGGGGAGAAAGTCTGCTCCTATAATGAGAAGACCGAAACCCGGGAAGGAGCCCGTTTGCCTCATGTCTCTCCGCCGCATCGTCCCCTTGTTCCTCGCCCTTCTCGCGGCGGCCGTTCCCGCCGGCGCCGAGAAGATGATCGTGAAAAAGACAGGCCGGGTCCTGGACGGCAACATCGTCGAACGCAAAGGCGATTTCGTGAAGATCGTCCATTCCGGGGGCATCGGCTGGTACCTGCTCGACGATCTCGAGAGCGCCGAGACGGAACGATCCGACCCCCTCGCGGGACTCACGAAACCGGATCCCCGGGCCATCGGCTACGCCACGATTACCGCCCCGGAGATCGTCATTCCGCCCCGGGTCCAGGATTACGGCACCGGTACGGGCCTGCAGGTCTTCGATCTCGTCGAAACGACCCCGGACGGCTACATCGTCTGGTTCAACCACGACGGCACCAACGTCCTGGCCCGGATCGCGCGCCGCGACCGCATGGGCAACGAGAACGGCGAGCTGATCCGCGGGAAACTCAAGGTCAATCCGCAGCGAACTCCGAAGCTCGTCGCCGTGCCGATCGTCCTGAAACGGGGGGAGGAATACCCCGTCGTCCGACAGAACCCCGATTCCTTCGAAATCCTCTACCGGAAAGGGTCCTTCGAAACGACCGTCACGATTCCGAGGAATCAGGCCTCCTACGATTTCCTCTCCAGGGAACTGCGCTTCGCCCGCGAACAGCGGCAGAAGGGGCTGGTCTTCTACGAGGGCCAGTGGGTGACCAAGGAAGAACGCAACCGGTTGCTCGCCGAACGGCGCACGAGACCGAAACCCGTGTCGCAGCTCGATCGCTACAAGATGGAACGGCGTCTCGAACTCGCCCGCGCCCAGAAGGAACAGCTCAGGAAGCTCGAGGAAGCGCAGATCCGCAATCTCAAGAAACTGCAGAAGGGGGAGGTCACCGCCCCGATCCCTCTGCAACAGGTGGCCAGGCCGCCGAAGCCGCCCGTGCGGATCGCCCGGCTGGAGCTGAAGGGGATCGCGCCCGCCGAGGGCGAGGCGGTGCGGATCCAGCCCGTCGTCCATATCGAGGTGCCGGCCGGCGCTCCGCCGGACATCTCGACGCTGACGATCCATCTCACGAGGTTCAACATGACCTCGGGATTCCGCGTTCCGTTCCCCGACAAACAGGTCTCCGTCCCGGCGCCGGGAGAAAAGGTACAGGTCGCCTTCGATCCCGTGGGATTCCGCAGCCCGGACGAACTCGACACCCTGGGTCACGTGGTCGAACTCTGGAACGGCCGCAGCCTCGTCGATTTCCGGGCCGTGCCGAACGCCGTCCAGCGCCTCGCCATGATCGCGCCCCCGGGCGCGCCGCCGGCGCCGGCGGAAAAGGCGGCCGAAGAACCGTCGCCGGAGGCCCCCGGCCTGATGCCGGGCATGATGCCGGGCGCCCCGCCCCCGGGACTGGCCATCATGAACCCGGAGCTTCGGGACCGGGCGGAACAGGAGAACGGAATCATCCGCGACGAGGTCCAGAAGGTCTTCACCGCACAGGGCGTCCGCACCGCCCTGCCGATCGACGTCCACCCGGATTCCTCCGGACGGACGATCCTGGTCTCGGTCTCGCAGGTCCCGGATCGATTCTCGGATGCGGAGCTGAAGACGATCTGCAGGCAGATCATCGAACGCGCCGGCCTCATCCAGACCCCGGGCGAGGAACGAACCGTCCAGGTCAGTCTCCAGACGATTTCGGGACGTTCGTTCACGGCCCCGTAGGGATCCCGG
>CAYNBQ010000158.1:0-5256 GCA_964395275.1 uncultured Verrucomicrobiota bacterium
CGCCTTCAGCGCATTTGCAGGATGTCGTCCTTCGCGGGTAGATGCGCGACGTCCTCCTCCGTCCCGCAGGCGCGGTACTTCCTCCACCGTTCCGCAAATGCGGAACTACGAAGGACAAGACGGAGGACAAGTCGAAGGGCGCGTGGGGATCGGCCTCCTACGGCCTGTTTTTCCTTGCGGGGCGGCGGGGGCTAATCCCGGATCGGTTCGACGCGGTACCAGTCGTTCGTGCCGACGCCCGAGAGGGTGCAGGACGTGTCGTTCCAGTCGTCCAGCGCGACGGACCAGGCGCCCGCCGGCCCGTCCTTGCGCCAGACGCGGAACGGCGGCGTGCCCGTCCATTCGAGGGTCACCGAAGACGTCGAGGGATCGACCCGCGTCACCCGGAAATACGAGTTCCCGTCCTCGGGATCCGTGCCGACCCGGAATTCCTCCAGGTTCGACGAGAGATCGCCGTCGCCGTCCTGCCCGGCGTCGTCGGGATCGTTCGGATCGAGGATCGACGAGTGCGCCGTCTCGTAGAAATCGGGAATCCCGTCCTCGTCGGTGTCGGGAACGTCGACCGTCACCGCGTCGAAGGCGTTGATGTTCCACCCGGTCGAATCCCGCTGTCTCATCTGGAGAAAGATCGTCGCCCGGCCGCCCGAGGCCGTGAAATCGAAGGAGATCTCGGTCCATGCGTAGCCCGCGGTTCCCCAGGGCGAGTAGACCACCGACGGACCGTTGATGTCGGTTCCGCCCGTCGGATCCACCGCGAGCCGGACGTCCGGCTTCGGCTGGGTCGTCTTGCCGTCCCAGTTCAAGTAGTAGAAGGCGGAAAAACGGTATTCGTAGCCCGGCGTCACGTCGACCGTCTGGTACACCCCGCCGTTCTTGATTCCCCAGTTCGCGCCGTTTGCGAGGAAGTAGGTTCCCTCGTACGCGGTGATTCCCCCGAAGAAACTGTCGTGCACGCCGTCGACGCTTCCGAACGCGGTCCACCCGGTGAGATCCCCCGTCTCGAACCCGGGATTGACCACGTTGACCTGGCCGGGGGCGCCGAGAGGTTCCAGCACGAAATCCTCCGTCCGCGTTTCCCCCTCGGAGATCACGATGCCGGACCGGTTCGCGGTGGCGTAACCGGCCTTGACCACGGTTGCATCGTAGGTGGCCGCCGTCAGGTCCGGGATCCGGTAGGCGCCGGAGGCGTCCGTGTCGTCCGAGGCGTTTCCCGGGGAGAGGGTCACCGTCGCCCCGGCGATCGGGTTTCCCGACGGATCGGTCACGGTCCCCTCGAGAACGCCCGGTTCCGGTCCGGAGACGTACTCGTAGATCGTCATGTACAGGTCGGTGTCGGGATGGGCGCCGCCGCTCTCGTACGCCTGGCCGTAGGGATAGGCGTCGCCGGATTCGAAAACGAGGAAATGCATGCCGCCGGACGCCGTGCACCGGATGTAGTACGTCTGGCCGGGGATCAGGGGCACCTCCCCCGGGTTATAGACGACCCCCATGTGATCCACGCCGCCGGCCTGGAACTGTGTCTGATTCGACTTGACGGGGCCGACGATCGGTCCGGACGGTCCGCCCTGGCGGATTTCCCAGGTGATGGAGGGATAGGTGTTGCCGGTCACCGCGAACCCTTCCACGGCGGCCAGGCTCGAGGCGGTCGCCCGGAACGTCTGGCCGAAATCCGTCGCCCACCAGCCGTCGCCGGGTTTGAGCGGCAGATTCCCGAGATTCGTGATCTTGCAGTAGGGGATCACCGTTCCGTCGTTGTCCGAACCGATGCAGGCGTACAGATCGGCCCCGATGGCCGTTGCGCCCACGTACGCCGTGCCCTGCGCGTAGCCGTCCCCGTTGTCGGTCCGCGCGTAGAAGGCGAAGTTCTGTCCGCCGTCGGAAGCGAACCGGACGGCGTAGGTCTGTCCCGGGACGGTCGGCACCTCGCCGGATCTCCAGGCCACGGGCGCGTCGCCGCCCGCCCCCGCGGCCACCCTGCGCGCGGGACCGATCTGCGCGCCGGACGGACCGCCGTCACGGATGCTGACCAGGATGTCGAAATCCCCTGCGTCCTTCCCGGCGAGCTTGAAGGAGGCGCGCGTGATCGACGTCCCGGTGGCGACGAACGTCTGCGCGAAGGTGTTCGCCCAGGACGTCCACGGATCGGTTCCCCATTCGCTGCTGTTCCCGCCGAAGGCCACGGAATAGTCCTGGGGCGTGATCGCATCGCGATAGGTCGTCTGTCCGTCGGCGATCGTGATGTCGCTCACCACCTTGCCGCGCCATGCGAACTTCGGCTGGGAACTGAGCAGGGAATAGCGCCCCGCGGGCAGGGTGAATTCGAAACTGCCGTCCCCGATCGGAACCTGGCCCGGCGGAGAACCCGCCCGGTACCGCTGTCCGCTCCCCGGGCCGTCGGGGCAGACGTTGATGTAGTACTCGTAGAGTTCGTTCCAGCCGTAGCTGCGTCCGGTGACCTTTTCGTACCGGGCATGACCCTGAAGGGTTCCGTCCGCGCGGCAGACGGACGGCGTCGCGCACAGGCCGGGCGCGGCGACGGCGAGCAGGAGAAATCCACGGGGATTCATCGCGGGAACGTAGTATCGTCCGGGCAGGTTCCCCGGGCAAGGCCGGAGTTCGACGTTCCGATCGGCGTCTTCCGGGGAAACATCGCGTCGGGTTCGGAGACCCGCGTTTGGCGGACCGGCCGATGCGTCGGGGAGGGGTCATGAAGAAAGCGTTTCTCATCTGCCTGATCGTCTCGGTCGGCATCAGTGCGCTCCTCGGGATCGGGGCCTTGTTGATCGGCGAATTCGGCGAGATTCAGGCGAAGGTACTGGCCACGACGGTGAGCGTTTCCCTGTTCAGCATCGCCGCTCTTTGCTGTGCCGCCGCGGCGGAAAGCGGACGCGGCGGGGTGCTCCCGATCTTTGGAATCTTCGTCTCGGCGGTCGCCGCGATCCTGATCGTTTCAGGGATCTGGTCGGACGCGGATTCGGAGACGTACTGGAAGACGGCCGCCTCGTTTGCGGTCGTCGGAGCGGCCGTTGCGCACATGAGCCTTCTTTCCCTTGCGCGATTGGCGCCGGGGCACCGTTGGGTCCTGCATGGCGCCCATGCGGCGATTGCGCTCCTGGCCGTGCTGATCGTGTCGGCCCTCTGGGCGGAACCGGAAGAGGAAGCGTTCTTCCGCTGGCTGGGGATCGACGCCATTCTCGCGACGGCGTTGACCATCCTGGTTCCGATTCTTCATCGCATCGGCGGCGAGGGGTCCTTTCCCGTTACGGACGAAGGGCGGGCCCGTCGCGTCGTCTGTCCGAGTTGCGGTACGGAGGAAACCCATCCCCTGGGCCGGATCCGGTGTTCGCACTGTGGATGCGTCTTTGCCGTCCGCGTGATCCGTGAAGGCCGGCGTTTCCCAGAGACGGAAACGGGCAAAACGGCTTCTCCGCGCGGGACGGAGGACGGAACGAAGACCGGGTGAAGTTGCTTCGGGCCGGGCTCGGGTCGCGGCGGTTCGAGCGGGTCGTCCTTCGTGGGGGGCGGGATCGACCCGCAAGGGGAAGCCCGTGGAGCCGGAACGCCCCCGTTCCGTCCGGGACGCAACACAGAGCAGGAGCCCCGCGCCTGCGGGGCGATTGTCCATCCCGATCTGCGGCGGCAAGGGAGGACGGGGTCGGGTCCCTTCTACGAACCTCGGGGTTGCCTCGGTTCCGCAAAGGGACCGGACCCGGCGCCGGCGCGGGGGGAGCGGCCTGAAGGGCCGGAAGGCGATAGCCCGGGGCAACGCCCCGGGGAATCGGGTCGCGCCCGATTCCCCCGCGCGCTGAAGGCGCGCCGCAGGAACGGGAGAGGGTGCCGCGCCTTCAGCGCGGAGGAGATGGTTTGGGATCGCTTTTCCCGGGGCGGCGCTCCGCTTGCCCCGGGCTGACGAGCGATGCGCCTTCAGCGCATTTCCAGGATGTCGTCCTTCGCGGGAGAATACGCGACGCCCTCCTCCGTCTCGGTAGGCCGGGACTTCGGAGAACAAGAGGGCGTCGCATCTCCACAAGTCGTCCTTCGAGGGGCGCGCGCCGGAGGGCGCCGACCTAGTCCCGGTCGGGTTCCACGCGGTACCAACCCTCCACCGAGGAAACGTCCGCGGTGTAGACGTTGGCGTCGTAGTTCTCGATCACCTCCGTCCACGACGCCCCGGCGCCGGCCCGTTCCCAGATCCGGAAGGGGGGAAGGCCGGGCCATTCCAGGACGATCCCGTCCGCATTGCGTTCCGGCGCCCCGATCCGGAAGACCGAACCGGCGTCCTCGGGATCGGTCCCGGCGACGGATTCCTCCCGGTTGTTCGCGCCGTCGTGGTCCGAATCGATCTCCGCGTCGGTCGGGTCGTCGGGATCGAGAATCTCCGGGCGCAGTTCCTCGTACTCGTCGCCGATCCCGTCGCCGTCCCGGTCCAGGGGCGCGAGGGCTTCCAGGGTCACGGCATCGAAACAGTTGATGTTCCAGCCGGTCGGATCGCGCTGGCGCATGTCGAGGAAAACCGTTGCGACATCGCCCTGCGCGTCGAACTCCACCGAGATCGGCGTCCAGGCGTAACCCGTCTTGCCCCAGTCGGAGATGACCACGCCGGCGGCGTTGATGTCGGTGCCGCCCGCCGGATCGACGGCGACTCGCACGTCGGGTTTCCGGGCGCCCTCGGACTTGCCGTCCCAGTTCAGGTAGTAGAAGGCGGTAAGCCGGTACGAGTACCCGGGGGTCACCGGCGTCCGCTGCCACACTCCGCCGCTTTTCACGCCCCAGTTGGCCGCCGTACCCAGGAAATGATCCCCCTCGTACGGGGTCACGCCCCCGAAGAAGGGATCGGGCCCCTGCACGCCGTCGACGTCGCCGTAGTCCGTCCATCCCGTCAGGTCGCCGAGTTCGAAGCCCGCGTTGCGCAGGAAGGTCTCCGTGGGATACGGGTCCAAGTCGAGAACGAAATCCAGCACGCGCGTCTCGCCGGCCGCGAGCCGGATGCCGGAGCGTTCGGCGATCCCGAACCCGGGTTTGACGACGGCGACCGCGTAGCGGTCCGGATCGATCGGGCCGGTGGCGTACAGGCCGTCCGCATCGGTACGGGAGACGGGGGTTTCGGGGTCGAGGACGACCGCCGCGTTATAGATCGGCGCCCCGGTCCGGTCGGTGACCGCGCCCCGGATCTCGGCGGGTTCCTCGGTCGGGGCGTACTCGTAGATGGTCATGTAGAGATCCGTGCCCGACTGGGGAACGTTCTCCTTGTAGGCC
>CAYNBQ010000159.1:0-5252 GCA_964395275.1 uncultured Verrucomicrobiota bacterium
GATCCCAGGGGCTGACCCGGATTATTCATGAAGGTTGAGAACCTGGGTTTGAAAAAGACGGAAAGGGCGGATTTGCAGCGAGAGCAGGAGAGCTTTCCGGGGTTTTCTGCGAGACGGCAGTCCGCGAGGTTCGGAGAACCCGACAACCTTCCCCGAAGGCGAAGCGATTTTGCCGCGGCGGTCCCGCGGCCGCGGGATTACCGGGGCCTCGGAGTAGATGTCTACGCCTTCGGCCCCGAAGCCTTGCCGGCGCGGCAAACTCGCTTCGTGAATAATCCGGGGTAACCCTTTCCGGCGGGGCGGGTTCGCGGGTGCGCGATCGGCGCCGGGCGGCCGGAACAGGGTCGTTTGCGCCGGGGACCGAAGAAACTCGGGATTGACATTTCGATCCGGCCCGGACCAGACTCCTTGTCCGGCACGTGGAGGTGCCGCCGGCGAACCGGTCGCCGTTTTCGCGGGCTCCGGCGCCGGTCTGTCGCCGAACCGGCGGATCCGCGCACGCTCCCTTCTTCCCCGTCCGCGAGGGCGGCGTCGGTCGGCGGAACGGGCTCCCGCTCGGGACGCGGAGGAACCGGCCGACGGCGGAGGCCCGGACGGAAAGGGGCGATCGCGACCGGGAGGCTTCAGGGAAGCGAAGGAGGTTGCAAGGTGAAATCGTTCGTCGGGCTTCGGGGGATCGTGCCGCAGGCTCTTCTCGCGGCCGGAATGCTCGTTTCGTCCGCGATGGGACAGGAACTCGTGGTGAACGGGAGTTTCGAGGACGAGATCGGAGCGGAATGGACCTTTTACGGGACCACCGACTTCGACCAGTTCACCGGCTGGTTCGGCGTCAGCGCGCAGGACGGCGACTGGCTGGTCGGTTCCGCGGTGGACGGCGGCCGGAAGAACGGGGGTCTCCGGCAGCAGGTGGCGGTGACTCCCGGGACGAAGTATCTGTACACGGGCTGGGTCTATTCGTGGAAGAACGAGGCGCTGGGGCGGGCGCCGGAAGGTCGGATCGGGGTGGATCTCGACGGCGGCACGGATCCGGAGGCGCCGGGGGTGCTCTGGAACTACAGCGGGTACACGGGGGGCGCGTGGGTCCAACTGGGGATCGTCTTCACGGCGACCGGCCCGACCGTCACGATCTTCATGGACATGGTGCATTACGACGCGGTGTTCAACATCACGGCGCTGGACAACGCGTCGGTCACGGAGACCCAGAGCGGCACGATCCGGGGGACGGTCTACGACGCGTCGTCGGACCCCCTGATGGGGGCGACGGTGCAAACGGATCCGCTGAGGATCAGCGCGGTCTCCGCCGCGGACGGAAGCTACAGCCTCGAGGCGCCGGCCGGCACGTACGACGTGACCGCCGAACTCATCGGGTACGACGGGGACGCCGCGACCGGCCTGGTGGTGACCGCCGGCGGGACCGTTGTCCAGGATTTCCACCTGGCGGAGCAGACGTGCGCCGGGCTCGTCTTCGGCAACGGCGGGTTCGAGACCGGAACCCTGTCGCCGTGGACGCCGTACGGCGTGGTGGGCATGGAGTTTCCCGGACCCGATCCGTGGCTGGGCGGCATGGTTCCCTACGAGGGGGACAAGTTCTGGGCGAGCGCGCGCAACGGCGGCGCGAACGGGGCGGGCGGCGCCTACCAGCAGGTCTGCGTGACCCCCGGGGTCGAGATCACGGCGACCGCGCAGTCGGCGCTCTTCTACGGAGCGAACGCGCCCCAGGTCCCCGACGGCACGCGGAACCGGATCGGGATCGACCCGACCGGGGGCACGGACCCGGCCGGTCCCGACGTGGTCTGGTCCGAATGGGACACGCAGGCGAACGCGTGGTTCTGGGAATGGCACGAGGTGGAGATCACGACGACGGCCCTGGCGCCCACGGTCACGATTTTCCTGGATGAATACCAGGCGAACGAAGGCGGCGACCAGTGGCACATCAACGCCTGGGACGATGTTCGTTTCGCGGAAAACCTGCCGGATTCCGACGGCGACGGGATGGACGACTACTGGGAGACGGCCAACGGCCTCGATCCCTACAGCGCCGAGGGCGACGACGGCGCCGACGGGGATCCCGACGGCGACGGCTCGCGGAACCTCGATGAATACGGGGTGAAAACCCATCCGCGGGACTGGCATTCGGCGTTCCGGGTGGTGGAGATGCGCCGGGGCAACTCCGTCGTTCTCGAATGGGAAGCGGGCGTGAACGGCCCGTTCCGCGTTTTCCGGGGTGCGGTTCCGGATCTGGCGGACGCCCTGGCCGTGCGGGCCGGGATTGCCGGCACGACCTTCACGGATGCGGAAGCCGGGCCGCCCCGCTACTACCGGGTTGCGTTGGACGAGGGATTTCCTCCCCTGGTCGCGGAGATCGCCGACTCCTCGCAGATCGTGCATCCGGGAGAGCTGGTGACGCTGGATGCGAGCGCGTCGAGCGGGGACGTCTTCGAATGGACGCAGACGGAGGGAGCGGAGGTCGATCTCGACGGTGCGCAGACCACCGTGGCCACGTTCACCGCGCCGGCGATCACGACCTCCGTGGAACGGCTTGCGTTCACCTTCTCGGTGAACCGCGGGGCCGCCTCGGCGGATGCCGAGGTCTACGTCGTTTCGCCGGTGATCGGCGAGACGGTGCTCTACGCGCGGGATTTCGAGGGAGAAGCCGCGGGGCCGGCGCCGGATTACGTCGGTCGTCCCTCGGATCGGGCCGTGACCGTCGTTGCGGACGGTTCGGGGCGGAGCGTCAACGTCGCGCGCCTGGACATCGGGGCGACGACGGGTCACGGCGGTGTCATCGATACGGCCGCGAACGGTCACCCGGAAATGATCGCCGCGCTGAACGAGGCGGGCGCGGCGACGGGCTACGTGATCCGCGGCGACGTCCTGTGGGATCCGCCGGGCGCCGAGCAGGCCGATCGGCTGGGGATCTGGGGTTTCGCCGATCCGGACGAGGCCCGGCAGGCGATCGCCCTGATTCTTCGGGGCAAGCCCGACCGGATGACCCTTCGACTGGCCCAGTACACGATGCACGCGGAATCCAAGGCGGACGAAAACACCGTGGAGACCCTCGATCCCTTCGGCCCCGGCACGGCCGCCTTTGCGCAGTGGTACCGGCTGGAGCTGATCCTCCTGCATGTGCCGGGTACGGACACGGTGATCTGCGAGGGGCGGGCCTGGAACGTCGAGGCGGGCGACCCCCGCCCGGAGGATCCGGACGTCAGCGGGGTGGTCACCCTGCCGGCGGCGCAGGACGAGTTCCTGGCCGGGATCTACGGGTACTCGGATTCCGCCGACGTGGGCTGGGTGGACGATTTCGAGGTGAGGGAATTGGAATAGCGGAAGGGCGGATCCGGATCTCCGGAACGACGGGATCGGGTTCCCGCGCCTTCCGGCCGCAGGCGGGTTGATCTGAGAACCGAAAGCCTTCAGAATGCGCGCGGTTTGGGAGAAGGCGGGCGTCCCGGCGAGGGGGACCGTCCGCATCCGGGCATTCGTAACCAAACAGAGGAGGCGTCTGAATGAGAAAGGTCATTTTGGCACGCACGGCGGTGTGGACCGCCCTGCTGGTGGTGGGAACGCTGGTATCGTCCGCCATGGGACAGGAACTCGTGGTGAACGGCAGTTTCGAGAACGAAATCGGGGTCGAGTGGACCTTCTACGGGGACACCGACTTCGATCAGTTCACCGGCTGGTTCGGCGTGAACGCCCAGGACGGCGACTGGATGGTCGCCGCGGCCGCCGACGGCGGCCTGAAGAGCGGCGGCGTCTGGCAACAGCTGACCGTGACCCCCGGGACGACGTATCTCTACACGGGCTGGGTCTACTCGTGGAAGAACGATGCGGTGGGGCAGGCCCCCGAAGGCCGGATCGGCGTCGATCTCGACGGCGGCACGGATCCGGAATCCCCGACGGTCGTCTGGAACAGCAGCGGATACACCGGGGGGGAATGGGTTCAGCTCGGTCTGGTCTTCACGGCGACCGGCCCGACGGCGACGATCTTCCTGGACATGGTGCACCACGCCCCCGTGTTCAACGTCACGGCGATCGACAATGCGTCGGTGACCGAGACGGAGACCGGGACGATCCAGGGGACGGTCTACGACACCTCGTCGACGGCGCTGATGGGGGCGACCGTCCAGACGGATCCGCTCATGATCAGCGCGGTTTCCGCCGCGGACGGAAGCTACAGCCTCGTGGTGCCGGTCGGCAGCTACGACGTCACCGCCTCGCTGGTCGGATATGATTCCGACACCGCGCTGGGGCTGACGGTCGCCGCGGGGGGAAGCATCGACCAGGACTTCTACCTCAGCGAACAGACCTGCGAAGGGTTCGTTTTCGACAACGGCGGGTTCGAGACGGCGTCCTTCCCGCCGTGGGTGCACTACGGAACGACGGGCGCCGATTTCCCCGGTCCTGCGGCCTGGTTCGGCGGGATCGTTCCCTACGAGGGGGACAAGTTCTGGGGAAGCGCGTTCAATGGCGGGGCGCACGGCGCCGGCGGCGTCTACCAGCAGGTCTGCGTGACTCCCGGTGCGGAGATCACACTCACGGCGCAGTCGGTCGTCTTCTACGGGGCGAACGCGCCGCAGGTCCCCGACGGGACGCGGAACCGGATCGGGATCGATCCGACGGGCGGGACGGACCCGGGCAGCGGGGACATCGTCTGGTCGGATTGGGACACGCAGCCGAGCGCCTGGACGGGGGAGTGGCATGAGCTGCAGGTGACCGCGACGGCGCTGGGGCCGACGATCACCGTCTTCCTGGACGAGTACCAGGCCCATGAGGGCGGCGACGAGTGGCACATCAACTGTTTCGACGGCGTGGTCCTCGACACGGGCGCGGTTCCGGAGCCGGTCCTCGACGTGCAGAGCATCGAGAAGAAGGATGCCGGCACGGTCCGGGTGCTTTTCGAGAACACCGGGGATCCGGCCTCGGCCTACGGCGTGGCGGTTTCGGACATGCCGGAGGGACCGTTCGCGGACGATCCGACGGCGGTGATCACGGATCTGGGCGGCGGCGTCATCCAGGCGGATGTGTCGACCGGCGCGGATTCGAAGCTCTTCATCAAGGGATCGGCCACCCCGTAGAACCGGGGCGCCGACGGGAAACGACCGGGGCGCGATCCCTTCGGGGATCGCGCCCCGTTGTTTTCCCGATGGTTAGCATCGGCAACTACTTGGGATGATGGAGGTTATGACGGATTTTGCGGCAGATTTCCAGAGCAAGTGCAATCCGGCTTGGAAAGAGGAGGGCCAGCTGTG
>CAYNBQ010000160.1:0-5238 GCA_964395275.1 uncultured Verrucomicrobiota bacterium
AACATCGGGTCGGCCGAACGGGATCGGCCTCCTACTCTGTTGACCCGCACAACCCGAAGTAGGAGCCCCGCGCCTGCGGGGCGATTCCGCAAAACAGCGGCCTGAAGGGCCGCATGCCCATAGCCCGGGGCAACGCCCCGGGGAATGCGGCGGCGACGCTCATCGTTGCGCGCTGAAGGTGCACCACCCCAACGGGGGGAAGAGTGCCGCGCCTTCAGCGCATCTTCGACGGGTCGATCCGCATTGGCCGACCCCGTCCGCCCTTCGTCTGGTCCTCCGCCCGGCACCCGTCCCTGTCCCGCGGTCGCAAGGCTTGACGTCCAGGTCCTCGTGTGCCATAAGCCGCGGTCGGCCGCGAAGGAAAGGATCCCGGCAAACCGTGCGGCGAACGCCGCGATCCGGCATCTACTCCACGGAAGAGGATCCCATCGGGAACCTCCCCGTGCCGAAGGTCCGGGGCGGCACGTACGCAGGCGGCGATATGGCCCTCGACATCCGGGCCATGGAGATGCCGGACGGCCTCTTGAAGCAGGCGAAGCCGGGCGGCCCCCGGAAAAGGGATGACATGTACTGGAACTGGAAAACCGGCGGGATCGCCCTCGGAGTGATCTTTTTCGCCGCTCTCGCGCTGGTCAAACCGATCGGCGTCTCCACGCAGTTCGTCATCCTGGACGGGATCCTCGCGAAGACCGTCAATCCCTCCCTGATTCGGGAGGACGAAACCGCAAAACACGGGTACGCGAGCCCGAACGCGTATCTGAACAAGTCCGGCGGCAAGTACGCGGCGAAGATCGCGAATCCCGCGAACTACGGATTCGTCTTCGTCGTCAGCATGATCTTCGGCGGGCTGGCCGGACGCGTGTTGCAGAGGCGGCGCACCGATGCGCTGCCGCCCTCCCTCCCTGCCTGTCACACCCGCCGTTTCGGGAACAGGCCGCTCCTGCGATATTTCCTGGTTTTCGCCGGCGGATTTCTCGTGCTGTGGGGCGCGCGCCTGGCGGGCGGATGCACCAGCGGCCACATGATGAGCGGCATCATGCAGACCTCGCTCAGCGGCTACGCCTTCACCCTCGCCGTCTTCGCCACCGCGGTACCGACCGCCCTCCTCCTCTACCGGAAAGGGGGCCGCTCGTGATCCTGGCGCTCGCCGTCGTCCTCGGCTTCCTGTTCGGCCTGATTCTCCAGAGCGTCGGCGCAGCCGATCCCGACAGGATCGTCGGCATGCTCCGGTTCACCGATCTTCACCTCGCAAAGGCCATTTCCGCCGGCATCGGCCTGGCCTCCGTCCTGCTCTTCGTCGCCCTGTCCGCCGGCCTGCTGGATCCGGCGCACATCAGCATCAAGCCGCTGTACATCGGCGTAATCGTCGGCGGCCTGGTTTTCGGAATCGGCTGGGCGATCTCCGGCTTCTGCCCGGGAACCGGCGTCGTCGCCCTGGGCGCGGGCCGGCTCGATGCGCTTTTCTTCGTGATCGGGGGCCTGCTGGGCGCCGGCGCATTCGCTCGAATGTACGAACCGCTCTTGAAGACGTCCCTCTTCCGGGAAATCTTCGGCGGCCGAGTCACACTGGCTCAAACGGGCGCCGCCGACGCCCTCGTTTCCGGCGCCGCCGCTCCCGTCCTCGCCGTCGGCATCGGCATCGTCTTCCTGATCATCGCGGCCCTCCTGCCGCAATCCCTGGACGCCGCACGAAGCGGGGAAGAGTGATCACGGGCGGAAGCGGTCGGCCCCTTCGACCCGGCCGGATCCCCGGAAACCGCGCGGCGCGGGAACCGCCGGACACCGGTCGCCGCCCCGCCCCCGCGGACCTCGCCCGGTTTCTTCCGCTCACCCGTCCGACGGCGGCGCGGACGCCCGCTTCCGCAGCAACTCGTTGACCCGCTGGGGATTCGCCTTTCCGCGGCTCAGGCGCATCACCTGTCCGACGAGGAACTTCAACGCGTTTTCCTTGCCTCCCCGGTAGTCCGCAACCACCTTCGGGTTCTCGGCGATCGCCCGGTCCACGAACGCCAGGATCGCGTCGTCGTCGGTCACCTGTTCCAGCCCCTTCGCCGCCGCGATTTCCCCGGGCGCCCGCCGCGATTCGTACATCGTCACGAACAGCTCCTTGCCCATCTGCCGGCTGATCCGTCCCGAGGCCACCAGCTCCGCCAGTTCCCGGATCCATTCCGGCCGGACCGGACAATCCGCGATTGCCGTCTCCCGCGCCGCCAGTTCCCGCCGCAGATCGTTGATCACATAGTTCGCCACCGCCTTGGCGTGCGCGCCGTCACCGGCCGCCGCTTCGAAATAATCCGCCAGCGCCCGTTCGGCGACCAGGACCCCCGCGTCGTACGCGGACAGCCCGTACTGCTCTTCGAACCGCCGACGCCGGGCCGCCGGCAGCTCCGGCAACGTTTCCCGGATCGACCGGATTCGTTCTTCCCCGAGCGTCACCGGCAACAGGTCCGGTTCCGGGAAATACCGGTAGTCGTGCGCATACTCCTTCGTGCGCATCACCAGCGTCATCTCGCGGTCGGCGTCCCATCGCCGCGTCTCCTGGGTGATCGACCCGCCTTCGTCGAGCACCCGGGCCTGCCGCCGCACCTCGTAGGCCAGGGCCCGTTCCACGCCGTGGAAGGTGTTCATGTTCTTGATCTCGGTCTTCACCCCCCGCTCCGGATCGCCCTTGGGGCGGATCGAGATATTGGCGTCGCAGCGGATGTTTCCCTCCTCCATGTTGCACTCGCTCACGTCCCCGTACTGAAGAATCTGCTTGAGGGCCGTCAGGTACGCGAACGCCTCTTCCGGAGAGGTCAGATCCGGTTCGCTGACGATCTCCATCAGCGGAATGCCGGCCCGGTTGAAATCGACGCCGCTGGTCGCCCCGAAATGCACGAGCTTGCCGACGTCCTCCTCCAGGTGGATCCGCGTGACCCCGATCGAACGCGGGCCCGATTCCGTCTCGATCTCGACCGAACCGCCTTCGCAGAGGGGAAGGTCGTATTGCGAGATCTGGTAGTTCTTCGGCATGTCCGGATAGAAATAGTTCTTGCGGTCGAACTTGCTGTAGGAAGAGATCCGGCTGCCGATCATCAGGCCCGTGCGCACCGTCAGCAACACGGCTTCCTCGTTCATCACCGGCAACACCCCGGGATACCCCATGCAGACCGGGCAGACGTTCGTGTTCGGGGGCGCGCCGAAGGTCGTCGGACACGAGCAGAACATCTTCGACGCCGTGCGCAACTGGACGTGAAGTTCCAGACCGATGGTCACCTCGTAGTCCACGGATCTCACCCCCCCACCGCCGGACGGCGTTCCCGCCCGGGTCCGGTCCGTTCCGCCGCTCCCGCGATCGCCAGGACCGTCTCCTCTCCGAATGCGGGGCCGAGGATCTGCAACCCCACGGGCAACCCCCCGTCGGTAAACCCGCAGGGGACCGAAAGTCCGCAGATCCCCGCGAGATTGCAGGAAATCGTGAAAACGTCCCCCAGGTACATCTGGAGGGGATCTCCGCTCTTTTCCCCCGCCCGGAAGGCCGCCGTCGGATAGGCGGGCGTGAGCAGGGCGTCGCACGCCCGGAAGGCCTCCTCGAAATCGCGCCGGACCAGCGTTCGCACCTTCTGGGCCCGCAGGTAGTAGGCGTCGTAGTAGCCGCTGCTCAGAACGTAGGTGCCCAGGATGATCCGGCGTTTCACCTCGGCGCCGAACCCCCGGGCCCGGGTTTCGCGGTACATCTCGAGGAGGTTGTCCACGTCTTCCGCCCGCATCCCGTAACGCACGCCGTCGAACCTCGCCAGGTTCGCGCTGGCCTCCGCCGTGGCGATGATGTAGTAGGCCGCCACCGCGTACTCCGTGTGCGGCAGGGAAACCTCCACGATCTCCGCCCCTTCGGCCGCCAGGCGGTCGATCGCGCCCCGCACCTCGCGTTCGACCTGTGGATCCAGGCCGCCGACGAAATACTCCCGCGGAATCCCGAGTTTCCGCCCACGCACCCCGCTTTCCACCGCCCGTTCGTACTCAGGCACCGGTCGATCCACCGAGGTCGAATCCCGCGGATCCCTCCCCGAAATCGCCTGGAGCAGCAACGCGGCGTCGGCGACGCTCTTCGTGATCGGCCCGATCTGATCGAGGCTCGATGCGTACGCGACCAGGCCGAACCGGGAGACCCGGCCGTAGGTCGGTTTCATCCCGACCACGCCGCAGAACGAGGCGGGCTGCCGGATCGACCCGCCGGTATCCGATCCGAGGGCCGCGATCGCCTCGTCGGCCGCGACCACCGCCGCCGATCCGCCGCTGGATCCGCCGGGGACCCGGTCGGGATCCCAGGGGTTGCGCGTCGGACCGTACCCGGAGTTCTCCGTCGACGACCCCATGGCGAACTCGTCCATGTTCGTCCGGCCCGCCGGAATCGCTCCCGCGGCACGCAACCGTTCGATCGCGCCCGCGTCATACGGTGCGCGGTACGGCTCGAGGATCCGGGAACCGCAGGTGCACGGTTCGCCCTCGACGTTGATCACGTCCTTGATCGCAATCGGAACCCCGTGCAGGGCGCCCTGGGCCCTGCCCGCTGCGCGGGCTTCGTCGGCCGCCTTCGCGGCGCGTTCGATCCGGTCCGCATCGAAATCGAGGTACCCGTGGATCTGCGGATCGATCCGCTCGATCCGTTCGCGCAACGAACGGACGACGTCCACCGAGGAGAAGGCGCCGGAGCGCAGGCCGTCCCGAACCTCTTTCAGCCCGAGCCGGTAAAGGTCGCCGGCGGAATTCATTCGATCACCTTCGGGACGATGATGTGTCCGTCGGCCGCCCGCGGCGCGTTCTCCAGCAGGGCCTGCCGCAGGTCCGTCGGGCGCGCCTCGTCGGGACGGAAGACGTTGGTCAACAACGTGGCGTGCGCCGTCGGTTCGATGCCTTCCACGTCGAGTTCGGCGAGTTTCTCGACGTACCCGACGATCTCCTCGAGCTGGGACTGGAGTTCGGCCTCTTCCTCGGCGGTCAGCCGGAGGCGCGCGAGATCCGCCACGTACCGAACGTCGATCCTGTCGCGGGTGTCCATTGCAGATCCCCTCCTCTTCAGCGAATGTCCCCCGGGCGTCTCGCCCACGAATCCCCGGTTCCTGTCCGCATGAAGATCCGCGCTTCACGGAATGCGGAGATCCGCCTTCCTACCGCACCGTGAACCGCCTTGCAAGCGCCCGGCTCCGGGACGGGTCCCTTTACGGAAGCGACGCCGGGCGGAGCTTCGCAGAAGGGACC
>CAYNBQ010000161.1:0-5092 GCA_964395275.1 uncultured Verrucomicrobiota bacterium
CTGACGACCGGCGGCCCTTCAGGCCGCGTTTCCGGTAGTCGCCCGAACGGGATCGGGCTCCTACTTTGGGTTGCGGGCCAGACAGAGTAGGAGGCCGCCCCCTGCCGACCCCCACAGGACGACTTGCTGCGCCCCCGACTCCCCCCCGTCGCACCCCGTTCTTGCAACGGGGCCGCGGAGGAGCGAGATTCACGGATCCCGTCGGCAACCCGCGCGGGTGGAGGAAACGCTCTTGGAGAAGGTCACACGGGGAATCCGCGGCGCGATCAGCGTCGAATCGAACCGGGCGGAGCAGATCGTGGACAGGACCCGCGAGCTGCTGCAGGCCATTGCGCGGGAGAACGAACTCGAGGTCGAGGACATCTGCACGGTGATCTTCTCCGTGACGCCAGATCTGAACGCGGAGTTCCCGGCGATCGCGGCGCGGCAACTCGGCTGGCTCTACACGCCGTTGCTCTGCACGAACGAGATCCCGGTGCCGGGCAGCCTGCCCCGGTGCGTCCGGGTCCTGTTGCTGGTGAACACCACCCGCGCACAGAGCGAAATCGTCCATGTGTACCTCGGGGAGGCCTCCGCCCTGCGTCCGGACCTGAATGTTCCGGAGAAGGATCGCTATTACCGTTCCTGATGCCGCCGGGAACGCGGGAATCGAAGAAGGGCGCCGGGGTTCGTTGCCGAGAAACGTTCGGATCGCGAATGAGAACGGGGATGTCGCCATGAGCACGAGAAAGAAAGTCACCGTCGTCGGGGCCGGAAACGTCGGGGCCACCACGGCCCAGCGGATCGCGGAAAGACAACTGGCCGACGTGGTCATCGTGGACGTGATCGAAGGCCTGCCCCAGGGCAAGGCGCTGGACATGATGGAATCGGCGCCGGTGCTCGGGTTCGACGCCGCCGTGGAAGGCGCCAACGACTACGCGCCGACGGAAGGGTCCGATCTCGTCGTGATCACCGCGGGGCTGGCGCGCCGGCCCGGGATGAGCCGCGACGATCTGCTGGCGAAGAACACGCGGATCGTGGGATCGATCTCCGGGGAAGTGGCCCGGCGATCGCCGGACGCGATCCTGATCGTCGTGACGAATCCGCTGGACGTGATGACCTACGTCGCCTGGAAACGTTCGGGCTTCCCGACGGAGCGGGTGATGGGCATGGCGGGCGTGCTCGACACGGCGCGGTTCCGGGCGTTCATCGCGATGGAACTGGGGGTGTCCGTCAAGGATGTGCAGGCGATGGTCTTGGGGGGGCACGGCGATTCCATGGTTCCCCTGGCGCGGTATTCCACCGTCGGAGGGATCGCCCTGCAGGATCTCCTGCCGGCGGATCGGATCGAGGCGCTGATCGACCGCACGCGCGCCGGGGGAGCGGAGATCGTTTCGCTGCTCAAGCAGGGCAGCGCCTACTACGCGCCGTCGGCCGCGGTCGTCGAGATGGTCGAGGCGATCCTGTCGGACCAGCGCCGCGTGTTGCCGGTGGCGGCGTACCTCGACGGGCAGTACGGGATCCGGGGGGTCTTCGTCGGAGTCCCCGCGATCCTCGGCGCCGGCGGGGTGGAAAAGATCCTCGAACTGGAGCTGACGGAAACGGAGACGGCGAGCCTGCGGGAATCCGCGGCCCACGTCCAGGCACTGGTCTCGCAACTGAACGTGTAGCCGCGTTCGGGGTCATTCGCGACGGGGCGGGGGACGTCCGACGCGTTCCCGGGGAGGAAGAGGACGGCATGCTGGCGAGCTGGACGCGGGACGGCGATCTCGACCGGGTCCTGCGACGGATCCGGCAGGGGGAGGATGTCGCCCTGTACCCGATCGCCGAGGGCGCGGCGCCGTTTCTGCTGGTCTGGCTGGCCGCCGCCGTCGGTCGTCCCGTGATCGCCGTGACCGACAGTCGCCGCGCGCAGGACGAACTCGTCGACGACGTGGAAGGATACGGGGATCTGCTGCTCGGCGGCGGGTTGCCGGCGGCGACCTTTCCCGAATGGGATCCGGCGGCCCTGGAAGGCGGAACCCCGGAGCTGGATTCGGTTGTCGACCGTCTGACGGCGTTGTCGGTCCTCGGCCGCGGGCCGGAGGCGAAGGTGATCGTGACGTCGATCGCGGCCCTCCTGCAAAAGACCTTCTCGCCGGAGGCGCTGGCGCGTTTCGGCGGCGAACTTCGTCCGGGGATGCGGATCGAGCGGGACGAACTCCTCGGGCGGCTGGTCGATCTCGAGTATTCGCACGAGCATCAGGTCAACGCTCCGGGCGAGTTCGCCGTGCGCGGCGGGATCGTGGACCTCTTCAGCCCGTCGGAGAACGCGCCCGTGCGCCTGGAGTTCTTCGGAGACGAGATCGAGACGATGCGCCGTTTCGATCCGGCGACGCAACGCACGACCGGCGCGGCGGCCTCCGTTCATCTGGCCCCGGCGGGCGAACTGGCGATGTTGCGCCGGGATCCTTCGATGGCCGGACCCGTCTGGGAACATTTCCCGTCGGAATCGCTGCTGGTCTGGGTGAACCCCGATCGCGTTCTGGAACAGGTGGAGCGGTTCGAACGGCCCGCCGGCGATGATGCCGCCGCGCTTTTCGTCTCCTGGCCCGAGGCGCTGGAAGCGCTGGAAAGCCGGCCCTTGGGATCCAGGATCTCGCTGCTCGAACACGGGGCCGCCGCGCGCATCGGGGCGGCGGCGGAGTCCGTCGAACTCGAGATGCTGCCGCTGACGGCCCAGATCCCGGATCTCCATCCGGAAGAACGCGGGGCGGTGCTGGACACCGCGCGGCGTCTGCTGTTCGAACAGCTCTCCCGCTGGGGACGGCAGGGGTACCGGATCGCGGTCTGCTGCAACAACGAGGGGGAACGGCAACGGTTCCGGGAGATCCTCGAGGAACTTCACCTGGACACCCCGGCCGTGGAGGATCATCTGGCGCGGATCAGCCGGGGGTTCGTCTATCCCGCCGGCCGGTTGGCGGTGGTGACCGATGCGGAAATCTTCGGCCGGTACCGCACCCGGAGACCCCGCCGGATGCGCGTGAAGGTCCGCGCGCAGGATATTGCGCCGATCGGCGGCCTGGACGAGGTCGCCCCGGGGGATTACGTGGTCCATGTCCAGCACGGAATCGGGCGATACCTCGGGCTGCGGGAACTGGAGTTCGACGGCCGGCGGCAGGAAGTCCTCGCCGTGGAATACGCCGAGGGCGCCCGGCTGTACGTGCCGGTCGAACAGTTTCATCTGCTGAGCCGGTACGTCGGCGCGGGCCGCCGCCCGCCGCACCTCCACAAGCTCGGCGACAGCCGGTGGAACCGGAGCCGCCGGGCCGCCGAACGCGCGGTGGCGGATCTCGCGGCCGACCTGCTGCGGATCCAGGCGATCCGCGAAGCCCGCCGCGGCCACGCCTTCTCCCCGGACACCGCGTGGCAGCGGGAGTTCGAGGCGGCGTTCCCCTACGAGGAGACCGAGGACCAGGCCCGGGCGGTCGCCGATGTGAAGGCCGACATGGAATCCCCGCGCCCGATGGACCGATTGATCTGCGGCGACGTCGGCTACGGCAAGACCGAGGTGGCGATGCGCGCGGCGTTCAAGGCCGTGATGGACGGCAAACAGGTGGCCGTTCTCGTTCCGACCACGGTGCTGGCCCAGCAGCATTTCGAAACCTTCCGGGAACGGATGGCCGATTATCCCGTGCGCGTGGAGATGCTCAGCCGGTTCCGCTCCCGCCGGGAACAGAAAGAGGTTCTGGAAGACCTCGCCCGGGGCGTCGTGGACATCGTCATCGGAACGCACCGGCTTCTGCAGCGGGACGTGGCGTTTCACGACCTGGGACTGGTGGTCATCGACGAGGAACAACGCTTCGGGGTTCTCGACAAGGAACGCTTCAAACGGATGCGCGAGATGGTCGATGTCCTCACGCTGACCGCCACCCCGATCCCGAGAACCCTCTACCTGGCGATGTCGAACGCGCGCGACATGAGCACGATCCAGACACCGCCGCACGACCGGTTGCCGATCGTCACGCGCGTGGCCCAGTACAGCGACGAACTCGTGCGGACGGCGATCCTCGACGAAGTCCGCCGGGGCGGGCAGGTCTATTACCTGCACAACCGGGTGCGCACGATCGACGCGGTGGCCGACCGGTTGCGAACCCTCCTGCCGGACGTGGGGATCGAGGTGGCCCATGGGCAGATGCGGGAAGACGACCTCGAAGAGGTCATGAGCCGTTTCGTCGCCGGGAAGTTCGAGGTACTGGTCTGCACGACGATCATCGAGTCCGGGTTGGACATCCCCAACGTGAACACGATGATCATCGATCGTGCGGACCGGTTCGGTCTGTCGGAGTTGTACCAGTTGCGGGGCCGGGTGGGGCGATACCGCGTGCAGGCCCACGCCTGGCTCCTGTTGCCGCGGCACGGGGTGCTGCTCGACACGGCCCGCAAGAGGATCGGCGCGATCCGCCAGTACACGAGCCTGGGATCGGGTTTCCGGATCGCGATGCGCGACCTGGAGATTCGCGGGGCGGGCAACATCCTGGGACGGGAACAGAGCGGCCACATCGCCGCGGTCGGCTTCGATCTCTACTGCCGGTTGTTGCGGGAAGCGGTCTCCCGGATGAAGGGGGAACCCGTGGCCCCCCGGCCGGAGGCGGCGTTGCGGTTCGACTTCCTGTCGGTCGGTTCGACCGTTCCGATCGACGGGCGGGCCGAGGCCCGGATTCCCTCGTCATACATCGCGGAAGAGACCCTGCGGATCGAGGCGTACCGGCGCGTGGCCGTCCTGGCCGAGGAAGAGGCGATCGGGGATCTTCACGCCGAGTTCGAAGACCGGTTCGGTCCGCCGCCGCCGCCCGTGCTGCGCCTGCTGGAATGCGCCCGGATCCGGATTCTCGCCGTGCGTGCCGGGTTCGACCGGGTCGAGACCGAGGGATCCAAGATCCTCCTTTCCCGTCGGGGCCATCTCTTCCAGGTCGGCACCCGGTTCCCGCGCATGCGGGGAGAGACGCCTGAGGAACGTCTGCAGGAGATCGTCTCCCTTCTGCGATCCATCGCCGATGTCCGGAAGGACCGCGGGAAACAGGACCCGCGACGGGCCGTACGCCCCCGCCCCGCGCGGAGCGAGACGGCCTAG
>CAYNBQ010000162.1:0-5045 GCA_964395275.1 uncultured Verrucomicrobiota bacterium
GCGGAGGCCGCCGTCACGATCCAGGGGCCGCCGCCGGATTCGGGATCGACGGCGCATCTGGCGGTGGACAACCAGGGCGAGAAGATACGGGTTCTGGACGCAAATACGGCCGATCATGTCCGGGTGCGATGGCTCTCGTTGTCCGGAGGTGAGAACGCGGTCGTCCTGTACGGGAGCCGGGGGCTTCGGATCGAGTCGTGCGAGATCGCGGGCGCGCTGGAGGCCGGATTGTTCGCGCAGAACTGCTCCGATCTGGAAGTGACGGGGGTGCGGTCGCACGGCAACGAGGGCAGCGGCCTGCGGATGGACAACTGCGGCGGAATCGTTGCGGGATGTGTCGTATCGGGAAACGGGCAGAAAGGCGTCTACATCCGGGGATCGGACGGGACGTTCCTGGATGTGAGGAACTGCACGGTGGCGTACAACGCCGGGGACGGCATCGGCGTGGAAGAGGGGAATCCCAAGCTTCGCAACAACATCGTGCTCGCGGCGGGAACCGGGCGAGTGTGCATCTCCGTTACAGGGGGCGAGATCGCCGATTCCGACTACAACGATCTCTATGCAATCGACGGCGCCGTCGTCGCCCGAGACGAACGGAGAGGATATTCCCTGTTCTCGTGGCGGCAGGCGGTGGGTCTGGATTTGCATAGCCTGGCGAACGATCCGCTCTTTGCGGACCCGGAGAATGGCGATTTCCACCTGAAGAGCGTGGCGGGGCGGCTCGACGCCTCGGGTGATTGGGTCGTGGACGATGTTCACAGCCCCTGTATCGACGTGGGCGATCCGGCCGCGGATCCCGGGGAAGAGCCCGAACCCAACGGCGGAAGGATCAACCTGGGAGGATACGGCGGGACGGGAGAGGCATCCTGGAGCCGGGACGATCCCTGGGTGTTGGTGTTGGCCATCAATGAGTCCGGGGTGTATTCGGGCGAGGTTGTCCTGCGGTGGACGAGCGGGAACACGCTTCCCGGCGAGACGGCGCGTATCGAAATCTCGCCGGATGCGGGGGGATCATGGGCGGTACTGGCGTCGGGGATCGCCGTCGATGAAGAGACCTACTCCTGGGATCCCGCCGGGGAATTCGCGGGGACCCCATCGGGACTCTGGCGTATCATCTTGGAATCCTCGGGGGCGGCGGATGCATGCGACGGGGTGTTCGATCTCCATCCGTACCGCCTGTACGCGAACGACGGTGAGATCGATGGTGATGTTTATTGCCGCGTTCCCGGGGACGACTCTCATCCGGGGACTGCCCCCTGGCTTCCCAAGCGGTCCGTGCAAGCACTGATCGACTCGTACGATCTAGAGGGCGGGGACACGATCCTTGTCGACACGGGGCTTTACGAGATCAATGAAGCCATCAGGATCCGAGCCGCCGATTCGGGCTCGGAGGACGCTCCCGTCTCCATCGTGGGGAGCCCCGATCGAGCAAACGGGGGCACCCGAATCCGGCGTATCAGCGGTTCGTCGACCTACGAATACGGCATCGTGTTATACAATGCCTCCCATGTCCGCGTGGCCGATCTGATTCTGGAAGCGCCTCATGCGGCCCTCATGGTGGACAATTCCGAAAACAGCCTTGTCGAGGGGGTCGAGGTGTCGAAGTCCGGCATCAGAATCGCATACTCTCCCGGCACCCGGATTCGGGACATGCGGACCGATCATGTGGAGGTGGGGATAGCGCTCAAGTACTCCGCAAACTGCCGGATTCAGGATGTCCGCATCAGCAACGCCGGGTGGATGGGGTTGTCCGTGAACCACTGCAGGGATCTCAGGATGTCGAATGTTCTGGTGGCCGACGGCAACGCCGGGATCGAGATCGTCAATGATGCCGATGCCGTGTTGGAGAATGTCACGTCCGCAGGACACCGGGAATTCGCCCTGCGGATCAGGGATGCGACCTGCGTCCTTCGAAACAGCATCCTTGTCGCCCGGGGCGAATTGAACCGATGCATCTTCTGGGAGGGGAACGGGAGCTACCAGGGCGAATACAACTGTCTGTTGGCGGAGGAAGGGGCGCTCGTCGGGACCCGCGAGGGCGGGGTCGGTCAACCCTGGGAGGCATCGACTCTCCCCGATTGGATCGTTGAGACGGGACAGGACGCCTCGAGCCTGTCTGCGGACCCCGCGTTCGCAGATCCCCAGCAGGGGGATTTCCACCTGCGCAGCCGCGCGGGACGGTATCATCCGGCCACGGGAACCTGGGTCGCCGATGCGGTCGACAGCCCCTGCCTGGACCGTGGAGATCCGGGGAGTCCTTACGACCGGGAGCCGTCCCCCAACGGGGGGCGGGTCAACCTCGGCTGTTTCGGGAATACGGGGGAAGCGTCGATGAGTTCCGAGGACCTTCCCGGTTGGATCCAGGCGACGTCTTTGAATACGGGCGGAAACGTCGGCGGCGTCGTGGAATTGACGTGGGTGTGGGGCAATCTTCCCGCGGACGCCGGGGTTCGTCTGGAGGTTTCGCGGGATGCCGGAACGACGTGGGACGAACTCGCCTCGGGAATCGCGCTCGGGAATGGAACGTTTTCGTGGGACACGGCAACCCTGACGCCGAGTCCGATCGTTCTCTGGCGGATCGTCCTGGAGACCGATCCCGAGATCGGGGATGTCTGCGAGCACCCGTTCGCCGTGCGCCGGGGGAGCCGGTTCGACTTTTACGTCAACGATTCCCGCACCGACGGCGACGCATTCTGTACGGCCCCCGGGGCCCCGGGGAATCACGGCGCCGATCCCTCTCAACCTCTGGATACGCTGGAGCATCTTCTTCGTTTCCACGATCTCGAACCCGGGGACACGGTCTACGTCGATAGCGGATCGTATTTCACCCTGGAGACCATCCGGATCGGTCCGGAAGACGGCGGATCCCCGGACGGACGCGTGACGATCCGTGGAACCGGGCGGGAGGGGGATCCGCAGACGCGAATCCATTGTTTGCTTCTCGACGACGACAGCGCGGCGTTGTGGTTGGATGGCGCGGATTTCGTGGATCTCCGGGATATGCATCTGATCGGCGGTGAATATGCCGTGCGGGCGGTCCACGCGAAAGGCCTGAGCCTGTCGAACCTGCATGTTGAAGACAGCACCGGTGTGGGCGTCGATCTCCGGCTGACCGGAGGAGAAACGTCGATCGAGGGGCTCATGGTACACGGATGCGGGGGAAACGGGGTCAGCATCCATCATCCGCAGAGCAGCATCGTAACGATCAACCATTCCCTGATCTTCGGATGCGGCGGCAAGGGGTATTTCGCCGACGGGGGATCCAACATCGTGCGCAACTGCACGATCGTTTCGGACAACGCGGCTTCCGTGGCTGCGACGAATTCGGCCGCGATTTCCGTCCGGAATTCCGTCCTTTCGGCCTCCGGCTCGGAAGGGGTCTGTATTCATCTGATGACCGGAAGCGCTCAATACGAGGGGGATTTCAACGGCTTCGAGGCTCTGGACGGGGCATCCATCGGCCGCCGGATCGACGATTTCGATCCCTACCTGGTCGACTGGATCTCGGGTAGCGGCTCGGATGCGCACAGCATGGCGGCCGATCCGCGGTTCGCCGATCGGGAGGGCGGGGACTTCCACTTGAAAAGCAGCGAGGGGCGGTACACGGACGCCGGCGTCTGGACGAACGATGTCGTGCACAGCCCGTTCGTCGATCTCGGCGATCCGTCGGCCGATTTCGCGTCGGAACCCGCCCCCAACGGAATGCGGCTGAACCTGGGAGTCTACGGGGGCACGGAACAGGCTTCGAAGGCTCTGACGATCCCATGGTTGCGCGCCATGAGTCTCAATGCCGGGGGCGTTGTGGAAGAGGGCGCCGTCCTGCGCTGGACATCGGGAAACGTGGATCCCCACGCGATGGTTCGGCTGGAGTACTCGCTCGACCTCGGACTTTCCTGGTCGACGCTGGATACGCGGGCCGTCGGCGACGAAGAATACCTGTGGGACACCAGCGAGTTTGCATGGATTCCGCAGGTCCTGTGGAGGGCGGCGTTGGTCGACGATCCGTCCGTATCCGACCGTTCCGACGCGCCGTTCGTGATCGCCGGTTCGCAGCCGTGGCTCTTCTATGTGAATGATGGTTCCGTTGCAGGCGACGTGTATTGCACGGCTCCCGGGGCGGCGACGAACGAGGGGGCTCGACCGGATGCGCCCCTGGATTCGCTGGAGGATGTTTTCCGGAGATACGACGTCGGACCGGGCGCCGTCGTCTATGTGGACACCGGTGTATACGACGCCGGCGAAGGGATTCGGCTTGCGGAATTGTCGGGGACGGCCGAATCGCCGATCGCGATCCAGGGCAGCACCAATCGGGACGAGGGCGGGACGCTCTTCGATATGGGAGCGCCGGGGGACCGGGACGTCCTGACGATGCAGAATGTTCGTCATGTCATTCTCGCGAATTTCCGTTTCCATGGAGGGAGACGCGGAGTCCGGCTCTCATCGGCGGATTCCTGTCGATTGCGTGATCTCGAGATTCGAGACGCAAGAGACGCCGGGATCAAGGTGGAAGGATTGGGCGTCTGTCTCCTGGAAAGAATCGTGGTGGATCATTGCGGTGACGGGTGTTCCTTCGGAGCCGACGTGACGGTCCGCAATTCCATCTTTTCGGACAACGAAGGATTCGGGATTCGGACTTTCGGGCCGACGATCATCGAGAACTGTACCGTTGCTTACAACGATGCGGGGGGAATCCTTCACGGTCCCGGAATGATGGTTCTACGGAACACGATCGTGGAAGCGCAGGGCCCGGAGAAGTTCTGCATCGAACAGGGGAATCGCGGCGCCGACTACGAGGGGTCCTACAACGCTTTCTTCCCGCACGACGGCGCATGGATGGCGACATCCGGGAGTTGGGAGGAGAAGCTGTTCCTCCGGGGTCTCAGGGAATGGCGGGAGGAGACGGGTTCGGATCTTACGAGCGTCATCGGCGACCCGGAATTCGCCTCGAAGATCTCCGGCGACGTGCATCTTCGGAGCACGGCAGGCCGCATCCGCGCCGACGGATCCTGGATGCAGGACGCCGTACACAGTATTTGCATCGACAT
>CAYNBQ010000163.1:0-4861 GCA_964395275.1 uncultured Verrucomicrobiota bacterium
TCGGCCCCCGGCTCATGGAGAAGGCCCGCTCGATGGGTGTCGCGCGGCTCGGCCTGAAGGCCATGGCGCGGGGGCCGCGCGAGGGAGGGGCGGAGGTGCACTGGTCGAAGTGCTGGTACGCGCCCGAAGACGATCCGGCGATCGCCTCGCTCCTGCTGCGCTGGGCCCTGGACCGGGAGATCACGGCCACGGTTCCCCCCGGCGAGGAACCCCTCTTCCGGATGGCTCTGGATACGGCGGCCGACTACCGCCCCCTGGATCCCGGGGAAGAAAAGGTGCTTGAGAAGGCATTCGCCTCCAGGGAACCCCTTTTCCGCGATCCCTGAGCTGTGTTTCCCGCGACAGCGCCGGAATCGTCGCGGCTCCACAAGTCGCTGCTTGCGGGTTGGCGTGACGTCTCCCGGCCTCGCCGCTCCGGTCCCGCCGGGCCGGCGGAAAGGCCTCCGGAATCGACGCGGATCGGCGCTTGATGCCCGGGCGCCGCTTGCCCGATGATCCCGCGGCCCGCGCAGGCGATCGGAATCGGCCCGTTTCCCCCCCGTCTCGTTTGCCGGCAAGGAGTCCTGGAACCATGATGGAAAGTCTCGTTCTGGTCGTGAAAGGCGCCGTGATCGGTGTCGCCAACATCATTCCCGGGGTGTCCGGCGGGACGATGGCGGTCGTGCTCGGTCTCTACGAACGGCTGATCGAGGCGATCAGCAACATCGTTACGGACCGAGGGCGCCGTTTCGAGTACGCACGGTTTCTCCTTGCCGTCGGGATCGGGGCGGTCCTGGCGATCGGGATCCTCTCGTGGCTGATGGACTTCCTGCTGACCGAGTACGAGGTCTACACGTACCTCTTCTTCATCGGGTTGATCGCGGGTTCGGTGCCCTCGATCTACCGGGCGCATCACGACATGCGGTTCGGTTGGGGGCCGGCGATCGCCTTTCTGCTGGGGGTCGCGCTGATCCTGGGGGTCGCCCTGGGCTTTCCGCATGTGGAAGAGGCCAAGGAGGCGGCGGCGGGCCAGGCCTCCGGCGGCGCGCCTTGGATGCTCTTCGTCGCCGGGATCTTCGCGGGCGGTTCGATGATCGTGCCGGGGATCAGCGGTTCGTTCGTGATGGTGTTGCTCGGGCAGTATCACGCGGTGATCCGGGCGATCAAGGCATTCGATCCGGTGCGGATCGGGGCCGTGGGCGCGGGCGCGCTTCTCGGGGTGTGGATCTTCGCGAAACTGATCGACGTGTCGTTGAGACGGTTCCCGAGGGCGACCTTCTACTTCATTCTCGGCCTGGTGATCGCCTCGCTCTACCCGATCTTTCCGGGGTTTCCGCCGGGGACGCTCCCGACGATCGCGGCGACGGCGATCGGACTGGCGGGGGCGGCGGTCTCGCTCCTGCTCGGGCGTCCGGGGACGTCCGCCCGTTGACGCGAAAGGGGCCGGACGCGCTTGCGTCCGGCCCCGGCTTATCCCGCGGTGTCGGGAAAGGTCAGTTCGACTTGCGGCCGGAAACGCCCTTGGTCGATTTCGTGATCCGCTTGGCCTTTTCCTTGGGGCGCAGGGCGCGGGTGGCCTTTCCGGCGAGCCACATCTCGGAATTGCCCATCTTTTCCAGTTCCCTGGTGAGCTGTTCCTGGTAGTTCGCCTTGCCGCAGGCCGAGAGAACCCGGCGGGTCTCCTTGCCCTCGGCCACGCTCTTGTAGAGTTCCTGGAAGACGGGCATGACCGCCTTCTTGAACTTCGGTTTCCAGTCCAGGGCGCCGCGCTGCGCGGTGGCGGAACAGTTGGCGTACATCCAGTCCATGCCGTTTTCGCCGACGAGCTTGATGAGGCTTTCGGTGAGTTCCTCGACCGTCTCGTTGAAGGCCTCGCTCGGGGAGTGCCCGTGCTTGCGCAGGGTGTCGTACTGGGCCTCCATGATGCCGGCCAGCGCGCCCATCAGCACGCCGCGTTCGCCGGTCAGATCGCTGTAGACCTCCCGTTCGAACGTCGTCGGGAAGAGGTATCCCGAACCGATGGCGATGCCCAGGGCGATGCAGCGTTCCCGGGCCCGGCCGGTGGCGTCCT
Source organism: uncultured Verrucomicrobiota bacterium (assembly GCA_964395275.1). Lineage (GTDB taxonomy): Bacteria > Verrucomicrobiota > CALLYA01 > CAYNBQ01 > CAYNBQ01 > CAYNBQ01. Next base: position 2,051 of record CAYNBQ010000163.1, read on the forward strand.
GGGCCACGGCGAAACTGGCGTTGATGCCGGCGCCGCTGAGGAAATTGCGGCGCACGGAGGTGCCGGACCCCTTGGGGGCCACCATGATGACGTCCACGTAGTCGGGCGGGATGACCTTCGTCTGATCCTTGTAGACGATGGAGAACCCGTGGGAGAAGTAGAGGGCGTCCCCCGGTTTCAGGCATTTCTTGATCGTGGGCCAGATGGCCTTCTGCGCGGCGTCGGAGACGAGCATCTCGATGATGGTGCCGCGTTCGGCCGCTTCCTCGATGTCGAAAAGGGTCTTGCCCGGGACCCATCCGTCGCGCTTGGCCCGGTTCCAGTCCTTGCGGAACCTCTTGGCCTGGCCGACGATGACGTTGAATCCGTTGTCCTTCATGTTCAACGCCTGCGCCGGACCCTGCACCCCGTACCCGATCACGGCGATCGTCTCGTCCTTGAGCACGCGCCGCGCTTTCGACATCGGAAACTCTTTCCGCATGACGACTTCTTCCACCACTCCGCCGAAATCGATCTTTGCCACGGTTCATCCTCCCTCGCGCGGCGAACCGCCCCGGAGCCCTTCCGGGCCTTCTCCGTCGGGACCGCGCGAATTCTTGCTTCTGACGCTTCCGGGATGATCCGGAACCGTTCGGCCTCCTGCGGCAGGACGCCGCGGTGCCGGGTCAAAACCATATCATGCCCACATCCTTCGGCAAGGGGCGACGCCGAAACGTCCGCGAAACGTCTTTTCACAGAAGGGCCCGCCCGCAGGCAGCAGGAAAGCCAGGGGGCATCCCCGGCACCGCGGCGTCGTTCCGCAGAATCGTTTTCCGAGTTCGACGAACTGCGCGTGGAAATCGTTGTAGAGCCGGGCCGCGGGCGGCAGGCGGCGCATGAAGAGCCCGCGGAGCGTTTCGTAGTCGACGTCCGGCGGGGCGAACCCGTGCCGGGCGAGGACCCGGCGGGTGTAGGCGTCGACGACGAACGTGGGGATCCCGGCGGCGTACAGGAGGATGCTGTCGGCCGTCTCCGGACCGATTCCGTGAACCGCCAGGATTCGCGCGCGGGCCTCTTCCGGGGGGAACCGTGCGAGGCGCGACGGATCTCCCCCGCAGGTCGTGCGCAGGAAATCGACCAGGCAGAGGAGACGTTTCGTCTTGAGGTTGAAATAGCCGGCCGGCCGGATCCGCCGGGCCACGTCGGCCGGATCCGCGCGGTCCCAGGCCTCCGGATCGAGAAGTCCGCCCTCGGCGAGGCGGTCGATGGCGCGCTCCACGTTTGCCCAGTTGGTGTTCTGCGTGAGGACGGCGCCCACCGCGATCTCGAACGGGGTTTCCCCGGGCCACCAGCCGCGGGGGCCGAAGCGCCGCCGCAGGGCGCGGTAGATCTCCAGGAGCCGCGAAGAGGTGAGGGGGTAGGGAGGGGCGGATCGCATGCGCGCCCTTTTACCACATGGGAAGTCGAAATCCGCAAGGGTCGATCCGGGCGGTCGGGGGGTTGACATGCGTCTTCGCGGGGGATACGGTCTCCGGCGGTCGGTGGAAGATCCGCCGGCCGCGAGGGTGAACGGAAGAATGAAGCCGAAGCCGAACCGTACGAAGACGGGGCGCCTGGCGCTCGTCCTTGTACTTCGCCCCCCGGCAGTGGGGGGTGAAGGGAGGCTTCCGCTTTAGTCCGCCCTGAGCCCGACGAACGACGCCCACTGCCGGAAGAACCCGGCGGTGGGTTTTTTTGTCGGGCGAATGCAGAGGTTCCCGGGGCCGGTGCGAACGGAGCCGCGATCCGGCCGGCGCCGGTCCCGGGGATCCGGGGGCGGACGGGATGCGTGCGGAGACGGCGGTACGGCGACGCCGTCCCGGAAGAGCGGCGCGGGGCCGTGCGGACAACCGGCGGCCCGCGCCGTTGCCCGCGCCCGGCGGCAAGGCGGACTTCCTCTGCGCGGCACGGAGCGGTACGATGGCTCCTCCCCGCGCGCGGGGGGAAGGTGCAACGAAAACAAGACCGATGGATCAACGGAAAGAACGATGAAACACACAATCTCGGTTCTGGTGGAGAACAACCCGGGCGTGCTGGCCCGGATCGCCACGTTGTTCAGCGGGCGGGGATACAACATCGAGAGTCTCACGGTCGGGCCGACGCATGATCCGACCGTTTCGCGCATGACGATCGTCGTTCCGGGGGACGACCGCGTTCTGGAACAGGTCACCAAGCAACTGAACAAGCTCGTGGAAGTCATCAAGGTGACCGACCTGACCGGCGGCGATTTCGTCGACCGCGAACTGGTCCTCGTGCGGGTGGCGGTGACCCCGCAGACCCGGTCGGAGGTGATCGAGATCGCCGACATCTTTCGCGCAAAGATCGTGAACGTGCAGGCGAAGCTCCTGACGATCGAGATCACGGGCAACGAGAAGAAGATCGAGGCCTTCCTGGCCTTGATGAAGGCCTTCGGGATCCGCGATCTGGCCCGGACGGGCAAGATCGCCATGCGGAGGCGGTGAATTCAACGCAGCGGCGGGAAGACGGTCCCCGGGGGAACGGAGAGGCGAGATGGCCAGGCAAAAGAGTCGGATCATCATTTTCGACACCACGCTGCGCGACGGCGAACAGTGTCCCGGCGCAAGCATGAATCTGCAGGAAAAACTCGATGTCGCCCGGCAGCTCGCGAAACTCGGGGTCGACGTCATCGAGGCGGGGTTTCCGATCGCATCGCCCGGGGATTTCGAGGCGGTCCGGCGGGTCGCCGAGGAGGTCCGCGACGGTCCGGTGATCGCCGGACTGGCCCGCTGCATCGACGCGGACATCGACCGGGCCGCCGAGGCCCTGGAACCC
>CAYNBQ010000164.1:0-4837 GCA_964395275.1 uncultured Verrucomicrobiota bacterium
TCCATTGACGATGCGCAGTCTCAGAGGTTTTCCGGGCGCGGCGGGGAGGGCGATTTCCGGTCGCCCGTTGGCCAGGAAACGGTCGTAGGCGATGTCGGAAATGTCCATCGGAGGCATCCTCAGGAGTTCCCGCCGGATCCAGGCGCCGAGTTTTCCCACGCGAACGGCCCCGAGAATGCTCTGCGCCGTGCCCTTCTCGATCGAGAACCATTCGCTGCCCCGTTTGAGCGTGCGGATGACCTCGTGCGTGCTCCGGTCCGTCCAGTCGGAAAGAACCACGACGTGCGACTCCGGCGCATCGCCGTCTTTGTCGCGCGGTTCGATCACGATGGCCCCGTATACGCCCTTCTGTTCCTGCAGCCCGGTGTGGGAGTGGTACCAGTACGTTCCGGCCTGGCGTATGGGGAATTCGTAGGTGAACGTCACTCCGGGACGGATCGGCGGGAAACTCACGAAAGGCACTCCGTCCATGTCCGGGGGAACGAGGATCCCGTGCCAGTGGATGGACGTTTCCACGTCCATCTCGTTGCGGACGCGGATCCGCGCGAAATCCCCCTCACGGAAACGGAGGGTGGGACCCGGAATCCGACCGCTGACGGTCATGGCCGTGACCGATTTTCCGGTGAAGTTCACCTCCCTGCGGGCGACAACGAGTTCGTATTCCACCGTGTCCGCGACGCAACGGGGAACGATCCACAACGCGGCCGAGACGCCGAGGGCGGCAGCGGTTCCGTTCCACAGCCGATTCGCAACACCCATTTCTCCCCCCTTCCGATTCCCGCGCGCCGTCAAGGTCGCGTTTCGATGCGACGGCCAATCGATTCCGCGGGATGGCCGCATCCCTGATCGATCCTACGCCCTTCCCGGCGGGAAACGAGCCCCGGAGCATCCTCTCCGGGCCGCCGCTGCCCCTCGGTCGCCGCCGGACATCGGCTCGTTCGTCTCCCGTCGTCCCCCGTCGGATCGGAAACGGCCTGCGACGGGATTTCCGCCTGCCGTGTCGGAAGGATATTTCGCCGGCCCCGAGACGGCCCTTGTCCCGCGAACCGCACCCGGGAAGAACTTTTCACAGCAGCTTCAACGCCGCGGCCCGTGCCCGGGCTCGCGCGCGATCGGGGATTTCGTAGCGGGGATCCTTCGCGACGAGTCCCAACGAAAACGATCCGACGGTCCGGGCCCCGAGGACCCGCGCCGTCGATTTGAGCTGCTTGCGGGTCCCGTCGATCCGGCGGCTCAGGAGGGCCGGAGCCGCGGAGGAAGTGACGATGAGCGCCTTCTTCCGCATCGGTTTGGCCTTGCGGAACTTCGGCGCGTTCGCCTCCCAGGGCCAGTAGGCGTAAACGACCAGTCTCTCCATGAAACGTTTGAAGATCGCCGTTGCCGATCCGAAGTTGGTGGGGGAGGCGAGGACATAGGCGTCGCTCGCCTCGATCCGATCGACGATCTCCCGCATCCCGTCCTCGAGAACGCAGTCGCCCGGGGCCTCTCCCGGATCGCGTGTGCACTCGCGGCAGTTGCGGCAGAATTTGATCGGGAAATCCCGCAGCACGACGGTATCAACCTCTGCGCGCTGCGAACGCAGGGCCTCGGCCATGGCGTGAAGCGTCTGGTCGGTGACGCCGTCCTTCCGATACGAACCGTTGATGACGAGGATCCGGGCCATGAGTCCCCCCTTTGCCGAATCGTAGACATGCCGGCGGATCATAGATCATCTCCCGCCGACGCCCAACGACGGAGCGCCCGTGAAACCGCGACGCGGCCGCTGATGCGAGAAACAGAGCAGGAGGCCGACCCCGGCTTGCCCTTCGAAGTGCCGCGGCTGCGGGACGAAGTAGGGTCGGCCGACCCGTTGGCCCGCAAAGGAGAACCTGTGGAGCCGCGATGCCCCCGTCGCGTAAGGCGGCGACGTCGCGCTACGACCCGCGAAGAACGTTTCGTGGAACCGCGGTTAGCGACCATAGTAGGAGGCCGATCCCGTTCGGCCGATCCGTGCTGGCCCCCGAAGGACGTCTTGTGGAACCGCGATTGGCGAGAGTAGAGCAGGAGGCCGATCCCGTTCGGCCGATTCCTCTGTGTGCGATGGAGGAGAACGTAGCGTCCTGGGATCGCACCGGTCTGAAGGGCCGAAAGTTGATCGCCCGGGGCAACGCCCCGGGAAAACGGGCCGCGCCCGACTCTACCGTGCGCTGAAGGTGCGCCACCGAAATGGGAGCGAGCGTCGCGCCTTCAGCGCGAGCGAGGTGGTTTGGGATTGCCGTTCCCGGGGCGGCGCTTCGCTTGCCCCGGGCTGACGACCGGCGGTCCTTCGGGCCACATTGCCTCGGATCGCCTGTCCCTGCTCCGTTCCGCCATCGCACCCGCCCCGGCCGCTGGAGGAGATCGGGGCCGACATCCGGGCGATCCGGGAGGAGATCAGGATGCCGGCGGAGGTGACGGATACCGCCCCATGACGGCTCCTGGCGAGTGGCGGAGTGTTGACACTTATCAGGAAATGGCTACGATTCGCCACATGTCCCGACCCAACGCAAGCGAGCGGCTCCTGCATCTCGCCCGGCACCGCGGCTGGATCACGCGGCGGGATGTGGTCGCGGCGGGAATCCACACCCAGACGCTCACTCGTGCGGTCCGCTCCGGCACTCTCGAACGCGTCTCCCGAGGCCGCTACCGGCTTCCCGACGCTCCCATTTCCGAACACCACGGCCTCGTGCTCGTCGCAGCCGCCGCACCGAAGGCGGTCATTTGCCTTCTCTCCGCACTGAGTTTCCATGAGATCGGCACTCAGCTTCCGTCGGAGGTCTGGATCGCGATCGATCGCCGGGCACGTCCGCCGACTCTCTCCTGGCCCCCGCTGCGCGTCCATCGGTTCAGCGGCAGAGCCCTGTCCGAAGGCATAGAAGTGCACGAGATCGAGGGTCAGGCGGTGCGCGTCTACGGCGTCGCCAAGACCATCGCCGACCTCTTCAAATACCGGAACAAGATCGGTCTCGACGTGGCGCTGGAAGCCCTCCGAGAAGGTTGGCGGGCCCGGCGATTCGCGATGGACGAGATCCACCGCTACGCGCGCATCTGCCGGGTCGACCGAGTCATGGCCCCTTACCTCGAGGCCCTGGTCGGATGAGAGAAACGGTCGAGGGTCTTCCCGTATCGGTTCAGGTTCGCCTCGCCCGGCATGCCCGGGCCATCGGCATGGATCCGAATCTCGTCCTCACGCGATTCGCGGTCGAGCGTCTCCTCTACAGGCTGTCGCGCTCGCCTCATGCCCGTCGTTTCGTGCTCAAGGGCGGGCTTCTCTTGCTCGTCTGGCTCGGGGAGACGATCCGCCCCACGCGCGACGCCGACCTGCTCGGCCTGGGCGAGATCACCGAGGAATCGCTCGAACGAATCTTCACGGAGGTATGCAACCTGCCGGTTGAGCCGGACGGGGTGGAGTTTATCCCGTCGTCGATCCGGGTCGTTCCCATTCGACCCGAAGATGCCTACGGCGGGTTTCGGGTGACCCTCCGCGGCCGGTTAGGAAAAGCGCGGATCCGGGTCCAGGTCGACGTCGGCATCGGCGATGAGGTCTCTCCGGAACCGACCTGGCTCCGATATCCCTCTCTTCTGGATTTCCCGCGGCCTCGTCTCCGGGCCTATCGCCCGGAGACGGCGATCGCCGAGAAGCTTCACGCGATGATCGTGCTCGGGACGGCGAACAGCCGCATGCGGGACTTCTTCGACGTCCGTGCGCTCGCTCGGCATGAAGGCTTCGAGGGGGAAACGCTTGTTGCCGCCCTGCGGTCGACCTTCGAGCGTAGGCGAACGCCGATCCCCGATTTTCCGCCGGTCGCCCTGACAGGCGCGTTCGCGGCGATTCCGGGGAAGCAGGAGCAATGGAAGGGCTTCCTGCGCAAGAACGGGGAACCGGAGGCGCCGCCGGACCTCGCTGCGGTGGTGGAGGAGATCGCGGCGTTCCTCCTGCCACCACTGAGCGCGGCGCGCGGCGAGACCCCGTTTCCGCTTTCGTGGCCCCCGGGAGGGCCGTGGCAGTGAATCCGCCACGGTACGAACCCTGCCCCGAGTACAAGGACTCCGACGTCGAGCGGCTCGGAGACATCCCGGCGCATTGGGAGGGGGTCCGAATCCATCCCGAAATCTCTTTGAGGAAGAAAATCGTAGATGCGAAATGGAGGAAGCCCTGAAAGAGCCATCGGGATCGCTCCCATCGGATGCAAAGGCGGCGGAATGCGCGATGAATGCGCGGAAGGATCGTGAGATTGAATGCGCGAATACGACATTGGGTCGGGCCGATCGCGGCCGCGGTAGCGGCGACGACGGCGGCGGCGGAACCGGCGGGGAGGTGGCAGGTGTTGGATCCGGAGTCGATGCGGATGCAGGTGGAACGGTTCAACCGGTGCGATCGCGCCGGCGAAGTGCCGGATGCGGCGGTTCCGAACGAGGAGGCCTTCGCGTTCCTCGAGAGGAACGTTCCGTTGTTCGAATGCCCGGATGAGAAGATCACGGAAACCTGGTACTACCGGTGGTGGCTTTTCCGGAAACACGTCAAGAGGATCGACGATCGGTACGTAATCACGGAATTCATCAAGCTGAAACCGATTCCCTGCCCGGCGGGTCACCATTTCTACGAGGGACGCTGGATGGCCGACCGGCGGATCCTGGACGACTACGCGGCCTACTGGTTCGGCGGGGGCGGGGATCCGCGCTGGTACAGTTTCTGGGCGGCGGACGCCTTCTACGCGCGGTACCTGGCGACCGGGGACCGGGACCGGGCGGTCGGGCACCTGGACGATCTGGCGGGGAACTATCGCGCGTGGGAAACGGAGAACCGGCGCGAGGACGG
>CAYNBQ010000165.1:0-4799 GCA_964395275.1 uncultured Verrucomicrobiota bacterium
GGTCGTTCTCCCTGCCCAGCATCATCATCGACATGGCCAGAATGGCGCTCATGGTCTTGCGTCCCCCGGCCAGGCTGCCGATCACGATCGTCCCCGGATCCGAGGTGAACTGTCGGACCGTTTCATGGACGAAATCGGCCGCGATTTCGGCATCCCCCGGAGTCATGATATCCTCAAGATTCGAATCCCGATCCGCGCTGGGAATCACCCGCACGGAGTCGTCCGCGGGGCCGAAGCGGAGCCGGCCGCGGATCTTCGTTTTCTTTCCCAGCAAAGTTCGAAATTCTTCCCACAGACCGGAATCGAAAAGCGTCTTTCGGATGATTTCCCGACCCGGGGCCGTCGTAATCGTCACGATCCGATCGGGGACGACCGGCGGCGACTCCCGGGCCAGGGCCCAGACCGTTTCCGTCAGGATCGCCGGAGACATTCCCATCAGGGCGATGAGAACGGTTTCCCGATCCGCTCCGGATGCCGAGGGAACAGAGGAAGACGAGGACGAGAATCCCTTCATGAACCCGAATTATCCACCCCCGGACGCCCGTCGCGTCAATCCCAAAAAGCCGGGGGCGGATCCGACGATGGGCGGCGAACATCACAAAGGGGCGGGCCCGCCGGCGGCGATCTCCACGCGGTGCTCGATCCTCCAGCCGAATTCCTCCGCAGGACGGGACCCACGAGTCGGCCTTTGTGGGGGTTTGGGATCGGCCGAACCTACTTGGTCCCGCCGAGACTACGGAGGACAGGACCGTGGACAAGACGAAGGACAAGCCGGGATCCGCCTCCCACTCTGTTTTGGGCCGCCCGCCGAGAACGCAAGAGTAGGAGCCCCGCGTCTGCGGGGCGATCCGCACCGCCCCCCGTTTCGCCAAGCGAAAGGATGCCCGGTTCGATCGCGTCCATCAACAAGGGATGCGGAACGCCGCCTTCACCCAGGGGAATCCGGCGTCAATCGCGGGAGATTTCCAGAAGGACGCCATTTTCGGCCTCGGTGACGTAGAAACGGGCGCCGTCGGGGGTGAAACAGAGGTTCGTCGGGTTACGACCGGGCAGGCGGATCCCTTCGTCCAGCTTCCCCGCGGGCGTGAAGACGTCGATCGTGCCGGCGCCGTAATGCGCCACGTACAACCGGCCGTCCGGGCCGAACCGCATCCCGTCGGGTCCCGGATCGTCCGGCAACTCCGTCCACGGTTTCGCTTCCTGGTCTTCCCCGTCCCGGGGGTCCAGGCGCAGGATCCGGTTGGTCAGCGTCTCCGCGACAAGGAGTCCGCCCTCGTCCGGCTCGAGAACCAGCCCGTTCGGATAGGCCAGGCCGGTCGCCAGCCGCAGGACCTCCCCCGACGGGGTCCTGCGGAAGACGGCGCCGATGCGTTTCTCGAGGCTGGAACCGTCCGGGTCCGTGAAGAAGACGGATCCCGCGCCGTCGAGGCAGCAGTCGTTCGGCCCGTTGAACGGCCGGTCCCTCCAACGGTCCGCCGCCGTCGTCGCCTTCCCGTCCGGGGTCACGCGCACCAGGGCCCGGGCGGCGACGTCGCATACCCAGAGCGATCCGTCGGGATCGAGACAGGCCCCGTTCCCCCGTCCCGGCACGCGGGCGAAGACCGAGACGGCCCCGTCGGGCGTCACGCGGCTGACCACGTCGGACCGCACGTTCACGAGGAAAACGGTCCCGTCGGGCGCGACGGCCGGTCCTTCGGGGAAATCGAAACCTCCGGCCGCCTCCCGGATCCGCCACCCGCCGCGATCATCCTGTTGCATGGGATTCCCTCCGCGAAAACGTCTGGAAGGTATCGTATTCGCCGTCCCTTCGCACGGCAAGAAACGAAAAAGAGGACGGGTCCATTTTATATGCCTTGACCGCGCGCCGGCGGCCCGAAGGCGCCGGACGCTCTCGCGGAAGGATGAGCGGGGTGGCGTCACCCCACCTCCAGCGGGTTGTCCTTCGCGGGAATCGGCCGACCCTACTTCGTCCCGCAGGACTTCGAAGGGCAACGCGGGATCGGCCTCCTACTCTGGCTTCGCGCGGCGCGGGCGCGGGTAAGCCGACGGGGCCCGCGGATCAGCCGAGGAACTTCTCGTAATCCTTCACCAGAAGGTAGAGCGGCGGTTCGTCCTCCTCGATCTCCGGGAACCGCCCGGGAGCGTCGAGAAAACGGTTGTCGACGTCGTCGTCGTTCACCGAGGAAACCTCGCCGACCAGCACCAGACCGGCCCCCGGTTTTCCGTAGAACCGGTGGTAGAGCTTGCGGGTCAGGGTGATGCTCTCGCCCGGGTGGAATTCCACGGGCTGTCCCGCGGGGAAGGTGCGTTTCACGCCGTCGACCGATACGGTCACCGGTTCCTCGGACAGCCCGTCGTTCTCGTCCGCCTGCCAGAGTTCCATCACCAGCACGCCGCCGCCGCGGTTGATGATGTCTTCCATCTTCGACCAGTGGTAGTGGGTCGGCGTCACCTGGCCTTCGCGCACGATCATGATCTTCTCGGCGTACTGTTTGCTCGTCGGCGGCGCCTTCGGATTGCCGTTGCGCAGGGTGAACAGGAGCAGGCCGATCTTCTCGAAATCGCCCGAGCCGAAATCGGTCAGGTCCCATCCGAGCGCGTTCTCGCGGATCTCGGAAGCGGCGTCGTAGTTCGCCTTCCACTCGTCGACGGACCAGAACGCCCACGGGGGCAGACGGAAGCAGCAGCGGTCGAAGAAATCGACGGCCTCGCGTTGCAGTTCGTTGATTCGTGATCGTTTCATCCCTCTACCGGCCTCCTCCGCCGCGGGGGTCCGCGGCGGGTCGTTTTTCCGTGTCAATCGTCGCTCCCGGGCACGTCGCAGGGTTCCAGGCCGGCGATCCGGCGCTGGATCCGCTCGACGTGACCCCGCGCGACGCATCGTACCGGGCACCCGGCCCGGATGTAAGCCTCGATCCGATCGTCGCCCAGGATCCCGAACGCGTCCACCAGGGCGAACGGGCGGCCGATGGTCCGAAGCATCCACGCCGGGTCGAGCCCGAGGTAATCCTTGTGGCGGACGAGCAGAACCACGCCGTCGACCCCCTCCAGCGCCGCGGCGAGATCCTTCCGGATCTCCATGTCCCGCAGGGCTTCCTGGTGACGGAAGTAGCGGACCAGGGAATGGGCGTAGTTCTCCTCCTGGAACTTCATCTCCGGCCAGGTCTCCACGTAGGGGTCGTGAGCGGAAACTTCCACGCCGAGATCCGCCAGTTTCCTGGCCACCAGTTCCGAGGCCGAGTAGCGGGTGTCGCCGACATCCTCGCGGTAGGCGACGCCCATGAGCAACACGCGGGAGCCGTCGACCGATTTGCCGAGTTCCCGGAGGGCTTCGCACATCAGGTCCGCGACGTGGAACCCGCGGGTGTCGTTGATATTGATGGCCCGCGGGGTGATCTGGAAGATCTCGTCCTGGAACCCGAAAATGTTTTCGAAGGCCCAGACGCCGAACCCGCCGTCCTTCGGCAGGCAATAGCCGCCGACGCCGGGACCGCTGAACAACACGTTCCGGTGCGTCGGCCGTTTCCGGACGGCCTCGAGCACCTTGGTCAGATCGACCCCGGTCCGCTCGGCGAAATCCCCCCACTCCGCCGAGAACGCGATGCAGGTGGCCCGCCAGCTGTTCTCGTAGATCTTCGCGGTCTCGGATTCCAGGGGCCGGTCCAGGACGGTCAGGGGATATTTCTCGACGTTCAACACCTCGCTGAGGAACCGGACGACCCGATCCCGGCTCTTCTCGTCGACGCCGGCGCAGACCCGCCAGAAATCGCGGATCGAGGCGATGTACTCTTTCCCGGGCATGACCCGCTCGTAGGAATGGGCCACCACCGGCGGATCGTCGATCCCGCGGGCGGCGAACCGCTTCTGGAGGATCGGCAGCACGATCCTTTCGGTCGTGCCCGGCGGCACCGTCGTCTCGATCAGGGTGAGGGCGTGAGGCGGAATGTAGTTGCCGATCGTCTTGATCGCCGCCTTGAACGCCGTCATTTCCACGTAGGCCGTTTTCACGTTGCCCAGGTCCGGTTTCGTCAGGTCACATTGCACATCGACGATCACCACGTCCGCCAGGGAAAGGGCTTCTTCCTGGAAGGTGCAGGTGAAGGTCTTCTTCTCGACCGCCGTGCGGGCGATCATCTCGGGCAGTTCGGGATCTTCCGAGGCCAGGGGGCATTCCCCGCGGTTCAGTCGGGGGATCTTCCAATAGGACCGGCTCGTCGGACGCTGGAGACCGATCACGAACTTCGTCGGGTTCCCTTCCCCGTCCACGGCGTCGGCGACGATCGCCGCCATGGCGATCCCGACGAACCCCATTCCCATGACGACCACGATTTCGCGTCCCAGGGCGCGCTGTTCCTCCGCGAGCTGGCGCAGCCGATCCATTTCGGCGGCGTACGCGTCGCGGTGCGGAAGTTCGTAGACCTCGCCGTCCGGTGCGACGGAAGTCGTGCTGCTGATGCTCGACATGCGCAGATCCTCCCGGGGTTGCCGACCGCCTTTCGGTCGAGAAACGGCGCCAACTCTACGAATCCGACGCCCCGGAGGGAAGGAGGAAGGAGCGGACCGGCTTGTGGAGACGCGACGCCCGAAAACAGAGTAGGAGGCCGATACCGCCGCGCCCTTCGTAGTCCTGCGGGACGAAGTAGGGTCGGCCGATTCCCGATGCCGGGGGGCGGTGCGCAAGACAAAGTAGGAGGCCGATACCGTTCGGCCGATTCCCGCAAAGGACGACTCGTCGGACGCGACGCTCCGGTCGCGCATGAACATCCGGCATGAGCTTTGCGGCGCGCCTTCAGCGTGCG
>CAYNBQ010000166.1:0-4770 GCA_964395275.1 uncultured Verrucomicrobiota bacterium
GAGCGGCACGTGGGTGTGACCGTAGAAACAGAGCGTCGTTTCCTGGTGGACGAACGAAGCCAGAGCGGCGTGGCGATCGAGGATGTACCCCCAGTCCTCCGGACGGTCGAGGGTGGCGTGCACAATCAGGAAATCCCGTTCCCGCACCTTCAGCGGCAAATCGCCCAGCCTCTCCCGTTCCTCGTCCGAAAGATGTCCCCGCGTCCACTGAATCGCCGCCGCCGCCACGGGGTTGAATCCCGCCAGGGCCTCCTTGCGCGCGGCATAGTCGTCGTGATTGCCCCGCACGACGACCGCATCCAGTTCATCGAAGATCTTCTCCATGCATTCCCGCGGATCGGCGTTGTAGCCGACCACATCGCCGACGCTGAGGAACTTCTCCACGCCCAGTTCCCCGGCCTCCCGGACCACGGCCGTCAGTGCTTCCAGGTTGGAATGGATGTCGCCGAGAATCGCGTAACGCATGGATCCTCTCTGCCTCGCCGTCGGCTGTCCCGGATCGTTCCGATCCTCCCCTACCAGCGGATCTCGAAGCCGTCGAACCCGGCGGAGGCCGGCAGGCGGCGCTCCTCCTCCCGGCGGATGAACCGGCGGAGCGGTCCGCTTCGGATCGCTTCCAGGAAACCCCGGATCTGTTCCGGCGGCCCTTCCGCCTCCAGTTCCACCCGGCCGTCGGGAAGGTTCCGCACGTAGCCGGCCACATCCCAGTGCGACGCCTCCCGCAAGACGCTGTAGCGGAAGCCCACTCCCTGGACGTGGCCGGTGTAGAGAACGTGCACCCGTTCGACCTCTTCTTCCACAGGTCCCGTTTCCCCTTGTCGGCGGGCGCCGACCCGGCCCGGTGAGGGTCGCACCCTGCCCGAAAGGTATCCGTCCGGCGGCGGACACGCCAGACCGGATTTCCTCCCCCGGGAGGAACCGGCCCGTGGACCGCCGCCGCGCGACCGCTCCGGGCGGATTGACGGGGCGCGCGACGAACGCTACCCTATCGCCTTCGAAGTCCGTGCCGAAGTGGCGGAACTGGCAGACGCGCTGCGTTCAGGGCGCAGTGGGGGTTTCCCCGTGGGGGTTCGAATCCCCCCTTCGGCACCATTCCCCTTCGGTCTTCGCCGTCGCTGCCCGCGGGATCAGGCCTCGATCCGCTCGCAGATCTTGCTGAAGTGGAACCCGTAGATGGAGAAGACTACCGCCATCGGGAAGAGCGTCGGCCGGCGGAAGAGCGTCCACAAGAGCAGACGCCAGTAATACATCCGTTCCTTCCCCAGGATCCCGATGTGCACGATCGAACGGAAGAAGGCCATGACGTATTCGAAATCCAGCGCGTGCCGGGCCTTGGGCAGCTTGTACTCCCGGAGAAACGTCCGCACCCGCCGGTAGTAGTTGTCCGGCGAGTAGATGTGGCGAAGGATGCTCCGGTACCCCTCCCGCAGCATCTCGAAATCCATCTTCGGAATGATGTTGGTGGTTCCGTCGACGTTGTCCCCCGAAAGATCCTCGAGCAGCCGGCGTTCGTTCTTCATTCGTTCGTACAGCCGCGTGCCCGGAGGCGCCTGGAGCAGCCCGACCATCGCCGTCACGATCCCGCTCTTCTGAATGAAATCGATCTGGCGCTGGAAGATCGAGGGCTTGTCGGTGTCGAACCCGACGATGAATCCCGCCTGGACCTCGAGTCCCGCCCGCTGCAGGCGCTTGACGTCCTCCACCAGGTCGCGGTGCAGGTTCTGCTTCTTGCTGCACTCCAGCAACCCTTCCTCGTCCGGCGTCTCGATCCCCACGAACACCTTGTTGAACCCGGCCTCGACCATCATCTCCATCAGGTTCTCGTCGTCGGCCAGGTTCATGGACGCCTCGGTGTTGAACGAGATGCCCCGCTTGTTCCGGCCCCACTCGATCAGCGCGGGCAGGAGCTCCGTGCGCAGCCGCCGCTTGTTGCCGATCAGGTTGTCGTCGACGAAGAAAACGCCGGCGCGCCACCCGAGATCGTAGAGACCCTGCAGTTCGGCGATGATCTGCTCGGCGGTCTTCGTCCGCGGGCGATGGCCGAACAGCGCCGTCACGTTGCAGAAATCGCAGTTGAACGGACACCCCCGCGAATACTGGATGGCCATCTCGACATAGCGGTCCATGTCGAGAAGTTCCCACATCGGGACGGGCGTCTTCTGGATGTCGGCGAATTCCGTCGACGTGTAGACCCGCTTCGGTTCGCCCCGTTCCAGGTCCGCCAGGAATTCGGGCAGGGTCACCTCGGCCTCGTTGAGGACGAAATGATCGACCTCTTCGAACTGATCGTGCTCGATCGTGAAGAGAGGCCCCCCTGCAACCACCTTCACCCCGAGCGTCTTGCACTGGGAAATGATTTTCCGGGCGGAATCCCGCTGCACGGTCATCCCCCCGATGAAGACGTAATCCGCCCAGGTCAGGTCCCGGTCGGTCAGGCGCCCCACGTTGACGTCGACCAGCCGCTTCTCCCATTCCTGCGGCAGCATGGCCGCCACGGTCAGCAACCCCAGCGGGGGCGACGCCGCCCCCTTGCGGACGAACTTCAGGGCGTGCTTGAAACTCCAGAACGTGTCTGGAAACTCCGGATAAACCAGTAAGACCTTGATTTTCTCACTCCGTTCCGTGACGGATCGCCGCCGTCACAAATCCCCGACCGGGAGAATGCAGGCGCCGGCGTCCCGTTGCCGGAAGCCCGCGGGGATCGCGACGAAACGCCGTTGCGGCGCCGTCGGTCCCGGTCCTGTCGATCATCGTCTTCTCCCGTAACTCACTGCACTCGCGTGCGAAAGATTCGTCCACGGGCCTGCGGCGTCCACAGGGATGGGGGAAACCGGAAGTTCCGCGGTCGGGAACGTCTGAGGGAAGGCCTTTCCAACGAACCGTTGGACGTTTCGGAATCATTCGCATCTGTCGTCCGGAACATACGCGATCCGGACCGTCCCTTCAAGCCGCCCCTGCCGTCGTCGTCCCCCGATGCCCCCGGAAATCGCGGATCCTGTGAAAGGTCATGAAGTTCGCATCGTGCGCGCGGCGGGCGCCGCCCGCACCGTCGTCGAACGCGGTGCGACTCACGAAAACGATGTCGTCCCCTTCAAAGAGCCAGTCCGCGTATTGCCAGGCGTGCTTCGCCCGATCCGGATGGAACAGGACCGTGATCTCGTCCCGCCAGCGGCGAAGATCCGCCGACGAAACCAGCACGAGATGGTTCCGGTACGCGTCCGGATCCGTCTGGCGGTTGACGAGCGCCCAGTACCTCGCCGTCTTTCCGTCGTAGCGGATCGTGAACTTCGCGCCGCCCCCGGGCATGTCGACGAAATTCCCGGACGGATCGAAGGCGAGCGTGCCGCCGGCGTCGACCCGCACAACGGCCGCCCGGTCCGCGACGGCCCCGTTGGTCCGCAGCACGTTGACGAGGTTCCCCTCCGGATCCCGCAGGACGTTGCCCTCCAGCCAGGCGATCCCGTCGGGCTTCGGCAAACGCCGGCTGAAGGTCCAGTTTTCCGCCCGGAGGAGATCCGCATCGACCGGGATGCTCACGACCAGCGCGTCGAAATTCCCCCAGGAGCCGCCCGTGTGATACTCCATCGATCGCCACAGCCGGCCCCCGTGAACGAGCACCGGGCACGGAGCGCAGTGGAACCGCCCGACTCGAAGCCGTCCCGTGGTCGACCCTTCCGGAACGGTCCAGGTGTGTCCGCCGTCGTCCGAACGGCGGATCAACACGTCTCCATACGCGCAACGGGTGCCGAGCAGGTAGAGAACCCCGTTCCACGCGAAGATCTTCGCCCAGAACGACGGTCGGATCTCCGCAATCCCGCGCCACGTCTTCCCCCCGTCTTCCGAGGCGAAGACCCTCGTCACCGGATCCGTTTCCTCCCGCGACGCCGGCCCGAAGAAATCGTGCGATGCGACGTACCGCCCCCCGGAGAACCCGGCGAGGCTCGGGGATCCGACGTACAATCCCGAGGACGCCGGGGAATGCGCGATGACGACGCCGGGCGGTCCCCCGTCCGGTCCGGGGGATCCGCGGTGCCGATCCTTCACCCTACTTGTCCCATCTGCGTTGCACCCCGTGGGCGTGGATCCCCAGAAGAAGAAGCAGAATCGGAATGACGAGCAGGAGCGGATCCCCGTCGCGGACGACGACCTCGAAGACGATCGACGCGCCGTAGGCTCCCAGGACGAGAAGGGAGGCGAACCGGATCCAGGGGGATTCGGAGAGAACCAGTGCGCACACCGCCGTCACAAGCAGCGCAATCCCGCCGCCGATCGAGATCACCTTCCCGTCCCCCTTTCCCCGCTTCTCCCTCGAATGCAACCACAGGAGGGGGATCGGACGCAAAGAAAAAAGGGGCGGATGAACGCCATCGAGGGCTCCGCCCTCGGAACAAACCCACTCCGTGGGTTCTCATCCCACCACCGAAAACCGCCCGCAAATCTGCCCTCTTCTCGGACTACTACGGGCTTCGGCGTGGCGGCATGGGGTGGTTGGTCGGGGTGGTGGGATTGCTGCGGCTCGCTCCGCTCCCCTTGCCCTCCGGCGCTCCGCGCCTCCGGGGCGTCCATCCTGCGGATGAACGCCATCGAGGGCTCCGCCCTCGGAACAAACCCACTCCGTGGGTTCTCATCCCACCACCGAAAACCGCCCGCAAATCTGCCCTCTTCTCGGACTACTACGGGCTTCGGCGTGGCGGCATGGGGTGGTTGGTCGGGGTGGTGGGATTGCTGCGGCTCGCTCCGCTCCCCTTGCCCTCCGGCGCTCCGCGCCTC
>CAYNBQ010000167.1:0-4756 GCA_964395275.1 uncultured Verrucomicrobiota bacterium
CGGGCTGACGAGCGATGCGCCTTCAGCGCATTTGCAGGATGTCATTCTTCGCGGGAGGGGTCCTCGCGCAAAGAGGGGCATTGCGGTCCGCGGGAGCGAAAGTAGGAGGCCGATCCCGCTCGGCCGATTCCCGATGCGTGGGAAGCGCCGATCGTCCCACAGGGCGGTGGTTTGTTCTTCGCGGGTGGGTGTGATTTTCCGCGCGAGCGTCGGGACTGGTCCCGCTCCCCCCTTTGCGCGAGGGGGGCGTCGCGGCTCCACAGGTGTTCCTTCGCGGGTTGATGGGATCGGCCGAACCTACTTCGTCCCTCAGGTACGGGACTTCGAAGATCGCGCAGGGGGTCGGCCTCCTACTCTGTTTGCCCATCCAAAGTAGGAGCCCGACCCCTGTCGGGCGATAGCGGAATCTCCTTCTGCGTCCCGCCCCGTCAGAAGAGGTCGTGACCGATCGTCACAAGCGCTTCCGCGATCTGGCCGAAGCGCTGTTCGTTCGCCCGCAGCTCCAGGGCGATCGGTTGCCGCCGGCAGACCGTTCCCCGGGGCGGAACGATTTCCAGGTCGATCCCGATTTCCTCCCGCGGACCGGCTTCGCCCTCCGCCGTATTCCCCTTCCATCCCGCCGGACCGACCAGCCCGACCGCCAGGCGCGCCCGTTCCGGCAGGGGATTGCGGATCGTCGCATGAAACCGGACCGGTCCCGCGCGGTCGAGACGCACGCGGTAGGGCGTCAGCCAGCCCGCGCGGCTGTCGACGTCGAAGTGCACGTCCCGCTCGCCCAGGGGCATCAGCCTGCGGTGCAACGTCTCGTACCGGTTCGCGTAGCGGTCGAGCGCGTCGAAATACGTGTCGTCGGTCTCGTAGGCGGCCCCGTGGCCCGGAAGGATCACCTGCGGCCGCAGCCGGCGCATGAGCGCGTTGGATTCGGCGAAACTGCGCAACCGCGCCCCGTTGCGATAGACGTGGTTGTCCATGCACTCGTGGTTCGCGAAATCGGTGACGTCGCCGTCCCAGAAAAAATACTGGTCGCCCGTCGCCGCGAACCGTTTCCCGTCGGCCTCGAACGACACGATCGTGCTCCAGCGCGTGTGCCCGCTCATCGGGAAGAGACGGAATGTGTATTCCTCCCAGGGGAAGGGGGTCTCAAGGGGTTTGGGATCGACCCGGACCGGTTCGGGCCAGGTGCAGGGGAAGTTCCATCCCTGCGGATCGGCCGGGATCGCCGCGAAATTCTCTCCCGCCCAGCAACGGGTTCCATGAAGCCGCTGGAGCATGGGAACGCCGTTGACATGATCGTCGTGGAAATGGCTCAGGAGAACCACGTCGATCCGGTCGATCCCGAAACGCCGCCGCAGCGGTTCCAGTCCGTGGAGCATCGGACGGCGGTTGCGCGGATAGGGGTAAGAAGGACGCATCTCGGGGCTGCGGTATCCGTAGTCGATCGCCAGGGCCTTGCCGCTGTCGCTGATCACGAACCAGGTGCTCGCGCTGCCCAGGGCCGATTGGTAGACGTGATCGCTGACCCGGATCAGCTCGTCGCGGTCGATCGCCGCGAGGGCTTCCCGGTAGCCCGGACGCGGGTCGACCATCGCCCGCAGGGAGGATTCCACGGAAGCCAGCGCCCCGTCGGCGTCCCGGAGGATCGGGTCGCCCAGGCTCGGGCAGAGGACGGCGGGGGTTTCCTTCCGCAGGAGACCGAGGGCGTAGACCATGTTCACCGCGCCGCCGAGGTCGTTGTAGTCGTATTGCAGCGGCGCCACGCGGGGGATCCGCCCAGGCGAATGGATCAGTTCCCCGCAGAACGCGATCCGACGGCCGTCCTCGGCGGTCGTCACGAGGCTGATCGCGCCGAGGGTGACGCCCGGGGCGGGGACGACGCGGAACCTCCGTCCGCCGAGGGAGACCTCGTCCCAGTCGTGAAGCCATCCGGAAACGGGGATCGGTTCGATCGGGCAGAAAAGGTCCCAGACGTTGTCGTAGATGATGTAGGTCTCCCGGCGCTGAAAGAGCCCGAGCGGATCCGCGAACGGTTCCCGTTCCCACCAGGGCGCGTGGACGGGGATTCCGCGTCGGGCGGCTTCCGCGGCGCCCGCGCTGTGGTCGCGGAAGAAATGGGTGCAGACCACGGCCGCGACGGGGCCGGGAAGTTCCCCGACGTGATCCAGCCACGCCCCCGTGCCCGCGTTGACGATCACCATGCCGTCGGATCCCCGTACGGCGTAGACGCGGCAACTGTCCCGGAACATCCGGACGTCGTCGGTAACCGGTTCCCAGGCCGTCGGAACCATCTTCCCGTCCCTCCCGCGGATGCCGCGCACGGCGTGCCCCGCGCGTCCTTCCCGCATCAGGGTTGCATCTGAACGCCGACGAAGAACCAGGGTGCCTTGACGTCCGCAATGCCGCCGCCCCATTCGACGGTGTGGCGTTCCCGGCCGTCGAAATCGTTCTGAAGGATCGACAGCCCGAACGTCCTGCCGACCCCCGGCTCGAGCGGGCGGAGGCTTTCCCACGGAAACGCGATCCGGTAGAGCGTCCGGTTCGCGCGCTCGTCCCGTTGGATTTCCGTGCGCACCTCCGGCGCATCGCCCACGGAAGCGGGTCCGGCATACCGCAGGCTCCGGACGCCGGCGCGCTCCCCGAGGGCGAAAACGTATTCGTAATCGTCCGCCTGGTATCGCGCGCCCTTGACGGCGTCGAAGAGCGGGTCGAACCCGATCTGCAGGCTGTCTTCCCGCCAGAGATCGAACCCTTTCTCGACCGACTGGTGATGCGAAGCGTCCCGAACGTCCACCTCGAGGAAGAGGAACTCGTCGCTCCACCCGATCCGTGCCGCGAACCCCCGTTCGTCCGTTCCCGCGCGGATTGTCGGCGCCGGCAGATCGTCCCGGGATTCGATCCGGGGGCAGGGTGGCGCGATCCCGAACCTCAGCTCCAGGGGAGTTCCCGCGCGCGCCTCGGCTACCGCCTGAACCTGCGCGACATGCCAGCCGGGGCCCGCATCCTCCGGAGCATGTACGGAGAGCGCCGTCGTCGCTTCCGCGCCGGGTCGAAGCATCACCGGCGCTGGCTTGTCCAGGCGCCAACCCCCCGGCATCGTTCCGCGAAGGGTCGCCCGCAGCGCGAACGGCGAGATATTCTGAAAGGTGATCCCGAGCGGCCGCGCCCCTTCGAAGTTCACCATCGCCCGTTCATCGACGGCGCCCCGGATCTGGACCGGATCCTGCAACTCGACGTACCGCAGGGCGACCGCGTCGCCCGCCGGATCCTCGATGCCGACGGCATAGGTTTTCCCCGTTTCCGCGTCCGCGGCGGGGGTCACCTGGAAGACGGGGTTCTCGCCGGTGGCGTCCCGGCGTTGCGCCGTCCACCCTTCCGGCAACCGGAAGGTCGGGCGAAGGCATCGCGCAAGCTCTCCCTGCAGGACGAACGCGGCGGGGAACCCCGGGTGCAGGACCGAGGGACCGGCGATCGCCGCGGCCCGTTCCCGGCGTTCGCGGTCGCGTTCCATCGCCCGCGCAAAGGCCTCGAAGGTCTTCTTCGGTTTTCCGGAATAGGTCACGAGGCCGAAACTCTCCGTCGTGGAGGGATCGGCGTCGTTGCTGCGCCAGTCGTCCAGCGAGTGGAGGATCGACATCGTCACGAACGGTCGCCGGGCCACCTGCAACACCGCGTCGTCCAGCATCTCCGCCTTGTCGGCTTCCGTCGCCACGCGGTAGGCGCGCATGAACTCGTCGGTCACGCCCGTCGTTTTCCAACTGTATTCCGTGATCCAGAGGCCCAGGTGAGCGTCGCCCTGCCGCACCATCACATCGCGCAACGCGTCGAGAAACTCCGTGTTGATTCCGTTCGGTGCGTACGGATGGATGCTGACGGCGTCGAAGAAGCCTCGGCCGCCGGCGTGGTAGATCGCCTCGAGGAAATCCGGGCTCGGTTCGCAGAGCGATCCGGCCGCCAGCAGGGCGTCCGGATCTCCCCTTTTCAGGGCTTCGTAGGTCTTCTTCAGCCACCAGGTGTAGCGGACGGCGTCGCCTCCGAACCGGACGCTGACCAGTTTCCCCTCCGCATCCCGGAGCAGCACGGGACCGGCCATGCCGTCGGGTTCGTTCCAGAACTCGTAGTACCGGATCCTGCCCCGGTACCGCCGCGCCGTCGTTTCGATGGCGGCCGCGTACTCGTCGGCGAACTTCTCGGAGGGTGTGACCACCGAGTAGAGGTTTTCCATCTTCAGGGCGTCGCGGAAGAACTCGTAATCGCCCGGCTGTTCGTCGTACGCCCAGCGCGGCGCGCAGGCGAGGACGATGAGCGGCTCGATCCCGTGGTCGAGGAGGAATCCCACCAGCTCGTCTTCCTCGGCGAATTCGTAGGGAGCGCCGCGGACGGGTTCGACCCCTCCCCATCCGATTCCGACCCGCGTGAGCGACAGCCCGAGTTCGTGCATCCGTTCGGTGAGGATCGTCCCGCGGCCTTCGAGATCCCCGCCGTAATCGGATCCGCCGCGGCCGAGCACCATCTTCGCCCCGTGAACGACGGGGGGGAACACCACCGGGATCGGGGGAGAGGCCTGCGAGACGGGGACATCCATGAGCAACCCTCCTGCGAGGAAGGAAACGGCGAAGAGAGGGAAGGAAAAACGGGCGGATCGAGGCGTTCGTTTCATGGGCCGGGAAATACCACAGAGCGGGGGCCGGAACAATCCCGGGGACGGGTCCCTTTACGGAACCGAGGCGAAGCCGAGGTTCGTAGAAGGGACCCGTCCCCC
>CAYNBQ010000168.1:0-4742 GCA_964395275.1 uncultured Verrucomicrobiota bacterium
ACTACTACGGGCTTCGGCGTGGCGGCATGGGGTGGTTGGTCGGGGTGGTGGGATTCGAACCCACGGCCTCCACGTCCCGAACGTGGCGCGCTGGCCAGACTGCGCTACACCCCGACTCTCAGCCCCCCGGACGAGGGGGTTCTTCCGGAACGGACCGATGCCACCATACGACCCGGACGGCCGGAAGCAAGGGGAAACTAGAGCCCCGCCGCACCCTTGTCGAGCCCGTGCGCGGCGGGCGCTACGCCTCCCACCCGTGCTCCCCGATCAGCGGCACGAATACGCACCCTCCCTCGGATCGCGGAATCCAGTCGTCCCCGCGGCGCGTGATCACCTGCAGATCCTGCCCGCCCCGCCCGCCGACCGGGATCACCAGCCGCCCGCCGTCGGCGAGTTGCTCCATCAGAGGTTCCGGCACCCGGGGCGCCGCCGCCGACACGATGATCCCGTCGAAGGGCGCCTGCTCGGGCAACCCCAGAGTGCCGTCGCCGGCCACTACATGCACCTTTGTTCCCGTCCCCATGGACTCGAGCCGTTGCGCGGCTTCCACGGCAAGATCCGGCAACCGTTCCACGCTCCAGACCTCGCCGGCCAGGTGCGCCAGCAAGGCCGTCTGGTATCCCGATCCCGTGCCGATCTCCAGGATCCGGTCCGTCGGCTGCGGATCCAGATGTTCCAGCATCAGGGCCACCATGTAGGGCTGCGAAATCGTCTGTCCCTCCCCGATCGGAACGGGATGGTCCGCATACGCTTCGACAAGGGGCACCCCGGGAATGAACCGGTGCCGCGGAACCTGCAACATGGCCGACAGGATCCGCGGATCCCGGATCCCGCGACGCGCGATCTGCCGTTCCACCATCTCCCGGCGCAAGGAGGCGGATTCGGCGTCGTCCGAGGGGATGCGATCGCTCTTCATCCGTTCCGGTCCGCCTTTCGATACCTGCCGACCAGCCGGAAGAATCGGACCGTGTCGCGTCCCGGTCGAATCCGGCTCTGCTGGTCCCCGTAGATCGACCGGATCGGCGCCGACTCGATCCGGGCCCCCCTCCTCGCCAACTGGATCAGGATTTCCGATTCCGCGTCGTAGTTGCTCGTCGTCAACCGGATTCCGTCCAGGATCGCCGTGCGATAGAGGCGGAACCCCGACTGGCTGTCCGGAACCCGCTGGCCGATGAGCCAGCTGATGACCGCCGAGGTGAACCGGTTCGTCCATCGGCGGATCAGCGGCATCCCGGTCGGATTGCCCATGCGGGTGCCGATCACCACATCCGCTCCCGTCAGTTTCTGTCTCTCCAGCAGCGCGGGGATGTCCGAGGGATCGTGCTGTCCGTCCGCGTCCATGACGATCACCCATTCGCATCCGAGTTCGCGCGCCCGTTCGAACCCCGTCATCAGCGCGGCGCCCTTGCCGCGGTTCTTCGGATGGACCACGATTTCGGCGCCGGCCTCCCGGGCGCGATCGGCCGTGGCGTCTTCGGATCCGTCGTCGACCACCAGGATCCGTTCGGCCCATCCGCGCACGCCGCGGACGACCTCCCCCACCCGCTCCTCTTCGTTGAACGCGGGAATCACGACGCAGGTGCGTACGGACTCAGCCAAGATCGACCACTCCTCCCCGCGGGGGGTCCGCCGCAACCGGCGGCGATTCGCGCCGTTCCGCCCGCATGGCGGCCGCCAGCGCCGCGTCGGCCTCGACGTTCCAGAGATCGTGGAAAAGGAACCACTGGGTCGGATGCCGACGGATGATCTCCTCCAGGGCCGCGGCGATCCGCGCCTGGAGATCCTCCTGCGTCATCCCGCGTTCGGGGAAGATCGGGGGAAGCGTCTTGAACCGGAATCGCCCCCCCGGCAGTTGCAGGAGAAAGAGCGGAACGATCGGGGCCTTCGAGACCCGCGCCAGACGGGCCGGCCCCGAACTGAGGCGGGCCGGACGGCCGAAAAACGATACGGTGGCCATGTGCGTGGTGAAATCGCGGTCCGCCAGCAGGCCCACCACGCCGTTCTGCCGCAGCCTCCGAAGACATTCCCGGGCCGCCTTTCCGAAGGGGATCACCTGGACCCCCCGCGCAAGGCGGTGGCGCTGGAAGAGTTCGTCGAGCTTGCGCGACGGCTGGGCCAACGCCACCGCGGATACCGGCAGGCCCCGGGCCGCCATGATTCCTCCGGCCAGTTCCCAGCTGCCGATGTGCCCCGTGATCGCAATGACGCCCCGGCCGCGTTTCAGCAGTTCCTCGAAGATCTCGAATCCCTCGAACTCCACCAGCCGTTCCATCTGGCGCCGGCTCATGTGGAAATACCGGAAGAAGTCCACGATGTGATGGGCGAAAGAATAGAAGGTGCGTCGCGCCTCCCTCGCAAGGTCTTCTTCGGAAGGTTCCCGGCCGAGATGACGATGGACCTGCAGAAGATTCGCCGTCACCCCCTCCCGGCTCTTCCGATCGAAACGGTAATAGAGCGACGAAACCCAGCGGGCCAGGCCGTAGGCGACGGGCAGGGGAGAACACCGCGCCACGATCTCAACGGTCTTGAAGGCTGCGTATCTCATCGCGATCCGGAAAGGGGGAAGACTCCTTTCGCCGGACCCGGGCGCGTCCCCCTTCTCGCGGCTTTCGAAAGCGCCGATCCCCCGTCTTTCCCATCCTCCACGTCCGACATGGTAGCCGCCGGTTCCGCGCAGGGTCAACAAGACCCGCTCACGCCGGATCGGCTCCCCGCCCCGGTGGCCGGAAGGCGTCGGCCTGGTAGGAACTGCGCACCAGGGGCCCCGAGGCGACGTGGATGAACCCGAGTTCCGTCGCCCGGCGACCCCAGCGCTCGAACTCCCCGGGAGTCACCCACCGGGCCACCGGCAGGTATTTCGGACCGGGGCGCAGGTACTGCCCGATGGTGACCACCCGGCACCCGGCCGACCGGAGATCCCGCAGCGTTTCGTCGATTTCTTCCTCGCGCTCTCCCAGACCCAGCATGATCCCGGATTTCGTCACCGTTTCGCCGCCCCGCTCCGCCGCGTATTTCAACACCGCAAGCGAGCGCTCGTAGGTCGCCCGGGACCGGACCGTCGCCTGAAGCCGCCGGACCGTTTCCACGTTGTGGTTGAAGATGTCGGGTTCCGCTTCCAGAACGACATCGATCAACTCCGCACGGCCGTTGAAATCGGGGGTGAGCACCTCGACGACCGTCTCCGGGGATTCCCGGCGGATCGCGCGGATCACCGCGGCGAAATGTCCCGCTCCCTCGTCCGGCAGATCGTCGCGCGCCACGGAGGTGACCACCACGTGGCGCAGTCCCATCGAGACCACGGCCGCCGCAACCCGCTCGGGTTCGTCGGGCTCGGGCGGCAATGGCCGGCGCGTGTCCACCGCGCAAAAGCGGCACGCCCGGGTGCACCGTTCCCCCAGGATCATGAACGCCGCCGTACCCCGCCCCCAGCACTCCCCGAGGTTCGGGCAATGGGCCTCTTCGCAGACCGTGCGCAACCGCAGCGACGCCAGGATGCGGCTCGTCTTCGGCCGGTCGTCGGCCGCGCCGATCCGCACGCGGATCCACGGCGGCAAACGTCGGCCGCCTTCCGGCGGCGGCGCGTTGGGCTCATGGTCGTAGGAAACCATTCGATCGTCTCCGCGGCGGACCCGGCCGCCGACCATAGGACCACCCTCCGACGGGGTCAATCCGCCCCGCCCCTGGGACCCTGTGGAGGCGGGCGCCTTGACCCCCCTTCTTCCCGCCCCTACGGTAGCGCGTCCCGTGAAACGTTACCGGATCATTGCCTGCGAACTCTTCCGCCACGAGGTCCGCCGCGCCCTGGAAGGGGCGCCCGACATCGTGGATCTCGAGTTCCTGCCCGAAGAACTCCACGACGCCGATTCCGCCGAAACGGCCTGTCGGGTGCAACGCATCATCGACGATGCGGAAGGTTCCCCCGGCGCGAAGACCCGTCCGTACGACGGCCTTCTTCTCGGATACGGGTTGTGCAGCAAACGCGTCGTCGGCGTCGAGGCCAGATCGATTCCGCTGGTCCTGATGCGGGCGCAGGACTGCACCACGGTCTTTCTCGGAGAACGATTCCCGAACGAGGAACTCTTCCGCAAGGCCCCGGGCGCGTACCATCTTGCGCAGGGCTGGATCGACCCCGGGGAGGAGGTCTTCGATGCGGTCGACGAGGCGCTCTTCGCGGAGGATCCGACCGGGTCGTTCGAGGACCACCTCGCCTACGGGGAGGAAGGCGCCCGCCACATCATGGAGATCCTCGGTGCGGTCCTCGGCAACCACGCCGACCGGAGCCGCATCGATTTCTGGGAAGACGATCAACGGGTCAGCGCCGCCGACACGATGGCCGAAGAACCCGGATGGTCCTTCCGGACCATTCCCGGACAGTGGAGCCTGTTGATCGGCCTGATCACCGGCGCCTGGGATCCGCAACGTTTTCTCGTGGTCCCTCCCGGCTGCCGGATCACGACGCGCTACGGGGGCGAGATCATGACCACCGAACCCGTCCCTTCGACGGCCCGACGCTAACCGTCGATAACTCGTTGCGCTGCAGGAAGTTTTGATTCCGGACGACCCACCGCAGAGCCCTTAGAACCCCGATTTTGCCCCCCTTTTCGCGCTCTAAGGAGATCCCCCTGCCGAACCGCCGGGTCCGCGAACGCAACGATCCGGGAGGATCGCCCATGACCGGCGCGTCGCGCCCGTCGCCGAACGAAGGGGGGCCCGGCATCCCTCGAGTCGTCCCGAACGACTAG
>CAYNBQ010000169.1:0-4735 GCA_964395275.1 uncultured Verrucomicrobiota bacterium
AATCCTCCGAGATGGCAATGAAGCTCGATCTTGGGGAGACGGGCGACCCAATCGCGATCCGTTCCGGGCTCGACGGGTTGCTGAAGCCACCGGAGGTCCGATTCCGGCCATGCGGCCAGTTCGACGAACGGCATTTGAGGGAGACGATCCCACGCGCTTGCGATGCGGTGTGAGCGCTCGACGATTTCACGCAGTTCGGTGCGGAAGCCGTCGTCTGCGGCCCGGACCCAGCGTTCCCCGTGATCCTGCCGGACGGTCTCGAGGGGGTAATCGTCGGCGCAGGCCGAGCGCAGCTGAGGCCAGCCCGCTTCGGGACCCAGGCGAACCCAATGGAGGCGTTGTTGTTTCCAGGCATCAAGCACTTCCCCGACGCTGTTCGGGGGGGCGGCCTTGTCGGAAGCGGAAGATGCCTCGACGAGTACATGGAAGACCTCGGCGGCGCCGAGCACCGCGGCGGCCTTCTGCATGGCGGCGGACATCGTCTTGAACCCGCCGGAAAGACAGATGTAACGGCGGTCCGGCGGAGTCTGCGTGTCCAGGATCCAACGGTACAAGACTTCCTCGAAACGGAAGTGATCCGCCTCGGATGTCAGGTCCCTGAATCCGTCGACACGTGTGATGGTCAGGACGGTTTTCGGCGCGTGTTTCGGGAAAAACTCCTTCAGAAGGTCCACGGAGGGAGATTCGCTGGTCAGGACGTGGACGGCGGCGAATTGGACTTCGGGCAGCAGGAAGGCCTCCGGCACGATCGCGGGAGAGGTTCCGAGCGAGACGAGAAGCGAAGCGTTTTCAGTCACGGGGCGATACGCCTCCTCTGTTTGGGGCCCTCATCTGCGGTCCGCGCCCGTGCACGATCCGTTCCAGGAAATGAGGTCATCCCGGCCGTGGAGCGGAGACACAGGGAGGAAAACCCGTTCGCAGCTGGGAGGCCAGGAGTTGCGTTGGGGGCTTTTCGTGGCAGGAGACCCGCAGGCGGAGTGGGGTTCGTCAAGTATGAAGAACGGATTTCCATTCAGTCGAGAGCTTTCAGCGCCGGCGCGTCTTGGCGCGATCTTGCTCCGAGGACGCGTTTGGCGGGAGCTTCGAACAGAACCAACCCGTAGGAACCGTTCTCGAATTTCACGGGTCTCAGGTAGACGGCGCTGGTCTGGCGCGGTTGGCTGCTCCCCAGCGGGGTCTGGAGGTTCCCCTTCTTGCCGGCGGGGAAGCGGCGGCGCAATCGCTCCTTGAGAACACGGCCGGCTTCGTTGATTGCCTGGGACCAGTCGCGCAGGTCGCGCTTCCAGATCCTGAATTCGAAATGTGCCGAGCGCAGTGCTTCCTCCAATCTGTGCAGGCGTTCCCGGGTCAGAGGATATTCTCTGCATTGGAAGGCGCCCAACCCGCGTGTGACGCGCATCCCCATCCCGCCCAGGCACAACCAGAGCTCCAGTGCGGTTTGGAGTTGGCGCTCGGCTTCGCGGGATACTTGCCTCGTCCAGCGCAATTGAACTTCGATCGCGCTTCCCGGTGGGATATTCCCTCGCGGCGTCCAGCGCGGCCCCGGCCCGGGACGGCCCTTCTGTTTTCCCGAAACGCTGGCGAAGTAATAGACGTAGGCACTCGGACTGTTGGGATCGACCTTCGGGGGCTGCCATGGGGCTGCGGCCGCGGTGACTGCGCTTCGTATCTGAAGCGGACTGGAGCGACCCCCTTCTCCGGAAGCGCTTCCGAATGCGGCCGCTTCCTGCGAGGGAGTGCCGCCGAGCGCGCGGAACCACCATCGCAGTTGGCCGCGGATGGAGGGAGCGCGGATCTCGGCCCGGGACTGGTCGGCGCCGGCGCAGAAACACGGGGTGATCAATTCGAGGTGAAAGGTCTGGGTCTTCATGAATCGACTCCCGTCACGCCGGGAAACTTCTTTCGAAGATTAGCGATGGCTTTCGCGATTTTCGATTTCGGATTGGCCCGACTCTCAGAGAGGATTCCGGGCTCCTCGACGAGGAGATAATGGAGAACCGCCAGTTGGACGTGCTCATCCCTTTGCGTCCAGAACTGTTCGTCGGTGGCGAACTGGTTGACCTGGTGGCGGAGCTCGGGTTCCTTCATGTTTCGCAGTTGTCGGAGGAAATCCGGATCGGGTTCGATTTCCTCGCGAGTCGTCTCCCGTCCAACCCGATGATCGGTTCCGTCGTCCTCGATTATCACGAACCATCCGTATCCGGCATTGGTCTTCGCGCCGATTCCGAAGACTTCGAGACCCGTCGCGAGCCATGTTCTTGCCTGTTCGAGCAGATCGTCGGCTGCGTTCCGCAAAGGGGCGAGGGGGAAGCAGAAGAGATGTCCCGGCGCGACAGCGGGGAATACGACGGGGACGGGATCGTCGGTATCCGTGGCAACCTTCCACTCCCCCTTGTAGTAATGGGAGTGATGACAGGTCACCACGTCGAGTTCGAGCTGCCCGGGAGGGGGCGAACCGGGGGAACGGCGGCCGGCGAGCGCGTTCGTCGGACAGGCGGGCAAAAAGCTCACGAGGCCGCCGAACGCGGGAAGATCTTCCCAGGGACGGCCGGGGTGTTTTCGCTTGCGGATCTGCAGCCGGTCGAGGAGGCGCCCGGCGACGACGGCGGCAACGTTGTTCCAGGTCGCGTTGCGTTCTTCGTCGGCGGAATGGTCGCCGGGGTCGTCGGCCATCGCCCACCAGAAATCGGAATGAGGTTCTCTCTCTTCATTCCGGCGCGCGGGTCTTCTTCCCGGCTTCCAATCGCTGTCGGCCCATCCGAAGACCAGGGCGATCCGGAAGAGAATCTCCGCCTTTTGGTCCGGCGCATCAGCCTCGAGGAGTGCATGGACGGCGGCCCGGCGGGCGCAGCCCTTCACGGCGCTTCCCGGGACAAAGGGCATTCCGAAACGGTCGAGGCGAAGACCGGCGTTCTCCATGACCCCGCCGGCCATATCGACCATGAGCCGGGACTTGAGTCGGCCGTAGAGAGTGAGGGCATTCCCGATCTGCGAAAGCCACCCGTCGGTGCGTACGCGCACGGGATCGGTCTCCATGATGAGGCGGAACCAATCGCGGCGCGGGGTTTGATCGCCCGTGTCCTTGGCGCCGGGATCGCTGAACTTGTCCATCAGCAAGGAGCGAGCGTCGAATCTTCGCCTGTTTCCGTCGAAAACCTGTTTTGTATCGCTTGGCAGGAGTGGAGGCATCGTTCAATCCCGTCGAAATCGTTTCAGGTAGCCGAGATAAGCGAGCGCCTCGTCGGTCGCCCTCTGGAGAACGAGCGAATTGCCGTCTGTAAGAACGTCAATGAAGTCGTCGATCGTATGGAAGGGTCGAGGAAAGAGGCGGCAGCCGTCATCTCCCTGGCTGGAAAGGAATCGGCCGATCTCGTTCATGATGGTTTCGTAGCCCTTCTTCTTCTCCTTGGCGAACGCGAGCGTGGCCAGAAGCCCGTTGGAGATGATGAGCGAGGAAAGCCCGCGAACGACGTCGCCGCCCTCAACGCCCCTGACGTCCTCCAATCGTCGGCGACCTTCTTCATCTTCAGCGGCCGGATTCCAGAACCGATGGGCATGAAGAGCCCGGATCTGTTCGAGGTTCTTCATGGATCAGGCTCCTTTCGGATCCGCGATCTCGACGGTGCAGTAACCGAGTCCGGTGGACGCATCACCGCCGAATTGAAACACGTGCTTGGCGGTTACCGTCTCGCCGAAGGCCGCCAGCGCGTCCTGAGCTTCGCGGCGGTTCTCCCTGCTCGGGGTCCGTTCGGCATGGGCGTGGATCAAGGCGTAGAAGAGAGTTTCGCTGGGAACGTTTTCCTGGTTGAAGAGCGCCCCGCGGGCGACCGTGCCGGTTTCGTCGTTGATGCGGATGTGCTGGGCGATTTCGCAGGCGTTGCGGGCGAAGTAGCTCGCCATACCGTCACTGAGGATGACCAGGCGCGCAGTGATCTCTTTCCAGACCGGGTCGGGCAGAAGATCGGCAAGTGTATCGCCTAATCCTTGCGGCGGATCCCCAGCGTGCCGGAAGGTATATTCCTCGAGCACGACGTTGTCGTCGACGGCAAGGGGGCCGTTCGAAAGGAAGAGGGCCTGCCCGTCGGATGGGCGGGGGACATCGGAGAGGTCGAGCGGAAGCGCGCCGTCCCGAAGGGCGCGCCGCAGCAGCAGGGGCGATGTGATCCACGCGAAGGTTCCCCTGGCGGAGCGGATCGGAAAGGCCAGCAGGCGCGCTTCGGTGAACTGCAGCGCCCCGGCAAAGGAGAGCCCGGCGTCGTCGGAGCCGAAGAGCCAGGCGGCGTCGGTCTGGGCGTCCCATTCCTCGTTTCCCTGGGAATCCTTGCCCCTGGAGACGACGCGCTTGTACCCGCGATTCTGCAGATCGTCGTTCCAGGCGTCGGCGAAGGCGCCTTTCAGGGAGGAAGCCGGGATGATGGGAAACCCGGTGTGGCGTTCGCGGACGACGGGTTGATCGATCGCACCCACGGAGCTGCCCGCTCCGACGTGGAGGGGCGTGCGGGTGAAGATGTAGAGGATTCTGCGTTCCATACGGACGGCCTCCTTCGATTCTTTCGTCTCGACCGGAACACCCTTGCCGGCGCACGGATGCGAGATCGATCCAGGGACTTCCCGATCCCGATCGAACCGTATGACCCGAATGCGACGTCCCGGAACGTCCCCGTACTCGAATCTGCTGGATCCTTCCCTAGGATCGGCATCGGTTCACGAAGGTGAAAACTGAGACGAAAGAATC
>CAYNBQ010000170.1:0-4274 GCA_964395275.1 uncultured Verrucomicrobiota bacterium
CCTCCTTTCCGGACGACCCCGGCGCGCCCTCTCGGAACGGCCCGCGATGCGCGGCGCTCCCCGGTCGCCGCGCATCTCCGAAGGGGCGGGCGCGCCGCGGCGTTCTTCGCGAACACCCGTCCCCTATCGGGGCCAACGGGCTTCCGGTTCCGGCATCCCGGGGAACGGCGCGTGAGGTTCGCCCTGGTACCAGAAGGCCGTCGACGCGATGTCGTCCTCCAGGGGCTGAAACTTGCTGTTCGGCCACCATCCCAGCGCCTGGATCGTCACCTTCAGATCTCTCCGGAACCGGATCGGATCCATGATGTGCCAGCGGTACAAACCGTGTTTCGGCACTTCCGCTTCCTCCCTGCGCCAGAGGGGATACCCGAGGAACGCCGTCGAATACGTGTCGCCGAAACACCATGCGCCGCCGAAATAGTCTTCCGTCCCGGTGCCGCAGATCGTCGGCGCCTCGGCGTCCCCGTCCAGATAGAACTGGATCTCCCCCTCGCCCCACCAGCCGTTGGCGAGCTGGGTCCATGCCAGGTAGGTCCCGACGTAATGGCCCCGGCCTTTCACGCCGTCCAGCAGCACGTGTTCCGGACGGGAACGGGAGGTGACCGACCGGCGCCACTGGGCGTGGAAATACGCCGCGTCCTCCGGCACCGGCGCGAGGGCGTAGGTGATCTGGTAGAAGAATCCGTGGATGTCTTCCCAGCGCTGGTTTTCGATCGTGATCCGCGCCCGCTTGCGGAAGGGCATCGGCCAGTAGGAATTGAACCCGCCGCTGGGATTCACCGCCACGGGCAGGGAGTTCACGTTCACCCGCAGCGCGTGTCCGTTGGCGAAGAAATCGCCCAGCGGCACCTCGACCGACGGGGTAGGCTCGCCGTCCCAGTAGAACCGCAACAGGCAGTCCCGGTACGCCTTGGGATCCACCGTGATCCAGATGTGCTGGATCGTCCCGGGCCCGTCGATGTCGGCCAGTTCCACCGTCTCTCCGGCCTTGAGGGTGATGCAGGGACGGACCTTCCATCCGCGGCCGAGTTTCGACGCGGCGCTGGCCGCGTCGGGCGTCTCCAGGGCGCCGGCGCCCCGTTCCCCTTTCGGATTCTCCGCGGAAATGGAACGGGTCTCGGCATCGGACAACAGGTACAGGGATCCGAGGGATTGGAACGGATGCAGGGGTTGATTCACCGTCGGGCCTCCTTTTGCGTCCGGGGCGCTTGCTCCCCGAAAGGTGTCGACAATTTCAAACGCCGTATCTTCCGCGTCCCCGTGGAGGCCGTCAACGTTCCGCACCCGTTTTTCGCGCGGCGGCGGGAGCGCGCTTCCATCGCGGAAGGTCCTCCGCCGGTCGGGACCCGGCCGAAGGCCCCACCGCAGCCCCGGCGGCAGCATGATTCGCAACGCCTGATCCCGGCGAAGACCCAACGGGAAGGGGTTCCTCCACGCCATCCTTTCAAGTCGTCTCAGGGGGCGCACCGAGGGGAATTGCCGGCTCCGTCCCTCGGTCTCGGAAGGCCGGGAAAATTGCGGGCAGGATCGTTTGAAGCATATCGTGTCCCGGTCGGATCAGCCCGCGCGCGGCCGGGTTTCTCTACAGGGCTTCGTTCCCATCGGCTCCGTGCAACGCTCATACTGCAGCGGAGCTTCAAGGAACAAGGGCGTCCCCGCTCGGGCAAACAGATCTCAAACCAATCGGCTCATGGATCGCCGGGAGTGAATTCCGAAGATCCCATGCCCTCCGCCCGCGTTTCCCGAAGGGGTCCGACGCCGCTCCCTTCCCGGGACGTCGGGCCGTCGAAATCACTCACGATTCGTAGACGTCCCGCCGGTGGCGGATGCGAACGATGTCGACGGTTCGCCCGGGATCATCGACAAATAGACGATTCGGTACTCACCAACCCGGATGCGCCACAGGTTGCGGCTTCCACGCAGCTTACGAACTCCCGGAGGACGGGGATCCACGGCGAGACGCTCGATACGGAGGATGATGCGACGTACCAGCGCAGGTTCCAGACCGACCAGTTCGCGGCGGGCGGACCGTGCGAAGGTGACCGCATACTCAGGCATCGGCAGGAAGTTTGCCGCGACGCACCAGGGCGCGCTTCACCTCATCGAGGGTTTCTCGAGGTTCCTCGCTTCGCGACCGCGCCGTCGCGATATCGTGGAAATCCTCCCAGAGCGCCCGGTGGCGCTTCAGATCGATAACCACGGCCGTCTTCTCCCCTCTCTCGTCGACGATGAACTGCACGCCCTTCATCGGATCACCTCTCAAGGAACATAGCGGAGACACGATATCAAGTCGAACCATGACAGGGACGTTCCCGCAGCGACGTTCGCCGGCGCACCGGACTCGGATCGATTCCTCCCTTTTCCGCCGCGGAACCCTCTTGCAGCCGGCCTGCGGCGGACCGCATTCTTCGTCGGGACGTCGGCGGCGACGTCCGAACCATGAAACCCGCCGATTCTCCTCCCTCCACCCGATCCCCCGGGGCCCCGTTCCGGCGCAGGACGATCCGCCTTTCGATCCTTCTGCTCTCCCTGCTCGCCCGTGGAGGGCTCCCGGCGCGCCCGGCGGATGCCTCGGGTACCCCCTACCAGGTGGTGCTCGACGTGGAGGATCCCTGTTTCGAGACGCTCGGCGGCGACTGGTATCTGCCCTCCCCCAGGACCGGTTCTTATCTGGGATCCTTCTACCTGGAGATCGACGGACCCGGTTCCGGCGCCGGGCGGGGACGATGGATCGCCGAAGGACTTCCCAACGGCGAGTACCTCGTCGAATTCTACGCCGACGACGGGGACTACCCCTCCGACGCCCGCTACCGCGTCGTCGCAGCCGGCGGCGTCCGGGACCTGATCGTCGACATGCACCGGATCGGCAGCGGATGGCACCCCCTCGCCACCACCTCGGTCGAACGAACATGCGTGGTGACCGTTTCCGACGAATGGTACGACGAGTCCGCCTCCCGGCTCCGCGTCGATGCGCTGCGGTTCACACTCCTCACGGCCCTGCCCGACCCCCCGCAAACCATCCGGCCCCGGATCGGGATCTGCATCGACGACGTCGGCGGCGTCGATCCCTCGCTGCCCTCGACCCCCATCTACCGCATGCTGCGACTCCCCTTTGCCATGACCTTCGCCGTATTGCCCGAACGCCCGTACAGCGCCGCTTCCGCGGAGGAAATCCACGCCATGGGATCCGAGGTCTTTCTCCATCAGCCGATGGGATACATCTCGAACCCCAACCCGGCCGGAAGCGAGTGGATCCGATCGGACATGACCCCCGCGGAGTCCCGCGCCGTCTTCGCGAGGAACCTCGATTCCATCCCCCATGTCGCAGGCGCCAACAACCACACGGGTTCCCTCGTGACCCAACAACTCGACAAGATGCGGGTCTGCATGGAGGAGCTGCGGGAACGGGGCCTCTTCTGGCTCGACAGCCGGACGTTCACCGAGTCGGTCGCCTACGACGTCGCGCAGGAAACGGGGTTGTTGACCGCCGAACGCGACCTCTTCCTCGACGGGTACGGCGTCGAAGAAGCCAGGGCGCGCATCCTCGATCTGGCCCTGCGCGCCCGGTTCGCGCCGACCGTTCCGCACGTCGGAATCGGGCACGTGCGGGATTCGACGGCGCAGGCACTGGAAGAGATCGTTCCCGAACTCGAAGCGCTCGGCGTGGACGTCGTTCCCGTCTCCCGCTGGATGACCCAGGTGATCGAACCCGACCGTCTTCCCGCAGGCGCCGCGTTTTCCGCCACCGGTCCCTGGACGGCCGATCCCGAGGATCGTCCGTCGAAGGAACTTGCCGACGGCGATGCGTGGATCGTTTCATCGTCCCCTGCGACACGGCTTGACACCGCCGTCTTCCTCCCGGCGCTCCCGATCCCGGGGACCTACGAGATCTTCACGACCTGGCAACCGGGCGCGAACGACGCCCCGTGCATGACCGTCACGATCGACCGCCGGACGGGAAGGGCGCGGCGATATCTCGATCCCTCGGCGCCCTTCGCCGACTGGCACTTCCTGGGCCGGTACTCCCTCGGTCCCGATTCCGGCCTGCGAATCGTTCTCGGCAACGACTCCTGCGGGGAAACGGACACGGGCGTCCTCCGGGCCGACGCCGTGAAACTCGTTTACGTCGGCCCCCGGAGACCCCGACCCGACCTCCTGGAACTGCGCTGATCCCCGGGGGGGGAACGTTGATCAGGCGCTTCCGTGTCGGAACGCCCTCCTTTCCGTCTCCGGTTCTTACGCGACAAGGGCGTCGCGGTTCCACGGGTCGTCCT
>CAYNBQ010000171.1:0-4248 GCA_964395275.1 uncultured Verrucomicrobiota bacterium
TCGACCCGTCCCCCATCCGCAGCCCGATCAGGTACTTGATCGCCGCGATGAAGTCCTCGTTGACCAGCGTGCGGGTGTCCAGCGGCACGTCCAGCCCGAGTTTCTGGTTGATCTTGTACCGTCCGACCCGCCCGAGGTCGTACCGCCGGGGGTCGAAGAAGAGACGCTTCATCAGGGAACGCGCGTTGGTCGTCGTCGGCGGATCTCCGGGGCGCAGCCGCCGGTAGATGTCCTTGAGCGCCTCCTCGTAGTCGTGGGTGGGATCCTTCTGCAGCGACTTCAGCAGGACCCCCTCGTCCGCGCTGACGTCGATCAGCTTCAGCCTCTTGATCCCCGCGTCCCGGGCCTGCTGCAGCACCGAGCGGGAGAGCGGTTCGAAGGCCCGGGCGATCACCGCCTCGGTCTCCGGATCCACGATCGGCTCGGCCGGAACGTACTTGTCCAGGTCGCGGTCGGTCGGGATCCGGCCGATCGTCTTCTCCTCCACCTTGTAGAAGAGCTGCGCGATCTCCAGGTCCGAGCTGTAGCCCAGGGCCCGCAGGAAGGTCGTCGCCAGGAACTTCCGGCGCCGGCGCCGGCGGTCGAGGTAGATGTACAACAGCCCGTTGGTGTCGAACTGCACCTCCAGCCACGATCCCCGGTCCGGAATGATCCGGAAGGAGTACAGCGTCGTCCCGTTCGGGTGGATCGACTGCTCGAAACAGATCCCCGGGGAACGATGCAGCTGGCTGACGATCACCCGCTCGGCCCCGTTGATCACGAAGGTCCCCTCGGGCGTCATCAGGGGGATCTCCCCCATGTAGACGTCCTCTTCCTTGACTTCCTCGCCTTCCTTCAGCCGGAAGGTCACGTGCAGCGGCGCGGAATAGGTCGTCCCCTCCCGCTGGCACTCCAGGGCCGTGTTCTTCGGCTCGCCGATCTGGTACTGCACGAAATCCAGCACGACCTTCCCGTCGTAACTCTCCACCGGGAAGACCTCGCGGAAGACCGACTGAAGCCCCTGTTCCGCCCGCTTGGCGGGAGGCACGTCCAGCTGGAGAAACTCCCTGTATGAGGTCTTCTGGATCTCGATGAGGTTCGGAGGTTCCAGCACCTCGACGAGTTTCCCGTAGTTTTTTCGTTCCGTCATGACGCCCCTGCCGCTTCTGGAGTTCCCGTGCCCCTCGGATGCATCGATGCCCCGGTCCGCCGTCCGCTACTTGATCTCCACGGTGGCGCCGACCGCCTCGAGTTTCTCCTTGGCCTGCTCGGCCTCTTCCTTGGAGACGCCTTCCTTCACCGGTTTCGGAGCGGCCTCGACGAGATCCTTCGCCTCCTTGAGGCCGAGACTCGTCAGGGCCCGGACCTCCTTGATGACCTGGATCTTCTTCTCGCCGGGCGCCGTGAGAATGACGTCGAACTCGGTCTTCTCCTCAGCCTCCTCGGCCCCGGCCCCCGGACCGGCCGCCGCCGCCGCCACGGCCACCGGCGCCGCGGCCGTCACGCCGAGACGATCCTCCAGGACCTTGACCAGCTTCGACAGCTCCAGCACCGAGATCCCCTCGATCCAGGAGACGAACTTCTCCATTTCGGGCGACAGCTCGACCTTTTCTTCCGTCTGCTGAGCGGTGGTTTCCTCTGACATCGTGAATCTCCTCCGTCGGGCGCCTTCCGCGGACCAATTCCGCCGCACGCCCCCGGACCGCGCCGCTGCGCGGCCGCTAGCCTTCCTGCTCTTGCTTCTTGTCGAGAACGGCCTTCAGCACATAGGCGATCGAGGCCGTCTTCGCGTACAACACACCCGCCAGGTTCCGCGCCGGGGCCTGCAGGACCCCCAGCAACTGCGCCAGCAGCACCGGCCGCGGCGGCATCTCCGCCAGGGCCTGCAGCTCCGACGCCGCAACCTTCTGCCCCTCGATGAACCCGAACTTGAAACGCGGCAGTTCCGCCTCCTTGGCGTAGTCCCGCAGCACCCGGGCCACCTCGGTCACGTCCCCGTCGCCGACGACGATCGCCGTCGGCCCCGTCAGATCCCCGTTGAAGCCCAGCCCCGCCTCTTCCGCGGCGAGCTTCAACAGGCGGTTCTTGACGACCTGCAGCGAGGCGCTCGCCTCGCCGAGTTTCCCGCGCAGCTCGCCCACCTGGGACACGGTCAACCCCTGGTAATCCGTCAGGATCAGGTAGCCCGCCCCCTCGATGGCCTTGCGCAGTTCCGCCACCAGGTATTTTTTCTCTTCCCTCATCGGCTCACGCCTTCGCCAGTTCGCGGGGATCCAGCCGGATCCCGGGGCCCATCGTGGTCGATACCGTGCAGCTCTTCAGGTACTGCCCGCGGGCCGCCGCCGGCCGCGCCTGCAGCACCGCGCCGATCGCCGTGCGCAGGTTCTCCAGCAGCTGCTTCGAATCGAACGAACGCTTGCCGCAGGCGATGTGCACGTTGGCCGTCCGGTCGGCCTTGAACTCCACCCGGCCGGCCTTCACCTCCCGCACCGCGGAGGCCACGTCGTCGGTCACCGTCCCGGCCTTCGGCGAGGGCATCAGCCCGCGGGGACCGAGAACGCGTCCCAGCTTGCGGACCTCGCGCATCGCCTCGGTCGTCGCGATCGCCGCGTCGAAATCCGTCCAGCCCCCCTGGACCTTCGCGATCAGCTCCTCCATCCCGACCTCGTCCGCGCCGGCCTCCCGGGCGGCGTCCGCCGCCGCGCCCGCCGCGAAGACGATCACCCGGATCGCCTTGCCGGTTCCGTGGGGGAGGGCCACCGTCCCGCGGACCTGCTGATCCGACTGCCTCGGATCGATGCCCAGATGCATCGCCAGCTCCACCGTCTCGTCGAACCCGGGTTTCGGAAGCTTTCCGATCAGTTCCACGGCCTCTTCCAGCCCGTAGAAGCGGTCCCGGTCGACCAGCGCGGCGGCTTCCTGGATTCTCTTGCCTTTACGCGGCATCGTCGACCACCTCGATTCCCATGCTGCGGGCCGTTCCCGCGATGATCCTGGCCGCGCTCTCCTCGTCCGAGGCGTTCAGATCGGCCATCTTCTGCCGGGCGATCTCCCGCACCTGCGACCAGGTCACCTTCCCGACCTTGTCCCGGTTCGGCACCGCCGAGCCCTTCGCCAGGCCCGCCGCCTTCTTCAGGAGAACCGCCGCCGGCGGCGATTTCGTCACGAACGTGAACGACCGGTCCTGATAGACCGAGATCACCACCGGAATCACCAATCCGGCGTCCCCCTGCGTCGCCGCGTTGAACGCCTTGCAGAACTGCATGATGTTCACGCCGTGCTGACCGAGCGCCGGACCGACCGGCGGCGCGGGATTCGCCTGACCCGCCGGGATCTGCAGCTTGATCAGCGCGGTTACCTTTTTCGCCATGGATCCTTCTCCCCGCGGCCTGCCTTCAGGCGCGCTCCACCTGCCAGTACTCCAGTTCCACCGGCGTCGATCGCCCGAAGATCGCCACCGAAATCTTCAGCTTGCCCCGCTCCGGATCGATCTCCTCGATCACCCCCGTGAAGTTCTGGAACGGGCCGTCGTTGATCTTCACCGTTTCGCCCACCTCGAACTGGACCTTCGGCTTGACCTTTTCCTTCTTCTCCTCGATCTGCGCCAGGATGCCCTCGACCTCCTGCTCCCGGAGGGGCACCGGGCGGTCTCCCCCGACGAAGCCGATGATCCCCTGCGTGTCGCGCACGAAGTACCAGACCCGTTCGTTCAGCTTGTTGTCCTCGTCGTACAGCTTCAGGTGCACCAGGACGTAGCCGGGGAAGAACTTCCGCGTGGTCGTCGTCTTCTTGCCCCGCTTCACCTCCGAGACCTTCTCGGTCGGGATCAGGACGTCGAAGATCACATCCTCCATCTCCTCCAGCTTCGCGCGCTTTCGGAGACTCTCCCGGACCTTCTGCTCCTGCCCGGAGAGGGTGTGTACGACAAACCACTGGCCTTCGGATTCCATCGTCCGCGCGCTCCCTACTGGATGAACATCGTGACGAGCTTCTTCAGGAA
The DNA here is from genome assembly GCA_964395275.1 of uncultured Verrucomicrobiota bacterium. Classification (GTDB taxonomy): domain Bacteria; phylum Verrucomicrobiota; class CALLYA01; order CAYNBQ01; family CAYNBQ01; genus CAYNBQ01. The sequence continues at coordinate 3,980 of CAYNBQ010000171.1, forward strand.
CACGTCCAGCACGCCGATGTAGAACGACAGCGCCAGCGTCGACACGATGATCACCAGCGTCGAATCCCAGAGATTCGCCCAGGTCGGCCAGGTCGCCTTCTTCAGCTCCGCCTTGACTTCCCCGATGAACTGCCCCGTCTTCTGAAACCAGTGCTTGCGCACGGCCTGCACCAGCAGGGCCGCCGCCGCCGCCGCCGCGACCGCCCAGAGGATCTTCTGAAAGAGCCCCGAATCGGCTCCGAATGCCGCCAGGACAAGGACGGATTCCA
>CAYNBQ010000172.1:0-4245 GCA_964395275.1 uncultured Verrucomicrobiota bacterium
GCCGCCTTCACCACGAAATCGTCGAACGACGTCACCGCGTCGGCCTTCGTCCAGAGTCCCACGCCGCCGGGTTCGGTGAAGACGACGTCCTTCCCCTCGAGCATCTTCTTCCCGTCGAGGTAGCCCTCGAACGCCTGTCCCCGCTGGACGATCTTCAGCGAATGCCACCCGGGTTCGAGGGAGACCTTCGTACTCACGATCATCTTCCGGCGGCCGTCCTTCACGTAGTAGATCCGGTAGTTGTCCTCGAGAGGGTTGAACCGGGCGATGTAATAGTTGTCCCGGTCCTTTGCGCGCCAGATCACGCCCCCGCCCTGGTCTTCCCTTCCCTTGACGGCCTTGAACCGGACCGCGATCTCGCCGTCGAGAAACGAAACCGTGTCGGTCCAGCAGAGGTTGAACGTTCCCCCCGAGTCGTGGTTCGGACTCGCCATCGCCAGGACGCGATTCCCCGACGGCGCCGTGTCGTCCTCGATCACCTTCCACGTCGGCAACGGCCCGCGGGGGTTCGTCGCATCGACGACCCATCCCGGGGGAACCTTGCCCACGGGCACGTCGTCGAAGTTCCACGTTCCGGACGTCGCCTTCTTCTTCGCCGGCGCCGGTTTCTCCGTCTCCCCGCCCACGGCACTCATGGAAACGGCCGCCAGGACCACTGTCACCAGGATCGCGATCCCGCCCCTTGCCGCGGTGCTTCTCATCGTCATCATTTTCATCCTCCTCCGGTCCTTGATTCCGTCAACTACGATCGAATCGTCCGCCGCCCCGTCCGCGTTCGCGCACTCTTCGCGGCACGCCGTCTCCTCATTCTGCACCCATCCGGCCCGAAATCCCTACTGAATCCTTCCTGAACGGGCGGTCAGGAAGCGGCCGGAACCCCGCCTTGCGATCCGGTCAATCGCCGTCCGCCTTGCGCGCCGTGGTATTCTGTTCCGACATTCCCGGATGATGGGAACCGTCCCCCTCGCGCAAGAAGCGGGCTTCCCCCGTCGCCGGAACCGGGGAAATCCGCCGCCTCCGGCCGGAATGAACCGGCGGCCCACGCACGGGCATCCGGGCGCCGGGAAGGCGAGGCTTTCCATAACGAACGGAAGGGAGAGGTCGATATGCCGCGGGACCCGGTCTGCAACATGGAAGTCTCGACGGAGAACGCCGTCGCCGTGGAACGCGGGGGCCAGTTCTTCTATTTCTGTTCGGAAGGATGCCGCGACGCCTTTCTCGCCCGGCATGAGGGCGAAGGTCCCCGATCGTCGTACGAACTCGTCATCCTCGGCGGGGGGCCGGCCGGACTGACCGCCGCCGTCTACGCCGCAAAGCTCAAGATCGACACGCTGGTTCTCTTCAAGGACCTCGGCGGACAGGCCGTGGACAGCGCCGCGATCGAGAACTACATGGGGTTCGACTTCATCACCGGCCCGGAACTGATCCGGAAATTCCGGGATCAGCTCGTTCGTTCGAACTACGTGGACCACCGCATGGTCGAGGTGGAAAAACTCGAATCGGCCGACGACGGATTCCGCGTCCTCACCTCCGACATGGCGTCGTATTCGGCGCGGGCCGTCATCGTCGCCACGGGAATGACCCGACGCCGCCTCGGCGTGCCCGGCGAAGAGGAATTCCAGCGAAAAGGCGTCTTCTACGGAAATCTCCAGGATCTTTCCTTCGTCCAGGGAAAACACGCCGTGGTCGTGGGCGGGGGGAACTCGGCCGTCCAGATCCTCGATCATCTCCGCACCGTCGCCCGCACGAGCTCCGTCGTGGCCGATCGTTTCGAGGCCGACCCGGCCGTCCTGGCCGCCTCGGAAGGCTTCGCCGCCTCCGCGAAATTCGAAGGATGGAAGGTGGACCGGATCATGGGCGACGCCTCGGGAGTGCGGGAAATACGCATCCGGAAGATCGGTTCCGAGGAAACGGTCGTGCTGCCGGCCGGGGGTATCTTCATCGCCGTCGGTCTGCATCCCAATTCCGCCATCGCATCGCACCTGGCGCGCCGGAACGAAAAGGGCGAAATCGTCATCGGCCCGGATTGCTCCACGAACGTCCCCGGCCTGTTTGCCGCAGGCGACGTCACGAGCGCCTTCGGGAAGCGGATCGTGATCGCGGCCGGCGAGGGGGCCAAGGCGGCCATGGCCGCGAGACGGTACGTCCTTTCGCTGCGCCGGAGCCGATAGCCTGACGGCAGCTTCCCGCATCGAATGCCGCGTAGGTCAAGCGACAATCGATTCCCAGCACGACCTTCCCGCCGCACAAAGTCCCGGCAGCGCGTCCGTCTCCCCGGGCGCGGAGATTCTGGCCACGACCGCCGCGGATTGACAACCTGCCGATACCAAGGAGGTTCGTCATGCGCCGCATTTCCATCATTCGAGCCGCCCTTTTTCTGTGCCTGCCGATGGCGGGCGCCTACGGGATCGTGCAGGAGGTTACATGGAACGGAGGCGCCGGCGCGTGGTTCACCTCTTCGAACTGGACGCCGGCCGTGGTCCCCGACAACGGCGGGGGCACGACCTACCGCGTTTTCATCGACGGGGGGCTCGACGGCACCGCTTCCGATGTGGATCTCGACGCGTCCGCCGCGATCGACCGCATCACCCTGGACGCGGGCGATCGGCTCACGATCTCCCGGTATTCGAGCTTGACGATTCTGGAAAACGCCGCCGTCGGCGGAACCGCGACGTTGGACGGCGCCCTCACCGTTTCCCCGCTCGAAGGGTTCGAACCCCAGGTCGGCGACGCGGTCAGGATCGTGAACGTGTCGAGCGTCAGCGGATCCTTTGCCACCGAGAACCTGCCCGCGATCGGCGGCGGGGCGCGAACGTTCGAGGTCGTTTACGAAGAGGCGTCCGTGGTCCTGAACGTCGTGCCCCTGACCGGTCAAAGCTACGACGAGTGGAAAACGGAGAACTTCACGCCGGAGGAACTGGAGGATCCGGAGATCAGCGGACCGGATGCGGATCCGGAGGGCGACGGCATTTCCAACGCCATGGAATACGGTTTCGGATCCGATCCCTGGATCCGGGAACTGGCGCCCGTGCGCATGGGAACCGTCGCGGACGCCGGAGTTACCTTCGTCACGCTCACCTACCCCGCCTCGACGACCGCCGCCGACGCGGTCTTCGGCGTGCGTTCCAGCGCAAACCGCTCCGCCTGGACGGTTGAGACGACCGAGGAGATCGAACGAATCCCCACCGGCGGCGTCGACGAGGTGACCCTGAAGGTTCTGACCCCGGCGGACGAATGGACCCTGCGCTTCTACCAGCTGACCCTGGAACTCCAATAGCCCGCGCCATCTCCTGCGAAGGTCTTTTCAAAGTAGGAGGCCGATCCCCATCGGCCGATCCCCCCGGGACCGGTCCCTTTACGGAACCGAGGCAACGCCGAGGTTCGTAGAAGGAACCCGTCCCGCTGTCTCCTGCTCAATCCCTCCCGCGAAGGAAAACCCGCCCTCTCCCACGAAGGTCTCCCCAAAGTAGGAGGCCGACCCCGCCTTGCCCTTCGTCTTGTCCTCCGAAGTCCCGCGCCTGTGCGGGACGAAGGAGGAAGCCCCGCCCGGCGGGCGGGACGAAGTAGGGTCGGCCGACTCCCCTCTGTGCAACGTCCGCCTTCGTCCGCCTACCGCGGAACTACGGCAGACAGCAGGGTGTTCCGTATTGACCCGCGAAGGACGGCTCACCGCAAATGCGCTGAAGGCGCATCGGCCGTCAGCCCGGGGCAAGCGAAGCGCGGCCCCGGGAATGGATGTTCCAAACCCACATCCGCGCTGAAGGTGCGGCACCCGTCCCCCTTTCCGCGGCGCGCCTTCAGCGCGCGGGAAATCGACGGCGGATCGGTTCCCCGGGGCGCTGCCCCGGGCTATCGGCCTCCGGCCCTTCAGGCCGGGGTTTTCCAGGATCGTCCCACGGGGTGGGACTCCTACTTTGAATGGGCGCGGCGGCTGGGAAAACAGAGTAGGAGGCCGATCCCGTTCGGCCGATCCCAGTGCGCTTGGCGCGCGATCGCCCGACAGGGGTCGGGCTCCTACTTTCGGTTGGCGCGGGAGGAAACAGAGTAGGAGGCCGATCCCGTTCGGCCGACTCCGATGACGTAATGCCCAAATCGTCCCACGGGGTGGGGCTCCTACTTCTTGGGTTGGCGCCTGGGAAAATCAGAGCAGGAGGCCGACCCCGCCCTGCCCCACGTCTTGTCCTCCGACATGTCCTCCGCGGTCCCGCGCCGGAGAGCGGCCCGTCAGGAACGCCGCCCGGCTCG
>CAYNBQ010000173.1:0-4227 GCA_964395275.1 uncultured Verrucomicrobiota bacterium
GAGTTTTTCACGTAGAACCGGCATCTCCTCGCGTTCGACAACCCGCGCAAGGCCCTCCTCACCACCATCAAGGAGGCGGTCGACAACGCCCTGGACGCCTGCGAGGAATGCGGCATCCTGCCCGAGATCCGCGTCGAGATCTTCCCGGCCGAGCACGGCCGGTTCCGCGTCGCCGTCCAGGACAACGGCCCGGGTATCGTCGCCGAACAGGTCCCGAAGATCTTCGCGCGCCTTCTCTACGGCTCGAAATTCCACGTCCTGCGGATGTCGCGCGGACAACAGGGCATCGGCATCTCCGCCGCCGCCCTCTACGGCCAGCTCACCACCGGCAAACCCGTGAAGATCCTCACCCGCACCTCCCGGCGCAGACAGGCCCGCTACTACGAACTGCACATCGACACCCGGCGCAATCGGCCCGAGATCCTCGTCGACCGTCCCGCCGACGAGGATTTCCCCCGAGGAACCCGCGTGGAAATCGAGCTGGAAGGCGTCTTCCAGCGGGGCCGCCAGTCGATCGACGAGTACCTGGAACTGACCCGGATCGCCAACCCGCACCTGACCCTTCTCTACCGGCCGCCCGACGGGGACCTGCGCCGCTGGGACCGCGCTTCGAAGAAGCTGCCCCACCTGCCCGAACCGATCCGGCCCCACCCCCACGGGGTCGAACTGGGCATGCTCATCCAGATGATGCGCGACACCCGCGCCCGAACCGTCCGCTCGTTCCTCCGGGAGGAATTCTCCCGGGTCAGTCCCCGCGTCTCCCTCGAGATCTGCGAACGCGCCGGCCTGCGGCCCACGACCCGCCCCGGTCGCATCGCCCGGGGCGACGCCGAGAAACTCTACCGGGCCATCAACGAAACCCGCCTCATGAATCCCCCGACCGATTGCCTCTCCCCGATCGGCGAGGACCAGATTCTCGAGGGCCTGAAATCGACTCTCTCCGCCGAGTTCTATACCGCACGCACCCGGCCGCCGGCCGTCTACCGCGGCAACCCCTTCCAGGTGGAGGTCGCCCTCGCCTGGGGAGGCGACCTTCCCGCCGACGGACTCGCCCGCCTCGTCCGTTACGCGAACCGCGCCCCCCTCCTCTACCAGCAGGGCGCCTGCGCCATCACCCGCGCCGTCCTCGACGTCTCCTGGAAGAACTACGGCGTCGACCAGGCCCGCGGCGCCCTGCCGAGCGGCCCCCTGGTCGTCTTCACCCACATCGCCTCGGTGTGGGTCCCCTTCACCTCCGAAAGCAAGGAGGCCGTCGCCTCCTACCCGGAAATCATCCGCGAACTCAAACTCGGGCTGCAGGAAACGGGCCGACGGCTGAGCATCCACCTCTCCCGGCGACGACGCGCCGCCGAGGCCGAACGGAAACGCGAATACATCGAAACCTACCTGCCCCACCTCGCCCTCGGGCTGCGCGAAATCCTCGGGTTCGATGACAAGGAAGAACAGAAGGTGATCGAAAACCTCAAACGGGTCCTCGAACGCCGGTCCCCCGGGAAATAGACGCCATGGCCAGGAAACAAGCCTCCTCCCGACGAAAACCCCGAACCCCGCCGCCGCCGGATCGGCCCGTCGTCTCCCGCGACGAGGCCCTCCGCCGCGTCGAGGCCGTCGCCGAACGGATCCACCGGAAGATCCGCAAGGCCCGGCGCCCCGAACTGAAGATCCCCGTCCGCTCCCTCTCCAACGTCCGGTACGATCCCGAGGCCGGCCACTTCGAAATCCTCGGCCGGGAGGCCACCCGAACCCTTTCCGTCAACACAGTCAAGACCTTCGCACAGTCGGTCCGGCTCCTCGCCGCCACCAAGGAAATCCTCGAAACCCACGACATCGCCGGAAAACGCGAGGTCTACTACAACAGCAAGAGCTGGGGCGAATGCCGCTTCCAGGAACAGCCCGAGAGCGATTCCCTCCTCGACGACATCGAGGCCATGCTCGCCGTCAACCGCGAACAGCTCGGCTACATCCCCGAGGAACACGGCGGCGACGTCGTCGGCCCCCTGCTGGTCGCCGACCGCGATCCCGCCTCCGGCGAGGAGATCGTCATCAACTGCATGCGCCTGGGCAGCGGCGCCTGGAGCATCCCTTCCCAGGTCGAACATCTCCGCTTCCGGACCTCCGGCGGCCCCCTGAAGAAGGCCCGCGCCCGCTTCATCCTCGCCATCGAAACCGCCTCGCTCTTCCAGCGGCTCGTCCACCACCGGTACTTCGAGACGGCCGGCTGCATCCTCATCTCCATGAGCGGCGTCCCCTCCCGCGCCTGCCGGCGCTTCATCCGGCGGCTCTCCGACGACCAGGATCTCCCCGTGCTCGTCTTCACCGACGGCGATCCCTACGGCTACGGCAACATCTACCGGACCCTGAAGGTCGGCTCCGGACAGGCCGCGCACATCAACCGTTTCTTCTGCGTCCCCCGCGCGCAGTTCCTCGGCGTCACCCCCCAGGACATCATCGACTACGACCTGCAGGACGCCACCCATCCGCTCGAACCGGTCGACATCAAGCGGGCCCGCGACGCCCTCAAGAACGATCCCTTCGTCCGCCATCACAAGGAGTGGCAACAGGCCCTGAAACAGATGCTCGAGATGGGGGTGCGCGTCGAACAACAGGCCTTCGCCAAGCACGGACTGAACTACGTGCTCGACACCTACCTGCCCGACAAACTCCGCAGGAAAACCTTCCTGCCGTAACCCCCCGCCGCGCCCTTCCCATCGGGCGGGACGGCGCCGGGCTCCTTCGGCGGTGTCGCGCGGGCGAGCCTGGCACCCTGGGCGGGACACAGGAGGACATCGCGTTTGCGGCCCGCATCGGACATCGGCCGCATGGGGATCGGCCTCCTACTCTGTCTTGCCCAATCCCTCCCGGCATCCCCCCAAAGCAGGAGCCCCGCGGCCGCGGGGCGATCGATCTGCACTCGCAAACGACCGCCCGTGCAGACGCGACGTCCCCTCCGCATCCCCGAAAAGCGGGATCCCGCCCCCGTCGCGCAAGACGCGGCCTGAAAGGCCGCAACCCGTCAGCCCGGGGCAGCATCCCGGGAATCCGACCGTTCCCCTCCCCCGCGCGCTGAAGGCGCGCCGCCCTCCCGTTCCGACCGTTTCGCCTCCTCCCAGAGGACGTCCAGCTCTTCCAGCGTGCAGTCCTCGGGTCGGCGCCCCCGGGCCGCCAGTTCCCGCTCCATCCGCCGGAACCGGTCCGCGAACTTCCGCACCGTGTCGTTCAACACCTCTTCGGCATGTTCCCCGACGAACCGGCTCAGGTTCACCACCGCAAAGAGCAGATCCCCGATCTCCTCCCGCACCGCCTCGCGCGAACCCGACTCCAGGGCCCGCTCCACCTCGACGAGCTCCTCCCGCACCTTCGCCATGACGCCCTCGATCTCGGGCCAGTCGAACCCGACCCGGCCGACCCGTTTCTGGACCTCCTGCGCCTTGTGCAGGGCGGGCAACGAGGCCGGAACCCCGTCGAGAACCGACGCGCTCTCCCCGGCAACGCCGGCGGCCCTCTTCTCCTCACGCTTGATCTCGTCCCACTGCCGCAGAACCCCGGCGGAATCCTCCACCGACCGATCGGCGAAAACGTGCGGATGCCGCCGGATCATCTTTTCGGCGATCGTCGCCGCCACGTCGTCGAAGACGAACCGGTTCCCTTCCGCCGCGATCCGGCTGTGAAACACCAGTTGCAGCAGGATGTCCCCGAGTTCCTCGCGCATCCCCTCGTCGTCGTCCCGATCGACCGCCTCCAGGAACTCGTGGCACTCCTCGATCAGATACGGTTTCAGCGTGCGATGGGTCTGTTCGCGGTCCCAGGGACAGCCTCCGTCGCCCCGGAGACGGGCCATGATCTCCAGCAGCCGCCGAACGGATTCGGTCCGGAATTCCCGATCGTTTTCCATGCGGGCAGTCTACCGGGAACCCCCGGCGATGCGAGAACGCTCCGCACCGCCGGCAGGGGCAAGCCGGGATCGGCCTCCAGTTTTCTGTCCTGGCCGATTCGTGCCCGCATCTTCCCAAAGTAGGAGCCCGACCCCGTCGGGCGACCAACCCTCGCAACGCGAATCGGCCGATGGGGATCGGCCTCCTGCTCTCGTTTCGCCTCCGCATCCCCACGCTGAAGACGCGTTGCGCCGCCCTTACAGGCCCGATTTCGCCCCGAAATCGGCCTTCTAACGACCGCTGCGGGCGCAAAAATCGTCGTAACATCCTGACCTGCAGGAGGTTGTCGAAGATA
>CAYNBQ010000174.1:0-4185 GCA_964395275.1 uncultured Verrucomicrobiota bacterium
ATGGGGTTCGCGGGCGGGGAGTTCACCTACGGCGGGCCGGCCCGGAACCCGAACGCCGAGGGGTTCCCCTATTTCCACGTGAAGGCCTTCCTGGCGCATCCCTTCAGCATCATGCGCCATTTCTGCGGCGACATCACGCATGTCCAGGCCTTCATGGATCGTCCATGGTTCCGGAGATCGGCCGGCGACCCCATGGTTTCGGTGAACAGCATCCACGTGCGTTTCGCGGGCGGGGCGGTCGGATACCTCTTCAGCCAGCGCGGCGACGCCACGATGGGGCTGGGCGGCTGGTGGAGTCTGGAGGTGGGCGGCACGCGCGGGACGTTTATCATCGAGAACTGCGTGGAGAAGCTGACCTACCAACCGGCGCCGGGGAGCGAGGGGGCGGCCGATCCCGGCAGCCTGAAGCTGGGGGAGGCGCCGGAACCGGTCGTCACCGACACGGGCGTCACGGATTTCGGAACCACGTTTCCGAAGCGGATTCACGCGTTTCTCGAGGACGTCGCGAACGGGGTCCCGAAATGGCGGCTGCGGGCTTCGGGCCGCGATGCGCTGGCGACCCTCGAGTACACCTTCGCCGCCGTTCGTTCCTACGAGGAGGGCGGGGTCCTCGTACGGCCGCATCCGCTTCCCCCGCTCGGGCGCCGTCCGGACGACAACGGGGAAACGTGATTCCGCCGGGGCGTTGGCCGGCGGGTGTCGAAGGGGAGGGAAGATGAAGCTGGGAGTCAATTCGGTTCTGTTCGGCGGATACGGAATGGAGACCGCTTTCCGCTGGATCAAGGCGGCGGGGTACGACGGAATCGAGATCTCCGCGATCGACGGCATGAGCGAACACCTGGTCCTCGAACGGTGGCGCGAGTGCGTCGGGGAGATCCGGCGCCTTTCGCAGGAGTACGAACTGGAGCTGCTCGCCATGGAACAACCGAGCCGCGATCCGGCGGTCATGGAGGAGGCCATGCAGGCGGCCGCGGCGGCGGGGATTCCGGTGATCAACTGCGGCCCGGGGGGCCAGAGCGGCGACGAGGAATCGTTCCAGGAGACGGTCGATTCCCTGGGCAGGCTCGCCGAACGGGCGGAGCACTACGGAATCACTCTCTGCGTCAAGGCCCACGTCGGCGCGGCCGTGCACGATACGCCGACCTCTCTCAGGATCCTCGATGCGATCCCGTCGCCGGCGTTCGGTCTGGACATGGACCCGAGCCACATCCATCGCGCCGGGGAGAACCCGGTGGAGGCCCTGCGCCGGGTCGTCGACCGGATCCGGCACGTCCACGTCCGGGACTGCAGGGGGCGGCAACGGAATCCCGGACTTCCGGAGGATCAGGCGAACGGCCGCGGCGATATCGATCTGTTGGGTTATTTCCGCGTTCTGCACGGAGCGGGATACGCGGGACCCGTCGACCTGGAGATCATCGGCGCGAAGGATTATCCTCTCGAGCGCTGCTGCATGATCGCCGCGGAGGCACGGGGGCACATGCAGGCGTGCCTGCAGGCCTGCGGGGCGCGCTGACCGGCGCGCACCGCGTCAAGGGGGAGCCGGCCATGCGAGGGAAAAGATCTCCGAACATCCTGCTCATCGCCGTGGATTCGCTGGCGGCGACGCACATGAGCTGTTACGGCTATCGGCATCCTACCACTCCGCACATCGACCGGTTCGCGCGGGACGGAACCCTGTTCGAGGACGCGTTCGCTCCGCATATTCCGACGACTCCGGGGTACGCCTCGATGCTCACGGGCCGGGATTGTTTCGGCACGGGAATCGTCGCCCTGCGCCACCGGGGAGGCATGCCCCCGGACGTTCCGACGTTGCCGGAGGTGTTGAGGGAGGCGGGATACCACACGGTCTGCGCGGGGTTCACGGGGAACGCCGCCTCGCGGGGCTTCGAGACGTATCTCGAGTACAAGGCATGGGGAAGCCGGCAGGAGGACTGCCTCCGCAAGGCGGAGGGACTGAACGAGGTATGGCAGCCGTACCTGGAGAAACTGCTCGGGGAAGACAGGCCGTTTTTCGCCCTGCTGCGCCACATGGATCCCCATTCGCCCTACCTGCCGCCCGCGCCCTTCGACCGGATGTTCTACCAGGGCGACGAATGCGATCCGACGAACGAATCGATGAGGCCGGTCTACGCCTTCAAACCGTTTGCGGACTACTTCCGGAGCTGGATCCGTCCGGATGTGACCGACAAGGACTACGTCGTCGCCCAGTACGACGGCGCGCTGGCCTACATGGACGCCTGCATCCGCCAGATCCTGCTTCAGCTCGAAACTCTCGGGATCCTGGACGACACGATCGTGGTGCTTACGAGCGATCACGGCGAGACCCTCTACGACCACGAGTGCTGGTTCGATCATCACGGTCTCTACGACGTCACGCTGAAGATTCCGCTGATCCTTCGATATCCGGGCCGGGTGCCTGCGGGCCGGCGCGTGCGGGGTTATGTCCAGCACAAGAACATCATGCCCGCGATCCTGGAACTTGCGGGGGTGCGCAGCGACGTACGTTTCGACGGGCCGTCGGCCCTGCGCCTGCTCGACGGTCCGGATCCGGCCTTTGAAAGCGGCATCTACATCACCGAATGCACCTGGATGCGCAAGCACGGCTGGCGCACGCCGGAATGGAAACTGATCCTGGCGCTCGAACCGGATTTCCATTTCAAGCCGGAGGTCGAACTGTACAACCTGGTCGTCGATCCGGACGAAACGCGGAACGTCGCCGCCGATCATCCGGAAGTGGTGGAATGCCTCCGGCGGCGTCTCGAGCGGCATGTCGCCGCGCGCGAGGAGGCGGCGGGGCGTCCCGCGCCGATCCTGAACCAGCCCGGCTGGCACGGCGTGGAGGGAATCGACTACTTCGAATCGAGCCGGCAGGCCTACGACGCCCTCCACATCGGGAATGCGGCCGAGGCTCGCAGGCTGCAGGCCGGCCGGGAAAAGACGGGAAAGTAGGGCGGAGGGACGGGAAAAGAGGGATTCGCGGTTCATGAGGGCGCGGACGGCGCCCCGCGCGGGGGCGCAGAAGGAGATCCGGCGATGAGACGGCAGCGCGTGGGGGTCATCGGGCAGGGTCCGATCGGCAGGAAGCACGCGAGGATCTATGCCGAAATGGACGGCGCGGAACTCGTGGCCGTCTGCGATCGCGACAGGGACCGTGCAAACGCCGGCCGGGACGAGTTCGGGGTTCCCGGCTACACGTCGGTCGCGGAGATGATCCGGAACGCGGAGCTGGACATGGTGAGCGTGGCCACCGGGGGGTTCGAATACGGCAGCGACCATTACGAACCGACCCTGGAGGCGATCGAGGCGGGGTTGCACGTCCTGGGAGAGAAGCCGATCTGCAACGAGATCGACAGGGCCGAGGAGATGGTCGAGGCGGCGCGCGCCCGGGGCGTCTGTTACGGCATCAACCTGAACCACCGGTTCACTCCGGCGGCGCGCCTGGCGAAACGCTGGGTCGAGGAAGGACGGATCGGACGTCCGCTTTTCATGAACGTGGCGATGTGGATCCGGAATCCGGCGGAGAGTTCCCCCTGGTTCCACATCAAGGCGCTCCATCCGCACACGGTGGACATCATGCGTTACTACTGCGGCGAGATCGACGCCGTGCACTGCTTCGCGATGAAGGCGCCGGGCCGCACCATCTGGTCGACGGCGCAGTTCAACATGCGCTTCGCCAACGGCGCGGTGGGTCATCTGACCGGCAGCTACGACATCGAGCGGGGGCACCCGATGGAGCGCACCGAGCTGGCGGGCGTCAAGGGACGATTCGTCGTCAGGGACATCTGGCGGGAGGCGACGCTGTATCCGGCGGGCGACCCGGAGAAGATCGTGTACACCGAGCCGCTCTTCGGCGGGATGCGGGATTTCGACGACACGTTCCGGAACCGGTTGGGCCGGTTCGTCCAGCAGGTGAACGCCGGCGTTTCCCCCGGGGAAATCGACGGGTCCGGCGCGGACGGTCTCGCGGCGCAGAGGGTTCTTGCGGCCGCCGTGGAATCGATCGAGACCGGCGCGGTGGTTCCCGTCCGCGGGTAGGGGGCGGCCGGCGCCGGGCGGTTACTCGGTCGAACGCCGGGGCCGAAGGACGGGCTTGACCGACTGGGACGGCGCCTTGCGCCCGTCGAGCAGGTCCATGACCATGCGCACGGCGATGCGGCCCCGCTCGGTGTTGTTCTGCGAGATGGA
>CAYNBQ010000175.1:0-4150 GCA_964395275.1 uncultured Verrucomicrobiota bacterium
CCGGTGAACGCGAGTCCTTCGCGGGTTTTCTCCATCGTGGCGGTCACGCGGTTGTCGTAGGAGACGAGGGCGACCTGCGATCTCTCGAGGAAGTAGAGGACGGTCGTCATCAGGCAGCCGCCGACGGCGCCGGTCAGCAGTTGTTCGGGCGACCAGCGGTCGGCGGGGCCGCCGAAGTCGGGGGGTGTGGCCACGGGGACGGGCGGATTCGCGCCGGCGCGAAGTTCGCCTTCCTTTTCGGATTTCCATGTGATGGTGGTTTCGTATTGCCACATGGGCGGTTCTCCTTCCCGGGTCGGTTGCGAACGAACGCCGGGTACGATAGGGCGACGGGACCGGGCGGGGCGAGACCGTTGTGAAGGGGGCGGCGCGGGGGGATGCGGCCTGAAGGGCCGAAGGCCGATAGCCCGGGGCGACGCCCCGGGGAATCCGCCCGCACCCGATTTCCCGGCGCGCTGAAGGCGCGTCGCAGGAACGGGAGAGGATGCCGCGCCTTCAGCGCAATTGCAGGATGTCGTCCTTCGCGGTTCCACAGGTGCTTCTTCGCGGGGTGGGGGGTCGGCCGAACGGGATCGGCCTCCTACTCTGCTTACCGACCGAAAGTAGGAGCCCCGCGGCCGCGGGGCGATTTGGACCGGATGGCGCGAGCATTCCTTCGCGGGACGGGAGGATCGGCCTCCCACGGAGGGGTTTTTCTGGCGCGGGTGGAGGGGGACGGGTCCCTTCTACGAACCTCGGCTTCGCCTCGGTTCCGCAAAGGGACCAGTCCCCGGCGCTGACGCGGGAAACGGGACGGGGCGGGGCGAGACCGTTGTGAAGGGGGGGCGTCGGCGGATTGCCGGATCGGGACTTCCTGTAGTAGCCTCTGGCCAGGAGGCGCCTTTCGGGATTCCCGGATTCTCATGACGAACGATCCATCGACCCCGCAACCGGCCCATCGATTCGGGACTTTTCTGGGCGTCTACACCCCGAGCGTGCTCACGATCCTCGGGCTCATCATGTACCTGCGCTTCGGCTGGGTCGTGGGCAACCTGGGGCTGCCGGTCACGCTGCTGGTGGTGTTGCTGGCCAGTTCGATCACGTTCATCACGGGGCTGAGCGCCTCCGCCATTGCGACCAACATGCGCGTGGGGGTCGGCGGCGAGTACTACATGATCTCCCGCAGTCTCGGCCTCGAACTGGGCGGGGCGATCGGCATCCCGCTCTTTCTCTGCCGGACGTTGAGCATCACCTTCTACAGTTTCGGTCTGGTCGAATCGATCCTGGCCCTGTGGCCGGCGACCTGGGGGCCGATCCCCCCCTACACGAACCAGGTGATGGCCGCGGTGGTGATCGTTCTCATCTCGCTGGTCTCCGGGAAAAGCGCGGCGCTGGCGTTGAAACTCCAGATCCCGATCATGCTCGCGGTGGGGGCGTCGATCCTGGCGCTGGTGATCGGCGCGTTCCTCGAGGGGGTGCGGCGTCCGGAGATGACGATGACCCTGCGGACGGCGCCGCAGGGGTTCTGGTACGTCTTCGCGGTCTTCTTCCCCGCGGTAACGGGGTTCACGGCCGGCATCGGCATGAGCGGCGATCTGAAGGATCCGCAGAGGGCGATTCCCCGGGGCACGCTCGGCGCGGTGCTGACCGGCACGTTCCTCTACCTGCTGATCCCGTTCGTGCTGGCGATCACGCCCCGGGTGACGCCCGAGGATCTGGCGCAACCGGGGGTCGTCTGGATCCGGGTGGCGGTGCTGGGGGCGTGGCTGGTCTATCCGGGGATGTGGGGCGCGATCCTTTCCTCGGCGTTCGGCAGCGTTCTGGGCGGTCCGAGGGTGTTGCAGGCGCTCGCGGCCGACGGCCTGGCGCCCGCGTTCCTGGCGCGGGTGTCGCGCACGGGACAGCCGACCATCGCCACGTGGATCAGCGGCGGGATCGCCCTGCTGGCGGTCGCCCTGGGCGGGCTCAACGCGGTGGCGCAGTTCGTGACGATCCTGTTCCTGACCCTGTACGTGACGATCAACCTGGCCGCCGCGATCGAGGAGCTGGTGAAGGATCCCTCCTTCCGGCCGACGATCCGGGTGCCGTGGTTCGTGTCGTTGCTCGGGTCGGTCGGCGCCATCGTGGTCATGTTCCTGATCAGCCCCTGGGCCTGCCTGGCGGCGGTGGTGCTGGAGAGTTTTCTTTACATCCACCTGAAACGGCGCACGCTGCAGAAACAGTGGGGCGACGTGCGCGCCGGGATGTGGGTGGCCCTGGCGCGGTTCGCCCTGTTGAAGCTGCGGCCCCACCGGCTCGATCCGCGCAACTGGCGTCCGTACATCCTGGTTTTCGCGGGGGATCCGGCGAAACGGATCGACCTGGTGCGGTTGGCCACGTGGTTCAACCAGAACCGGGGGATCGTGACCGTGTGCCGGCTGGTGGTGGGGAAACAGGAGGAGGCGGTTCCGATCGAGGAGATCCTCCGGACGATGGAGCGGAACCTCGACGAAGCGGGCCTGGTGGCTTTCCCGGAGGTGGACGTCGTTTCGGAGTTCGAATGCGGCGTGATCGACGTGGCCCAGGCCAACGGGATTGCGGGGCTTCATTCCAACACGGTGATGTTCGGCTGGTCCCGCCGGCGGGACCGGGTCGAATCCCAGCTCCGCATCATGCGGACGGTGGGCCGCTTCGGCAAAAGCACGATCATCGCCCGGATCCGCGAGCCGTACCGGCCGCGCCCCGATCGGGAACCGCGGATCGACATCTGGTGGGGCGGTCTGCAGAACAACGGCGACCTGATGCTGCTTCTCGCGTACCTGCTCCGGCTCAATGCGGAATGGAGCGGGGCCCGGATCTTCGTCCGATCGGTGGCGCGCGACGAGGAGGAACGCCGGCAACTGGCGGAAGGGCTGGCCGGACTGATCCCGGAGACGCGGATCCGGGCCGAAACCGAGATCATCGTGCAGCCGGCGGGCCGCGCCTTTCCCGAGCTGTTGCGCGAGATCAGCGGGCGGGCCGACGTCGTCTTCCTCGGGCTGTCCCAACCGGCCCCCGGGGAGGAGGCCGATTACGCGGCGCGGCTGGACGAACTCTCGAACGGCCTGAAGACGACGATCTTCGTCCGGAACTCGGGCGAGTTCGCCGGCCAGCTCATCTGAGCGGACGACGGATCCAGGCCGGATTCATGGATCCTTCGGGGTGAGAAATTCATGATCGACGTTCTCCGGCAGGTCTTTCGGGAAAGCGCGGTGATGTTCTGGCGCCTGGCGCCGTACGTCATCGCCGGGGCGCTGCTCGGCGCCCTTGTCGCTCGATCCGTACGGATCCGGGATTTCGTCGCCCGCCGGTCTTCCGGCGGGGCGGGATCGGTAGTCGCCGCCGCGCTGCTGGGAACGGTGAGTCCGCTCTGCACGATCGGGACGGTTCCGGTGATCGCCGGGCTGATGGAGCGGGGATTGCCCGTATCGACGGCCGCGGCCTTTCTCGGGGGATCCTCGATGAGCAATCCGCAGCTTTTCCTTCTCACGGCCGGCACGCTCGGGTTGCCGCTGGCGATCTGCCAGTGGGCGGCTTCGGCGGGGACGGGAATCACGCTGGGATTCCTGGCGCGCCGCATGCCCGGGCGTTTCCCGGCTCCGGCGCACGCGGTTTCCAAGTCGCTGGACGATACTCCGCGGCCGGAACGGCATTGCGCGGCGGGATCGCGGAGATTTTCCCGGGAGTTCCTGCGGCAATTGGACCGGGTCGGCGTCTACCTGGCCGTGGGGGTCGTTCTTGCGGCGTTGATCCAGGTGCTGATTCCTTCGGCGGCCGTGGGCCGGTGGCTGGGATCGTCGCCGTCGGTTGCGGTGGTGGTCGCCGCCCTGATTTCCGCGCCCTTCTACGTGTGTGGGGGCGGGGCGTTGCCGGCGATGGCGGTGCTGATGGGCAAGGGCGTGCCGGCGGGGGCGGTGGTGGCCTTTTTCGTTGCGGGCCCGGCCACGAGGATCCAGGCGCTGGCCGCCCTGGCATCGGTCGTGCGGATCCGGATCGTGGTTCTGTACGTGGCGGTGGTCCTGGCGTGGGCGATCGGGACCGGGTTGATGGTGAACCGGTTCCTGTAGGGCGGACGGGGGGGTGCGGTTCCACGGATGGTCCTTCGCGGGTTGGAGGGGTCGGCCGACCCTACTTCGTCCCGCAGGCGCGGTAC
>CAYNBQ010000176.1:0-4136 GCA_964395275.1 uncultured Verrucomicrobiota bacterium
AACGCCCCGGGGAATCGATCCCCCGCCGATTTTCCGCGCGCTGAAGGCGCGCCGCAAGAAGGGGGCGGGTGCCGCGCCTTCAGCGCGGAGCCGGGTTTGGAACATCCGTTCCCGGGGCTGCGCTTCGCTTGCCCCGGGCTAACGACCGATGCGCCTTCAGCGCGTGTGTGGCGGGTGGTCCCTTGTGGGAGGGAGGGGGACGGGTCCCTTCTACGAACCTCCGCTTCGCGTCGGTTCCGTAAAGGGACCGGTCCCCGGCGCCGGCGCGGAATGCACTTCCGGCCGCTCCCTCGAAGAGAGCGCTTGCGGATCCGCGACGCCCTGTTCTCCTTCGAAGTCCCGTTGGGTGGGACGGAGTAGGACGTCGCGTCGACCCAACAGAGTAGGAGCCCGCCCCCTGCCGGGCGATTTGGGCGTTACGTCATCGCAATCGGCCGATGGGGATCGGCCTCCCACTCTGTTTACGCACACAACGTCTGAGCCCCACTGTAACGGACGCTTCCGACCCGCAATGGAGCACTCGCGGATATGCGACGCCCCCCTCGGCAACCGAGAGAGGAGCCCGACCCCTGTCACGCCCTGCGTAGTCGCGCGGTTCCGAGACGAAGCAGGGTCGGGCGATTCCGAAACCCACCGGCCTGCAGGGCCGGAAGGATTCCTCCGTCCCCCCCCTACCGCGTCCCGGCGCGTACCGGGCGGCCGCCGGGCCGGATCGCCTCCCACCCGGCCCGGTAGGCGGCGGCCACGTTCGGGTCGTCGATCCGCACCATGTTCTCCCAATTGTACAACAC
Source organism: uncultured Verrucomicrobiota bacterium (assembly GCA_964395275.1). Taxonomy (GTDB): domain Bacteria; phylum Verrucomicrobiota; class CALLYA01; order CAYNBQ01; family CAYNBQ01; genus CAYNBQ01. Next base: position 792 of record CAYNBQ010000176.1, read on the forward strand.
CGCCGACACCGTCAGGTTGAAGGAACCGGTCACCACCGTCCGGCCGTCGACGACCACGAACTTGTTGTGCATCGATTCCTGTTCCGGGCACCGGATCGGGATCAGTTGCACGCCCCGCTTGCGCATCAAGCCCAGCGCCCGCGCCATCTGCGGGATCTTCTCCCGCTGCCGGTCGTCGTATTTCAACCGGACCCGTACGCCCCGCTCCGCCGCCTTGGACAACGCGTCGGCCAGGCGCATCCGCGTGAAGGTATAGACCGCCGCCAGGATCTCGCGGTCGGCTTCCCCGATGGCCCCGAGCAGGAGCGTTTCGCAGTCGGCGTTGAACGCGGCCCGCGGCGGGGCCGCCGCCGCCGGCGTTCCCGCAGCCCTTCCTCCCGCCAGGGCGATCCCGATCAGGAAAAGGAGGATTCCGTACACCGTCCATCTCGTCTTCATCCGCGCGATCTCCCGTTCTGGACGACACTTTTCGGGCAGACTACACTCCGCGGAGTCGAGCATCCAACATCCTCCGACCATTGTCCCCCCCGCGGGAAGGAGCCCAACCCATGGCCAAACCCTATCCGGAATACTCCGTGATCCTGCTGCGCCCCGAAGGCGAGAACGTCGACCCGTCCGGTCTCGATCGCATGATCCGCGCCGCCGCCGACCAGGACCATCCGCCGGCGAAGATCGTCGTCGCCGGAGGACCCGAATGTCCCGGGGACTCCGCGGGTTCGATCCCGCTGGTCTCCGTCCCCGGGAACGGAACGGCCCGCCCCGAGCTGTTGAACCGGGCCTGGGCGCGGACCGAAACGCCGTTCGTCCTGCTCCTGCAGAGCCACGACGCGCCGGTGTACCTGAACCGGTCCGCCGCGCGCTGTTTCCTGACGGCCGCCGAACGGAATCCGAACGCCGGACTGGTCTACGCCGATTACGCCCTCTGCGGCGCGGAAGATCGGGAGGTCCACCTGCTGAAACATCATCCGGGCCGGGTGCGCGACAACCAGGACATGGGCCGCGCCTGGCTGATCCGGCGCGATGCCGCGCCGTCGCCGCCGTTCGACCCGGAACTGCGCTTCCACGAGTTCTACGATCTGCGGCTGAAGATTTCGCAGTCGTACGACCTGGCGCACGTCGCCAACCGGTACGCGGGCTCCCTCTACCGGGTGGAGGCGTCGGCCCGGGGACACGACGTCTTCGACTACCTGCTCGCCTCCCGGGAAAGCCAGGTCGAGGCCGAACAGGTCCTCACCCGCCATCTCCAGGCGGTCGGCGCCTGGCTCGCGCCGGGGGCCGGGTACCGCGAACGACCGCCCCTGCCGAAGGAGGGCCTGCGGGCCTCGGTGGTCATCCCGGTGAACAACCGGCCGGATTTCATCGGCGCCGCGATCGAAAGCGTGCTGGCTCAGACCGTTCCGGAAATCGAGGTGATCGTCGTGGTCAACGGCGGGGCCGACGATCCGACGATCGACGCCGTGCGCCGTTACATGCCGGGCGGCGGCCTCCATCGGCCGGATCGGCCCGCCGTGCGGTTGATCGTGCTCGACATCAACAACATTGGGCTCTGCCTGAACGCCGGGATCCGCGAGGCCGAAGGGGCCGTCTACGTGCAGCTCGACTCCGACGACCGGTTGAAACCCGACGCCGTCGAAAAAGTGCTTGCCATGCTGGATTCCGATCCGACGATCGGCATGGTCATCGGTTCCTACGAGGTCTGGGAACAGGCTCCCGACGGCCGCCTCTTCCGGCGGGAGGAGATTCCGGTGGTGACCCACGACGAGTGGACCGAGGAGAACGGCCGGAACAACCTGTTGCGCGTCAACGGCGCCGGCGCGCCGCGCTGCATCCCGGTCGCCGTCGTGGAGGAAATGGGCTGGTTCGGGATCAACGACGAACCCTTCGCCCGGAATTACGGCGAGGACTACGACATGGTCCTGCGGATCAGCGAACGCTACCGGGTCGGCCGGATCTGGGATCCGATCTACGAGGTTGTGCGCCATCCCGGCGGCACGGATCACAGCATCGACCAGGCGACGGTCGACCGGAACGACGAGGCCAAGGACTGGATGCGGCTCCAGGCGATCTTCCGGCGGCGCGCCATGAACAGCGAGGCGCGGGGGACGGGGTCATGACCGGCGGCGATCCGATCCTGGTCGGCGTGGACGGCGGCGCCACCAAGGTCAGCGCCTGGCAGGTTCTCGTCGAACCGGGGCCGACCTTCCGGCTCGGCGATCGTCATGCCGAATACGCCTACCGGGATCTCGACGGATTCGATGCGGACTTCGAACCGGTGGATCTGGCCGAGCAGCTCCGGCAGCGCGAGGCGGGGGAACCCCGGCCGACCGAAGCGGAGATCCGGCAGGGAAAGGTCTGGATCGAGGCCGCCGCGCGTGCCGTCGCGGAAACGGCGGGAGAAGGCGGCGGCGCCGTCGTGAAGATCGGCATCGGCTTGCCGGGGTTGAAAACGCCCGATCGGCGCGGGTTGAACGCCGTGGCCAACGGCCCCCGGATCCCCGACTACTGCGACCGGCTCGAATCCCGGCTGCGGGAAATGGGGATCCGGTTGGCGGCGCCGATCCGCGAGCTGGGCAGCGACGCCGATTACTGCGGCATCGGCGAGGAATACGCCGCGGACGGCGCGTTCCGCCCGGTGCGCAACGCCTACTACCTGGGCGGCGGCACCGGCGTAGCGGACGCGTTGAAGTTGCGGGGACGGGTGACGCCGTTCGACGCGGTGCGCGACTGGATCGCCAAGACTTGGGAGATGAAGGACGACGAGGGGGAGTCCTTCGAGGCGTCGACCTCGGCGCGCGGGATCCGGGCCCTCTATGCGCGGCTTTCCGGGGAAGACCCCGAGGAACTGGAACGACGCGGAGTCTACCTGGCGCAGATCGCGCGCCGGGCCCGGGAAGGCGACCGGGCGGCGCGGGAAACGGTGCGGATCGCTGGCTCCCGCCTGGCGCAGATCCTCGCCGAACGGATCGAGACCCTTGCCGCGGGCAGTTCCGGCGGAATCGGGTTCGTGAACCCCGCGCGGGCCGCGTTGCGGAGCGATCATCCCTATCTCGGGGAACGCTTTGACCGGCTCGTGTTGGGGCAGCGGCTCGGCGAGGTCTGGGCGGATCCGGAAGCGGGCGCGGTCTACCGGGAATCGACGCTTCCGGCGCTGGCGGAGCGGATCGTCGGCTGCGGCCGGATCGGCACGGAGATCAAGGCGCATTATCCCGATGCGCAGGGGCGATTTCGGGAGGAACGGCTGGTCGCCTCCTCCCTGCGGGAGGCCCCGGCCCTCGGCGCCGCCGCCGCCGCCTGGCTCGCGGACGCCGGCGAGTAGGGAAATCCCCCGCCGCCTGACCCGCGAAG
>CAYNBQ010000177.1:0-4116 GCA_964395275.1 uncultured Verrucomicrobiota bacterium
CGGATCGTTCCACCTCCACGGTGAAATCCACGTGGCCCGGCGTGTCGATGATGTTGATCCGATGATCCCGCCAGAAGCAGGTCGTCGTCGCCGAAACGATCGTGATGCCCCGTTCCCGCTCCTGGGCCATCCAGTCCATCGTCGCGGTTCCGTCGTCGACGCCGCCGACCTTGTACAGACGGCCCGTGTGAAAGAGGATCCGCTCCGTCGTCGTCGTCTTGCCGGCGTCGATGTGGGCGGCCACACCGATATTGCGCGTCCGTTCCAGGGGAACGGCGCGGTCCGGCGACGATCGCGGGCGATCTCTCACCTCCATGTCCGTCTTTCCTCTAAGTACGGCGTCCATACGAAATCCGCGGAACCGGGGGTTCCGGCTTCCCTACCAGCGATAGTGGGCGAAGGCCTTGTTGGCCTGCGCCATCTTGTGCGTGTCGTCCCTCTTCTTCACCGCGGCGCCCTGGCCCTGGTACGCGTCCATGATCTCGCCGGCCAGCGCGCGGTCCATCGGGACCCCGCGCCGCCCGTGCGCAAACCCGATGAGCCAGCGCAGCGCCAGCGCGATCTGCCGGTTGCTCCGCACCTCGACGGGCACCTGGTACGTCGCGCCGCCGACCCGGCGGGAGCGCACCTCGAGCTGGGGCTTGATGTTGGCGACGGCCTTCTCGAAGACCTCCACCGGATCCTCCCCCTTCGCACGCTCCCGGACGATCTCCAGGGCGCCGTAGACCGCCCGCTCGGCGACCGACCGCTTGCCGGCGACCATCACGTTGTTGATCAGACGCGCCACCAGTTCGTTGTCGTACCGGGCGTCTCCCTGCAACTTCCGCTTGCTCGCTCTGCGACGTCTCGCCATCTCGAATCCGCCTCTCTCAACTCTTCGGGCGCTTCGCGCCGTACTTCGACCGCCCGCGCCGCCGACCCTCGACCCCCAGCGCGTCCAGCGCGCCCCGGACGATGTGATACCGCACCCCCGGCAGGTCCTTCACCCGCCCGCCCCGAACCAGGACGATCGAGTGTTCCTGCAGGTTGTGTCCCACACCCGGGATGTAGGCCGTCACCTCGTACCCGTTGGTCAGACGCACCCGGGCGATCTTCCGCAGGGCCGAGTTCGGCTTCTTGGGCGTCTGCGTCTTCACCTGCAGACAGACCCCCCGCCGCTGCGGACACTGCGTCAGCGCCGGCGCCTTCTTCTTCTTCCGAACGGGGCGTCGCCCCTTCCGTACGAGCTGATTGATCGTGGGCATAGTTCCTTCGTCCTCGGTCAGAGCTGGGGAAAGGGGCGAGTATACGCCTCCGGCCCCTCTCTTTCAAGGGATCGGCTCATTCCCCTTCCGATTCCCCGGGTTCCTCTTCCTCCCCGGTCTCCGCCGGCGCCAGGATGCCGGCCGGTTCCTCCGCCTCCACGCGCACGGATCGATACCGCGGGAAGCCCGTCCCCGCCGGAATCAGATGACCCATGATCACGTTTTCCTTGAATCCCCTCAGGTAATCCTTCTTGCCGAGCGCCGCCGCCTCGGTCAGCACCCGCGTGGTGTCCTGGAACGACGCCGCCGAGATGAAGCTGTCGGTCTCCAGCGAGGCCTTCGTGATGCCCAGCAGCACCGGCGCCGCCTCGGCCGGCTTGCCGCCCTCCTGGGCCACCCGCAGGTTCTCCTCCTCGAAGGCCAGCCGGTCCACCTGCTCGCCCCAGAGGAACTGCGTGTCGCCCGGATCGGTGATCCGCACCTTGCGCAGCATCTGGCGCACGATGATCTCGATGTGCTTGTCGTTGATCTCCACCCCCTGGAGCCGGTAGACCAGCTGCACCTCGTTGACCAGGTATTCCTGCAGCTCCTGCGGCCCGCAGACCTCCAGGATCTCGTGCGGCACCACCGGGCCTTCCGTCAACGGCTGGCCCTTCTGCACACGGTCGCCCTTGAAGACCACCACGTGCTTGCCCAGCCGCACCAGGTGCTCCTCCTCGGCCCCCGTCTCCGGATCCCGCACGATGATCTTGCGCCGGCCCCGGACCGTCCCGCCGAAATCCACGATCCCGTCGATCCGGGCGATCTCCGCCGCATCCTTCGGTTTGCGCGCCTCGAAGAGCTCCGCCACCCGCGGCAGACCGCCCGTGATGTCCTTCGTCCGGGCCACCTTCCGCGGCGTCTTCGCCAGAAACTGGCCGGCCCGGACCTTCTCGCCCTCGTTCACCACGATGTGTGCGCCGCTCGGAATGCTGTAGAACGCCACCGTCTCCCCGCTCTCGTCCTGCAGCAGGATCTGCGGATGAAGATCCTCCCGGTGCTCCACGATCACCATGTCCTCGCGCTGCGTGACCGTGTCCATCTCCCGGCGCATCGTCACCCCGTCGATGATGTCCCGGAACTCCACCACCCCGTCGCGCTCCGAGATCACCGGCACGTTGTACGGATCCCACTTGACGAACCGCTCGCCCTTGCGCACCCGGCCTCCGTCCTCGACGCTGATCTCCGCACCCAGCGGCACCACGTGGCTCTCCAGCTCCCGGCCTTCCTCGTTCTCGATCACGATCGTGCTGTTCTTGTTCAACACCACCCGGCTGCCGTCGACCGCCTGCACCGTGCGCATGTCCCGGTACCGGACGATGCCGTCGTTGCGCGCCAGGATCTGCGGCTGCTTGAAGGTCTGGCTCGCCGTCCCCCCGATGTGGAAGGTCCGCATCGTGAGCTGCGTGCCCGGTTCCCCGATCGACTGCGCCGCGATGATCCCCACCGCCTGGCCGAGCTCCACCATCCTGCTGGTCGCAAGGTTGCGGCCGTAGCACCGGATGCAGACGCCGTGCTTGGATTCACAGGTCAGCACCGAACGGATCCGCACCTTCTCGAACCCCAGCTCCTGGAGCTCCTCGGCCATCCGTTCGTCGATCTCCCGGCCGTTCTCCACGATCGTCTCGCCCGTGATCGGATGCTTGATGTCGTCGGCCGCCACCCGGCCGATGATCCGCTCCCGCAGCGTGATCACCTCCTGGTCGCCGTCGTAGACCGGCTGCACCCAGATCCCGTTGATCGTGCCGCAGTCCTCCTCCACCACGATCACGTCCTGGGAAACGTCCACCAGCTTCCGGGTCAGGTAGCCCGAGTCCGCCGTCTTCAACGCCGTGTCCGCCAGCCCCTTGCGGGCGCCGTGCGTGCTGATGAAGTACTCCAGCACGCTCAACCCCTCCCGGAAATTCGAGATGATCGGCCGCTCGATGATCTCCGCCGAGGGCTTCGCCATCAGACCCCGCATCCCCGCCAGCTGGCGGATCTGCTGCCGGCTGCCGCGCGCCCCCGAGTCCACCATCGTGAAGACCGGGTTCATCTCCCGCTTGCCCTCGTTGTACTCCAGCGCCCGGTACATCGCCTCGGCGATCTCGTCGGTCGCATGCGTCCAGATGTCGATGATCCGGTTGTAACGCTCGCCCTCGGTGATCACCCCGTTGCGATACTGCTTCTCCACCCGGGCGATCTCCTTGCGCGCCCCGGCCACGATCTTCTTCTTCTCCTCGGGAATGATCATGTCGTTCATGCTGATCGACAGCCCCGAGCGCGTCGCCTCCCGGAACCCGAGTTCCTTGAGCTGGTCCAGCACCACCACCGTCCGCTCGTGGCCGACCTTCCGGAAACACTGCCAGATCATCTCCGCGAAGGCCTTCTTCGTCACCGTGTCGTTGTAGTAGCCGAGCTCCTTCGGCCAGATCTCGTTGTACAGGACCCGCCCCACCGTCGTCTCGATGCGCCTCGGCTCCGATTCCCCGAAGATCGTCTCCTGCCCGTAGTCCGGGTTGCGCAATCCGATCACGTCATGCAGCTTGACGTGCCCCTCGTCGTACGCGAAGAAGACCTCCTGCGGATCCGCGAAGATCGGCGGCTTCTCGGGCTTCTTCACGTAGTTCGGCAGCTTCGTCAGGTAGTAGCACCCCAGGGTGATGTCCTGGGTCGGCGCCACGATCGGCTTGCCGCTCGAGGGCGAAAAGATGTTGTTCGAGGCCAGCAGGTAGAGACGCGACTCCATCTGCGCCTCCACCGACAGCGGCACGTGCACCGCCATCTGGTCGCCGTCGAAGTCCGCGTTGTACGCCGTGCAGACCAGCGGATGGATCCGGATCGCGTCGCCTTC
>CAYNBQ010000178.1:0-4052 GCA_964395275.1 uncultured Verrucomicrobiota bacterium
TTGGGGGCGAAGGGAGTCTGTATTCGCTTTGTGGAGAGTACGGGGGGATGGAGGATGACCCAGAGACCGTACCGCTTGTCCTGCGCCGCTGGATAGGCCCTCTGGGAGAATAGAGCATGCCGGGAAAGAATTGTGGTTGGCGTCGGTGGGTAATTGCGACAAGCGAAGCCCATGGAAGCGGGAGATTGTCGAGAAGGCGTTCTGTGTGAATGATCCAGCTTCACGTATGGACGGGCAAGGGGTCACCCATTGGAGGTTCCGCTCAAACGGAAACAAGAATGGCGCTTCAGGATTTCGTGTTGGTCGGCAGAAGGGGTTCTGGAAGGAGAAATCAGGGATCGGTCCCGGCCTCGGGCAGTCTTCCTTCGGACGAAGTCCGTCGCGGCGTGAGCAAAGGAAAAGCAGGATTCTGCGCCGGGAACTGCGATCTTTGGCCCTATCTGGGTCAGGAACGGCCCTCAAGCGACCCACACGGAATTCGGAAGGCCCAGAAAAGGGCATGTAATGCGGCATGGAAACTGATTGAGAATGCAGGATATGCGGCCTGCAATCTCCGCCAAGATCGGTAGGATCGGGTGGAGACAAAATGGGGGGACAACCCGAATGATGGCTTTGCGTCTGGTGGTGATCACAATTCTCTGTGCCGGCCTCTACCTTCCGTTCAGAGTCTGCGCGAGTGCGTGCAATGCAGAGACGATCGGCTACCTTTTTCGTGACGGGCATTCTCTGGTTAGAGGCACGTCGCTGAGCCCTATCGCAGGCTTCGTCTGGCCGTGTTACGCCTTTCTGTGTGCGTTGATCACAAGTCTGGGGCTGGGCTGGAAGAGTCGTAACCAAGTGAGCCCTCTGCTGTTTCTATTGACTGCCACCGTTGCGTGCTATCTCCCTGCGTTGGTAGATGCCTGGGGCCTGGGCTTCAGTGATGCGCTATTTGGCCTTCTTGGTTACAAAGGGGCTGTCGGTGATGGTCTGACATCTTTGAGAATCTCTTTCTATATGTGTCCTCTTATCTTGTGTGGTTATGGTGCGTTCGTTTGGGCTAAGGGACGAAGGCGCTCGGAGGCATTGGAAAACGGGGGGCGAGCGGGGTCACCCATGAAAAGTGAAGTCAAGGCAGAGTCCTCCCGTTCCTGAGAAGGTGTCAGCCCGAAATTGCATGATCTGTGTTGTGTGTGGGGTTGAGGGATAAGACGAGGGCATGCCACGGCCTTTGCGGATCGAGTATCCGGGCGCCCTGTACCATGTCATGAGCCGTGGCAACCGGGCCTCGCGGATCTTCCGGGAGGAGCGTGACCGGGAGATATTCACGGAGACCTCGAGGAGGCCGCCGAGAAGACCGGCTGGGCGGTTCATGCCCGGGTGCTGTTGGCAACCCATTACCTCCTGTTGCTGGAGACGCCGGTAGCGGACCTGGTGGAAGGGATGCGTTGGTTTCCCGGCACGTTCACACAACGATACAACAGCTGCCACAGAGGATGGGGGGCATGTGTTTCAGGGGCGATTCAAGGCGAAGATCATCGACGATGACGATCCTTCGTACTTCCGGATCGTGGCCGATTACATTCACTTGAATCCCGCAGCGGCAGGCGTGCTGGACAGGGCTGACCCCGAGCTGAAGAGGTATGGCTGCAGCAGTTTTCCGGACTACCTGAAGGCGCCATCGAAGCGGCCCGCGTACTTGGGGACATCCCGGTTGCTCTTCAGCCACGGTATCGGCCGCGAAACAGGGGCAGGGCGGCAGGGTTTTGCGAGAGAAGAGGCGAAAGGCGTGGCAGAAGCAGTGCCGGGGTTAGGAGCGGGGCCGCGTGCCCGAGCCGGGGATCGTCCGGGTCGACGCCCGCGGCGGCGAGATCGCCCTGGATGCGGAGGGGGTTCCGGAAGAAGCGGAATCCGCCGGGGAAGAGGTTGCCGCGGAAGGTTGATCCCTCCTCCGTCGGGATCCGGAGAGGGAAAGGGCCGGACGTCCGGGTCGGGCGTCCGGCCCCGTTTCGTTCTTTCCCGGTTCAGCCCGCGCTTCCCGGGGCGGGACTCTCCACGGCGGCCGGCCCGCCGCGGCGTTCCACGCCCGCGAGGAAGAGCACGGCCTCGACAAGCATCCAGATCTCCAGGAGCAGCGCCAGGCCTCCGATCAGGAGGCAGGTGACGTTCTTCGGCGAAGCGGAGGCGAAGGACGCGAGGTTCTCGACCATCGCCCAGGAGGTGAAGACGACGACGGCCAGCGCGGGGATCGCGGCGACCCAGTAGTTCCGTCCGCGCACCTTGAGGTAGTAGGTGATGATCACCAGCGAGAGGCCGGCGAGCAACTGGTTGATCGTGCCGAACAGGGGCCAGAGCACCAGGGCGCCCTTGCCGCTGGCCCCGTTGAAGAAGGCCAGCGCCGCCGCGGTGACGACCGCGGCGGCCGTCGCGCTGTACCGGTTGGCCAGGGGGCGGAGGCGGAAATCGTTCGCCAGTTCGGAGATCACGTAACGCTGGATCCGGGTCGCGGTGTCGAGCGTTGTTCCCGCAAAGGACGCGACGAAGACGCCCATGATGATGATGCCGATCTCCGCGGGGATCCCGAGCACGGCGATCATGTTCGCCGATCCCTCGACGAAGGCGCCCACCTTGGAGCCGAGTCCCTTGGCGGCCGTCCAGCTCGCGTAATGGGTGTCCCAGGCGGCCGCCCCGGTGAGGATGCCGTGGTCGGTCCGAAGGGCCATGGCGAGCCCGGCGCCGCAGGCGATGACCACCAGGGTCGCCAGGAAGGATTCCGTCAGCATCGAGCCGTAGCCGACGAACCGGGCGTCGGGTTCCTCGTCGCTGACCTGCTTGGCGGTCGTCCCGCTGGAGACGAGGGAATGAAACCCGGAGACGGCCCCGCAGGCGATGGTGATGAAGAGGAACGGCATGATCGGCGGCGCGCCGGCCGGGTGCAGGTCCACGGCGGGCGCGGTCATCGCCGGGTGGGCGAGAAAGACCCCGGCGACCAGCAGCAGCATGGCGACGAAGAGTTCCCACGCGTTGATGTAGTCGCGCGGCTGCAGGAGCATCGTCACCGGCAGGGTCGAGGCGATGTAGGCGTAGACGAGCAGGATGATCGTCCAGACGCCCGTGGCGGGGATCCCCAGGACGGTTTCGGGCATGCGGATCGGCAGCCAGTGGCCGAGCACGACGGTCACGTACATGAGAACGACCGCGACGGCGGTGGCCGGCACCAGCGAAACGCCCTTGCGATACACCATCCAGCCGAGGCCGACGGCGATGGGGATCTCCATCCAGACGGGGAAGACCGCCTGGGGATACATGTTGAAGAGGGTGGCGATCACCAGTCCGAAGATGGCGATGACGATCATCAGCGTGAGGAAGATGATCGCGAAGAAGATCACCTTCAGCCGCTGGTTCATGATCCTGCCGGTGATTTCGGCCATGGAATAGCCGCGGTTTCGCAGGGAAACCACCAGCGAGCCGAAATCGTGGACGGCGCCCATGAAGACGGCGCCGAAGAAGATCCAGAGCATGGCCGGCACCCATCCCCAGATGATCCCGATGGCGGGACCGACGATCGGGCCGGTTCCGGCGATCGAGGTGAAATGGTGACCGAAGATGACCTGTCGTTTCGTCGGGACGTAATCGATGCCGTCCTCGAACTCGCGGGACGGGGTGACCCGTTTCGGATCGAGCCGGAAGACCTTCCGGGAAAGATACTTGCCGTAGGTGTTGTAGGCGATGATGTAGCCGACGAAGGCCATCACCATGATCAGGATGCTTTCCATCGGACCCTCCCGTGGTCGGTTCCGGGTCCTCCCGGAGGGGGATCCGGAGAGGTGTGGATCGAGTCCTCTTTAATCCCGAAGCCGGGGCGGGGTCAATCGTCCGGAAGGCGACGGGGGGCGGGGTGCTTCTTCGCGGGGGAGAGGGGGACGGGTCCCTTCTACGAACCTCGGCGTTGCGCTCCGGTTCCGTAAAGGGACCGGTCCCCGGCGCCGGCGCGTGTCCCTCGTCGTCTCTTGCGCGAGGGATCGGCCTTCTACTCTGTTTTGGGTGCTTCCGGCCGATCCCCCCCAAAGTAG
>CAYNBQ010000179.1:0-3996 GCA_964395275.1 uncultured Verrucomicrobiota bacterium
ACCGTATTGAAGATCTGGATCTCCTCCACGACGCCCGAGGTGCCCGCGCATTCCACGAAGTCGCCCACCTTGAAGGGCCGGAACGTCACCATAAGCGCCCCGGCGGCGAAGTTGGCCAGGGACCCCTGCAACGCGAGACCCACCGCCAGGCCGGCGGCGGCCAGGACCGCGATGAAGGAGGCGGTTCGAACCCCCAGGGTTCCGAGGGCCGCGATGACGACGAAGGTCATCAGCGCCGCGTGCGTCAGGTTCGCGGCGAAGGTCACCAGGGTCGCATCGATCTTCGCCTTCTCCATGCCGCGGCGGACCATCCTGCGCAAGGCTCCGGCGACCCATCGGCCGACGACCAGGACGACGGCGGCGCCCAGAAGTTTCAATCCGAAATCGATGCCGTGTTCCTGGATCTTCAGCAGCATGTTCTGCAGAGCTTCATTCATTTCCCGTTCCTCCTCGAATCAACGTTCCATTCGTCTGCCGGCCCCGTTCCGATGCTTCCGGGGCGGTGGTGGCATTTCATGAAAGGGCTGCCGCGGCAAGGTTGCCTGTGACTGTCGCATACTTCGGCCCCTGCGCCAACCGGACCCGCCCCGCCGGAGCGGACAGGGACACGAGCGCCTTCTTCCCGCCGCCTCCGAGACGCGACGCCGGCTCCGCCTCGCCGTCCCGCCGCGTCGGACGGGGCGGAACCTCGCGCGAAGAAGAGACACGGAACAGGGAGCCGTCCGCGTGCTGACACGCACCGGCAGGCGTTCCGGCTCCAGGCGCACGGGACGGAGTCCCTCCCTCCGGGAGGCATGCATACCTTGGGGAGAGGGGATGCGGCGGCCCGGGATCGGTCTTCACAGCCGGTCCCGGGCCCTTCCGCATGAACCCCGTCGGCGCACGCGACGGTGTGCCGCCGGGCAACCCTTCCTAGCGCCTGCGTCGTCGCAGGAACAGACCGGCCGCGGCGAGCATCGCCAGCGTGGCCGGCTCCGGAACCGCCCACACCGTGGTCTGGCCCGGGTTGGTGACGTCGTAATCGTACAGCACGGTGCCCAGGCCGCCGAAGGCCGTGATGTGGCCCGAATCGATTCCGGCGAGGATCGCCGCCGTCTGGTCCGAGTCCATCAACAACTGTCCGTCCCCGGCGATGTCGAGCAGGCTGCCGGGCCGCAGATGGATCGGCGCCGCGGCGTCGGTGATATGCACGATCCCGCCGTGCAGATTGTAGGTTCCGGGCGAATTGCTGTCCCAGTCCAGGACCAGCCGCCACGGGCTGACCATCCCGCCGGTCTGGTTCACCGTTCCCGCCGATCCCTGCCCGACGATCAGATGCCCCGTCGGTCCCAGGGCGACCGTGCCCCCGCTGATTTCGAAGATGCCTGGACCCTCGTTTCCGTCGTTCCCGTCGTCCTTGCCGATCCACATGTCGGAGGTCGTCGTGAGGCTTCCGCCGGTCATGATCAGCTTCGTCATATCCCCGGGGTTCGGAGTGAAGTTGTCCCATCCCAGGATGATCGTCCCCGCCTGGGCGGCGATCCCGTCCTGGATGATCGGATACTTGGTCGTCCCCGTTCCGGCGGCCGTGATATAGACCGTGTCGCCCGCCGCCGGCACTCCGGTCTCCCAGTTCAACGGATCGTCCCAGAGATACGGGGCGGTGCCGTTGCCGGTCCACAACCCGCCTCCGGCCAGCACGCTTCCCGCCGCAAGAAACGACGCCACGCAAATCGTTGCCAGAATTCTCTTACGCATCCACCGGACCCTCCTTCTTGATTTCCCCACACCCAACACGTCTTTCGCCCGGACTCGCACCGATCCCCCGGCCGTTCCCGGAGGCGCGCGGATCCCGCCTTCCCGCCCCAACCGGAAGACAGCCACAATTGTATTCTGCATCGAGGTAGCCGCGCAGTCAAGGGCGGAAAATCGATTCCGGCAAGGCGAAGATCCGCCCCCCCGGTCCTCCTTCCTTGAACGCGAAGATTGCCCGAGGTACGCTGGCACGGTCCCCCCGGAAGGAGAATGCGATGCCGTCCGAAGATCCCGATCGTCCGCCCTCCCTGCTCGAATCCGTCGCCTTCGTGGAGGAGAGGTTCCTCGCCGGCAAGCAGGGCCGAGGGGAAGATCTGGAAAGCGCCGTGCGGATCTTCCTGGAGTTCCTTCGCGGCTTCGAATCGATGGAAATCGACCGGCCCTGCGTAACCGTCTTCGGCTCGGCCCGTTTCGCGGAAGGCCACGAGTACTACGAACTGGCCCGGGCCCTGGGCCGGGCGCTCGCGGAAGCCGGGTTCGCCGTGATGACCGGCGGGGGTCCCGGGATCATGGAGGCCGCCAACCGCGGGGCGAAGGAAGGCGGGGGCCTGAGCCTCGGTTGCAACATCAAGCTGCCGATGGAGCAGCACGAGAATCCCTACCTCGACCGCTTCATCGAGTTCGACCACTTCTTCGTCCGCAAGGTGATGCTCATCAAGTACTCGTGCGCTTTCGTCGTCATGCCCGGCGGATTCGGAACGCTCGACGAGATCTTCGAAACCCTCACGCTGATGCAGACCGGCAAGATCGAAACCTTCCCCGTGGTCGCAATGGGAACGTCCTTCTGGGGGCATCTCCGGGAATTCATGGGGAAATCCCTCATCGAGGGGGGAACGATCAGCCCCGGGGACGTCGATCTCTTCCGCAGCACGGATTCCCCGGAGGAAGCGGTCGAGATCATCCGGGCGGGACTCGCGGAAACGGCCTGACCGGGTCCCGCGCCGGAAGGCCGGTCAGACCTGCCCTTCGATGGGAACCCAGCGCAGCAGGAAATCGGAAATGCGCTGCCGCAGGGGTTCCCGCCGGATCCCGGGCCGCTTCATTCCCCGACGTCCCCCGGACCCGGAACGGCTTCCACCGCTTCGAAGCGGACGTCGTCGAAGAGGTTGAGGTTCCATCGCAGCCCCTGGACGTGGCGAACATCGAGGAACACCGTCATCCGATCCGCGTGCGGAACCGCCGTCAGCGAGATCCGGGACCATCGACCCTGGCTCGATCGCGCCGGGGTCCAGACGACATACGGCCCCCCGGGATCCGTCCCGCCGGCGGGATCGAGTCCGAGCCGGCTCGTCACATCGCCCGGCAGCCCCTCCTCCGTCTGGTAGGTGTAGATCCACACCGAGGCCTGGTATTCCTTCCCGGGACCCACCGACAGAACCTGCAGAATGCCTCCGCTCTTCGTCTGGTAGCTGGCCACGGATCCGGCGACGGCTTCCCCGCCGTGCGGGGAAACCTTCCCCGATTCCCCGTCGCCCGCCGGACGCCGCCCGCCCGGCGCCACGCCGTCGAACTCGCCGTAACGGGTCCAGTACGGGACCACGGAGGCCCGAACCGGTCCCTCTTCGAACCCGGGATTCCGAAGTTCCCGTGGCGCCGGCGGCCGGGGCAGGACGAGGTCCCGGTCGAGAACGGCGCCGTCCTTCAGATCGATTCGCACCGGACCGACGGATTCCCAGCCGGACGAGAAGCCGTACATCTCGTACCTTCCCGCGGGCAGTCCCGCCAGTTCGAAGCTTCCGTCGCTCCGGGACGCGATCCAGCGATGCCCGGGGCTCAACATGACCACCGCGCCCGCCAGCCTCTCCCCGGTCTCCCCCATGACCTCCCCCCGGACCCGGCCGGCGCCCTGCAGGACGCCGGGGGCGGCCTGCGACGGCACGGGGAAATCGGCGTAGTGGACATACGGATCGTCGAACCAGGCCGTTCCCGATTCCGCTTCCACGACGAGATCCATCCGCAACCGGCGGCCGAGGGGATGCGGCGGAACCGTCACGACGATCGGTGTCCAGTCGAAATCGCCCTCCAGCGGCACCCGCACCGTCGCCGTCGAAAGGGGAACGGCGAAGGTGTCCGTGACCGAGAGGGAGACGATGATCCCCTTTCCCGCCCCGCGCCGGATACCCCGCCCCCGCGCCCACACCTCCGCGGAACAGTACCGCCCAGGAACCGCGGTGTCGTAGTCCGTGCATTTCCAGACGCCGA
>CAYNBQ010000180.1:0-3966 GCA_964395275.1 uncultured Verrucomicrobiota bacterium
GGCCGCTGCGAAGATATCAACGCCGATGGACCGTGGAACGAACGATCGCATGGCTCCAGCACTTTCGGCGCCTTTGCATCCGATGGGAGCGATCCCGTTTGCTCTTTCAGGGCTTCCTCCATTTCGCCTGTACCATTCTCCTCTTCAGGGAGGTTTTGGGATAGGTTCTACTTTGAATGGGCGCGCCGACGAAAGCAGAGTAGGAGGCCGATCCCGTTCGGCCGATTCCCCTTGCGCGACATCCTGCTTCGTCCCGTGGGCCCGGGGCTGTGGAGGACAAGTCGAAGCCCAAGGGTCATCCCGGCTCCGGGGCGGAGCGATTCGGGAAATGGCGGACTCTGTGTGGAAGAATGTGTGAGATTCTGTGCGGAGGTGGTCGTAATTGGCTACGAATCTGCAGATCGATGACCGGCTCATCACGAAGGCCGTCAAACTCGGGGGTCATCGGACCAAGAAGGCGGCGGTGACCCGCGCCCTCGAGGAATACATCCGCCAACTCGAACAGGAAAAGATCCTCTCCCTGTTCGGTTCCGTCGATTTCGACCCCCGGTACGACTACAAGACGCAGAGACGGCGCTCGTGAGGGTCCTCGTCGACACGTGCATCTGGTCCGAAGCCCTCCGGCGGGATACGGGAACGCCTTCCCCTGTCCGGGAGGAATTGCGGGGCCTGATTCTGGATCACCTCGTCGAGATCATCGGCCCGATCCGCCAGGAGATCCTCTCCGGCGTGCGCGAGGAGCGGCAGTTCCGGAAGCTCGAAACCCGGCTGGCCGCCTTTCCGGACCTGCCGATCGCCACCGGGGATTACGTGACGGCCGCGCGATTCTTCAACGAATGCGGAAGCCGCGGGATCCAGGGATCGAACACCGATTTCCTCATCTGCGCCGTGGCTGCGCGACGGAAGATGGCGATCTACACGACGGATCCCGACTTCCACCGCTTCGCGAAACACCTCCCGATCCGCCTCTACGAACCTCGCGGATAGGCCGTCCGCAAACCGGCGCCGCACGGGGAATCGATGCGGCCGACCCGCGAAGGACGGCTCACCGCAAATGCGCTGAAGGCGCATCAGCCGGAAGCCCGGGGCAAGCGAAGCGCAGCCCCGGGAATGGATGTTCCAAACCCACATCCGCGCTGAAGGTGCGGCACCCGTCCTTCCTTTCGCGGCGCGCCTTGAGCGCGCGGTGAATCGGGGCGGGCGGATTCCCCGGGGCGCTGCCCCGGGCTATCGGCCTCCGGCCCTTCAGGCCGGGGCTTTACGGAATCGCCCGACAGGGGTCGGGCTCCTACTTTTTGGGTTGGCGCGACGGGCCTCCTTCGTCCCGTAGCCACGGGACTTCCTCCTTCGTCCCGCGGAGGCGCGGGACTACGGAGGACAAGACGGAGGACAAGCCGCAGGCAGGATTGGAGCGATCCCTTCCCCCGTGATCGCTCCCCTTCGGGCCGCACCTTCGTGCGGCATCGGCGTCGCTCACCCTCGCCTCGCCGGAACAAACCTGCTTGCAGGTTCGAACCCTCCCTCCTCCGCCAACGCTTAAATGCGTTGGCTCCGCAGGCAGGATTGGAGCGATCCCTTCCCCCGTGATCGCTCCCCTTCGGGCCGCACCTTCGTGCGGCATCGGCGTCGCTCACCCTCGCCTCGCCGGAACAAACCTGCTTGCAGGTTCGAACCCTCTCTTCTCCGCCAACGCTTAAATGCGTTGGCTCCGCAGGCAGGATTCGAACCTGCAACCTAGTGGTTAACAGCCACCCGCTCTACCGTTGAGCTACTGCGGAGCCGAAATGCGGGCCTCAGAATACGACGGCGCGGGATCGGCGTCAATGACCTCGTGAAGTCGGTTGACCGGGGCGAGATCCCCGCCCTATGTTGACCCCTTCCCATCGGTTTCCGATGGCACAAGGAAGGTACCCTCATGGATCAGCCGAAGAAAGTCGTCATCGTCGGCGGTGTCGCCGGCGGCGCCGCCTGTGCCGCCCGCCTTCGCCGCGTCTCCGAAGAAGCCGAGATCATCATGCTCGAGCGGGGGCCCCACCCCTCGTTCGCCAACTGCGGCCTGCCCTACTACCTGGGAGGCGTCATCCCCCATCGGTCCGATCTGCTGGTGGCCACCCCGTCCCGCTTCCGCCACTATTTCCGCATCGACGTCCGCACCCGCAACGAGGCGATCCGCATCGACCGCGAAAAGAAGGTGGTGGAGATCCGCGACCTGGAAAAGGACCGGGTCTACACCGAGTCCTACGACGCCCTGGTCCTGGCGCCCGGATCCGCCCCGATCCGTCCCCCGCTGCCCGGAATCGATCTCCCCGGGATCTTCACCCTGCGGAACATCCCCGACGTCGAGGCGATCAACGCCTGGATCGCCGAGAAAACCCCCGCCTCGGCCGTCGTCGTCGGCGGCGGCTTCATCGGCCTCGAAATGGCGGAAAACCTCGTCCGGCGGGGGCTGGAAGTCACGCTCATCGAGAAGATGCCCCAGGTGATGATGCCCCTGGACACGGAGATGGCGGCCAACGTCCACGTGGAGATCCGGAATCACGGCGTGGACCTGCAGCTCGGCACGGGCGTCGCCGGATTCCGGCAGTCCGAGGAAGGCATCGTCGTCGAAACGGAGACCGGCGATATCGGGCCCACGGGGATGGTCATCCTGGCGATCGGCGTGCAGCCCGACACGATCCTGGCGAAGGAGGCGGGCCTGGAACTCGGGCTGCGCGACGCGATCCGGGTCGACGAAAAGATGCGCACGAGCGATCCGTCGATCTGGGCCGTCGGCGACGCCGTGGAGGTGCGTAGTTTCATCACCGGCGAACCGGTTCTCCTGCCGCTGGCCGGTCCCGCGGCGCGCCAGGGGCGGATCGCCGCGGAAACCATCATGGGGCTGGACCGGCGGTTCCGCGGCGTCCAGGGCACGGCGGTGGTGGCGATCTTCGGGCTGACCGTCGCCTCGACCGGGCTCAACGAACGCACCCTGCGGGCCTCCGGAACGCCGTTCGAGAAGATCTACCTGCACCCGGCCCAGCACGTCGGCTACTACCCCGGCGCCTCGCCGATCGAGATGAAGGTTCTCTTCACGCCGGAGGAGGGAAAGATCCTCGGCGCCCAGGCCGTGGGGCGAAAGGGCGTGGAGAAGCGGATCGACGTCGTCTCGACCGCGATCCAGTTCGGCGGCACGGTCTTCGACCTCGAGGAAACCGAACTCTGTTACGCGCCCCCGTACGGGGCCGCCAAGGATCCGGTGAACATGATCGGGTTCATCGCGGCGAACCATCTGCGGGGGGAATCCCCGGTCGTCCACTGGAGCACGCTGGAGGAACTCTACGCGGACCGGCCGGAGGGAGCGGAGATGCCCTTCATCCTGGACGTCCGGGAACCGGGCGAATACGAGGCCACGCACGTCTCGGGATCGACGCTCATCCCCCTGCCCCAGCTCCGCGACCGGCTCGACGAGATCCCGCGGGATCGGCAGATCTGGGTGGTGTGCGGCGTCGGTCAACGCGCGCATTACGCGGTGCGGATCCTGCGGCAGAAGGGATTCGACGCCCGGAACCTGTCCGGCGGCATCCGAACGTTCACCTCGGGTACGGCCGGCAAGATGATCGCGGACCTGGGATAACCGGGCGCGGCGGAGTAGGACGTTCCGTATCGCCCCCCCCGAAGGACAACCCCGCCGTCTCCCGCGAAGGTCTCCCCAGAGTAGGAGGCCGATCCCGCCTTGCCCTACGTCTTGTCCTCCGAAGCCTTGGCGAAGGAGGAAGTCCCGCCCGGCGGGCGGGACGAAGTAGGGTCGGCCGATTCCCGATGACGTAGTGCGCCATCGTCCCGCGGCCGCGGGGCTCCTACTTTGGGTTGGCGCGACGTCCGCGTCGCGGCTCCACAAGACGCCCTACGCGACTTCAGCGGCGCGCCTTCAGCGCGCGGGGAATCGGTGCGAGCGGATTCCCCGGGGCTCTGCCCCGCGCTATCGGC
>CAYNBQ010000181.1:0-3909 GCA_964395275.1 uncultured Verrucomicrobiota bacterium
CCTGGGGCTGGAGAAGGTCCCAAGGGTTCGGCTGTTCGCCGATTAAAGCGGTACGCGAGCTGGGTTCAGAACGTCGTGAGACAGTTCGGTCCTTATCCACCACGGGCGCAGGAGACTTGAGGAGATCATTCCTTAGTACGAGAGGACCAGGAATGACCGACCACTGGTGTTCCGGTTGTCCCGCCAGGGGCACCGCTGGGTAGCTATGTCGGGAAAGGATAAGCGCTGAAAGCATCTAAGCGCCAAGCCCCCCCCAAGATGAGGTCTCCCTTCCCCGCTTCGGCGGGGGCTCAAGGCTCGTCGAAGACTACGACGTCGATAGGCCGGATGTGGAAGCCCCGCGAGGGGTGAAGCTGACCGGTACTAATCAGCCGTGAGGCTTGACCACCATCTCATCTTCACGGATCCGCTCCGGCGGATCCATCCGCAATCATAACGACCCCTCGAGGACTTTCGGCTCGCGCGGGCTTCTTCCCCCCTGCATTCGGTTTCCGATTTTCCGGTGACCATGGCGTGGGGGAAACACCCGTTCCCATCCCGAACACGGCCGTTAAGCCCCACTGCGGCGATGGTACTGAGGCGTCAGGCCTTGGGAGAGTAGCACGTTGCCGGGAATATCCTGCGGGACCCGTCCCCTCCGGGGGGCGGGTCCCCTTTTTCTCGCCCGCCGCCCCGGGCGTCGCATTCCTCCCCGCGCGCTTGCAGCCGGCCGGCCGGCTCCGTATCGTACCGCCCTGCACCCGCTTTCCCCGGAGGAACCCGTTGAATCCCGAAGAACAACTCATCGAACAGCGCCGCCGCAAGGCCGAGGCGCTGCGCGAACGGGGCGTCGATCCCTACGGCGGCCGTTACGAGGACGTCGTTCCCGCGGCCGAGATCCTGGATTCGTTCGAGGAGGGCGCGAGCGCCCGCGCCGCGGGACGTCTCTGGCTCTTCCGGAGAATGGGCAGGAGCGCCTTCGCCCACATCCGGGATTCCAGCGGCCAGATCCAGATCTATTTCCAGCGCGACGTTCTCGGGGAGGAGGCCTACGGTCTGGTCCGGCAACTCGATCTCGGCGACATCCTCGGCGTGGAGGGGGAACTCTTCCGGACGAAGACGGGGGAACCGACGATCCGCGTGCGATCCTTCCGGATCCTGTCCAAGGCCCTGCGCCCGCCCCCGGAGAAATGGCACGGGTTGAGCGACGTCGAGATCCGCTACCGGCAGCGCTACCTGGACCTGATGGCCCGCCCGGAGGCGAAGGATCTCTTCCGCACCCGCGCGCGCATCCTGGCCGAGACACGCCGATTCCTGAACGGACGCGGGTTCCTCGAGGTGGAGACCCCGATGATCCAGCCGATCGCCGGAGGCGCCCTGGCCCGCCCGTTCAAGACGAGGTACGAGGCCCTCGACCAGGAGATGTATCTGAGGATCGCCCCGGAACTCTATCTGAAACGGCTTCTGGTCGGCGGATTCGAACGCGTGTACGAGCTGAACCGGAATTTCCGCAACGAGGGGCTTTCCCGGCGCCATAATCCCGAGTTTACGATGCTCGAGGTCTACCAGGCCTACGGGGATTGTCGGATGATCATGGAACTGACCGAATCGCTGATCGTCCATCTGGCCCGGGAGGTCCTGGGGGACCTGCGGGTCGTCGGGCCGAGCGGCGCCTCGATCGACCTGACGCCCCCGTGGCCCCGGATCGAGTACCGCGAACTGATCCGCCGGGAGGCCGGCGAAGACTGGTTCGAACTGGATCTGCCGGCGCGGGTCCGGCGGGCCCGCGAAATGGGGCTGGAAGCGGACGAATCGATGGATCCCGCGACCGTCACGCAGGAGGTTTACGAGAAGCGGATCGAGTGCAATCTGACGGGTCCGGTCTTCGTCGTCCGTCTCGACGCGGAACTGATTCCGCTGGCCCGCCGTTGCGAGGACGACCCGTCCCTGGTGGACGTCTACGAACTGGTGATCGACGGGCAGGAGATCTCGCCGGGGTATTCCGAGTTGAACGATCCGGTCGAGCAGCGCCGTCGTTTCGAGGTCCAGGCGGAGGAGGCCCGGCGCCGCGGCGAAGAGGCGGAGATCGACGAGGATTTCCTCCTGGCCCTGGAACACGGGATGCCGCCCGCCGGGGGAATGGGCCTGGGGATCGATCGGCTGGTGATGATCCTGACGGGCGCCCCCTCCATCCGGGACGTCATCCTCTTCCCGCAGCTCAGGAGACGTTGAGGCCCCGATGCGTCTGCCGATTTCCTGGTTCCTGGCCCTCCGGTATCTCCGCCCGCGGCGGACCTTCGTCTCCGTAATCTCGCTGATCTCCGTGATCGGGGTGGTGCTGGGGGTGATGGTGCTGATCCTGGTGATGGGGGTGATGAGCGGCTTCGACAAGGAGTTGCGGGACAAGGTCCTGGGGTTCAACGCCCACCTGATGATCACCGAGCCCCGGATGGTGATGAAGGACTGGGATCGCGCCCTCGGGATCGCGGAGGAGACCGAGGGCGTGGTCGGGGTTTCCCCGTTCGTCCTGGGACCGGTCTTCATGGTGTCGGGAGACACGGTTTTCACGCCCTACATGCGCGGGGTCCTGCCCGAGCGGGAGTTGTCGGTCACGGATCTGGGGGCCTGCATGAAGGAGGGCGTTTTCGCGCCGGACGACGAGTCGGCGGTGATCGGCCGGCAGATGTCCCTGGAGGAGGGGATCTTCCTGGGGGACAAGGTGACGCTCTATTCCCCCCGCCAGTTTCAGAGCGGGGAGGAGACCTATCTGCCGCGGGATTTCACCGTCGTCGGGATCTACGAGGTGGGGCTGTGGGAATACGACCGCACCTTCATCTTCGTCGGCCTGGAGGCCGCGCAGGACATGTACCTGATGGGGGACGCGGTGCACGGGCTGGCGGTACGGCTGGACGATCCGTATCGGGCGCCGGCGGCGGCGCGGGAGATCGACGCGAAGCTGGGACCCGGCTACCGGGTCCAGACGTGGATGCGCCTGAACGAGCATCTCTTCGGCGCCCTGGAGGTGGAGAAGAACGTCATGTTCTTCCTGCTGATCTTCATCGTCGTGGTGGCGGCCTTCGGAATCGCGAGCACGTTGATCACCCTGGCGGTGCAGAAGACCCGGGAGATCGGGGTGTTGAAGGCCCTGGGCGCCCGATCGCGGGACATCCTGAAGATCTTTCTCTTCCAGGGGGCGATCGTGGGGTTGATCGGCACGCTGATCGGAGCGGTTTCGGGACTGACGCTTCTGCGCTACCGCAACGAGTTCCTGGCGCTTCTCTCCCGGTGGACGGGGCGGGATCTCCTGCCGCAGGACCTCTACCGGTTGCCGGAGATCCCGGCGGAACTCTATCCGCGGGATCTGGTGATGATCTGCGTGACGGCGCTGGTGATCTGCACGCTGGCGGGGCTGGCCCCGGCGTGGCGTTCGTCGCGGTTGGATCCCGCGAAGGCCCTGCGCTACGAGTGAAAGGGACGGGAATGGCCTCGGAAGGGTTGGAGACGACGCCCGCGATCGAGGCGGTGGACCTGGGTCGCAGCTACCGTCTCGGCTCCCGGGAGATCCCGGTGCTGCGCGACGTGCAGTTCCGGGTCTTCCCCCGCGAGTTCGTGGTCGTTCTGGGGGCTTCCGGGGCGGGCAAGACGACGCTGCTCAACCTGCTCGGCGGGCTGGACACGCCGACGAGGGGCTCGGTGCGGATCCACGGTCGGGAGTTCGGCCGGCTGCCGGCCGCCGAACGGGCGCGGATCCGGAACCGGGAAATCGGCTTCATTTTCCAGGCATATCATCTGCTCCCCGAACTGGATGCCCTGGAAAACGTGATGTTGCCCGGCCGGATCCGGGGCCTGAAGGGCCGGGCCCTGCGGGATCGGGCGGCGGCGCTGCTCGATCAGGTGGGGTTGGGCGACCGTCTGCGGCATCGGCCGGGG
>CAYNBQ010000182.1:0-3770 GCA_964395275.1 uncultured Verrucomicrobiota bacterium
GAGAAGCCGTCGCAACATCGTCGGGACCAGCGAGACCAGGGTCGCCCGATCCCGTTCCACGCAGCGGACCAGCCGTTCCGGATCGAACTTCCCCTCCAGAACCACGCATTTGCGGGCCAGAAGACAACGCACCAGGATCGAAAGGCCCCCGATGTGCGCCAACGGCAGGCAGAGCAGCCAGCGATCGTCTTCGCGCCATCCCAGGTTGGCGGCGCTCGCCCGGGCGGACGCATGGAACGCCCGCCGGCTCAGGAGCACCCCCCGGGGATTCGATTCGCTACCCGAGGTGAACAACACCGCCAGGATCCGCTCGTCCCCCCTTCCCGCCGGCAACGGAGAGTCGCTTCCGGAGCCTTTCTCCAGTAGTTCGTCCGCGTCGAGATCCAGCACCGGGCCGCAAACCGAGATCCGCCGCAACCGTTCCTCCGGCGTCAGCCGGGGATGCATCGGCACGACCGGCACTCCCATCTCGATCAACGAAAGAATCGTCGTCACCGTTTCCACGGTCGGGTACGCGGTGAGAACCGCCGGTCGCGGATCCCCTTCCCGCCCCACCCCGAGCAGGCGCAGCGCGCGGATCCGGTCTTCCACCCGTTCCGCCAGATCCCGCCACGAAACCGTCTCGCCGTCGTGAACCAGCGCGGGCCGATTCCCGGCCTCGCGGGCCGCAGCCGTCACCGAGAATTTCACCGTCCCCTCCGGACAGGCGCCATCCCCAGCCCGGGCCGGTCGGGAACGGGAAGGATCCCGTTGCGGATCTCCGGGGAACGTCGAGTCGTCCATCCTTCCAATCCGGGATGATCGTCCAGGCCGCACGCCAGATCCTCCGAGGCCGCCGCGCAGGCCAGGTGCGTCGCCGCGCTCACGCCGACCGGTCCGTCGAAAAGATGGGTGATCACCACCCGCCGGCCCGCCCCGCGAACGCGTCGAACCCAGTCCATGGCGGCGAGGCTCCCACCGAGCAGCATGGGTTTCAACACGAACACCGTGCAGACCGGGTTTTCGAAGATCCGTTCTCCCTCCAGCGGGTCCCGGAGACTCTCGTCGGCGGCCAGCGGCACGGGCGACTCGCGGAACCCGGAAAGGAACCCCGCGGGCACCGGTTCCTCGACGTATTCCGGGTCGTACTCCGCAAGCCGCTCCAGGCGTCGCGCGGCCGTCCGGGGATCCCACGCACCGTTGGCGTCCAGCCGGATCCGCGCGGACGAACCCGCCTCGGTTCGAACCCGTCCCAGGATCCGGCGGACGCCCTCGAAATCGGCGGCGCCGATCTTGAACTTGAACGTCCGGATCCCCCGCGCGACCGCCTTGCGCACCGCCGACAGGGCGCCTTCCTCGTCGGTCACGGGAATCAACGCATTGACGGCCACCGGATGCAACCGGTCCGGACCGGCAAGAAGTTCCACAATCGGTCGTCCCACGCGTCGACCCAGCAGGTCCAGCGCGGCCGTCTCCAGGGCGAACGCCGCCGACGGCGACCTCTTCCGGATCGGATCCAGCACACCGCGGAGATGCTCCATTGTCTCGTCCACCGCCCCGGGAAACGGAATTCCCTCCGCCGCGACACGCCGCAACACGGCTTCCACGTCTTCCGCCGTATCCGGCGAATACCCGGGCAACGGACACGCCTCCCCCTGACCCCATCGCCCCTCCCCGTCGGTCAACCGCAGCAGCCAACCCCGACGGGGCGGACCGCCCTCACCGGCAGGGTCCGAAACGAATCCGACGAGTTCGACGCCGACCGCCATCGTCATCCCCCGCACGAGGCGTTCCCGACAACGATCCCCGCCGCCAGGAGAAGCCCGTGCACCAGGAGGAAGCGCCCCGTTCCCACCAGGTAGACGTTCAGCCCCGGTCCCTCGGGAGTCCGGAGAACGCCCAGGAACAGGCGGACCGCCATCGGCAGCGAAAGCAGCGTCAGCAGCACGCCCGGCCCCGCCGCCCCGGTGAGCGCCATCCCCGCGGGCGCGGCGTAGACGACGATCAGCAGAACCGCGTACTCGGCCAGGCCCGCACGGCGGCCGAACCGGACGGGGATTGTTTTCTTGCCGGCGCGAAGGTCCGTGGCCCGATCCCGGATGTTGTTCACCGCCAGCAGGGCGGTCGACGCCGCCCCCATCGACAGGCCCGCCCACCAGGCGCAGGAGGGAACCCGGACCATCTGCACGTACGTCGTTCCGCACACCGCGGCGAACCCGAAGAAGAGCATCACGAAGAGATCCCCCAGCCCGTGGTACCCGAGGGGGAAGGGTCCGGCCGTGTAGGCGATCCCCGAGGCGATCGAGGCGATCCCGATCGCAAGGACCACGCCGGCCGGAACCCAGGATCCCGTGCGAACCGCCGCGGAAACCGCCAGGTACACGCCCGCCAGGGCCGCCGCGGCGAAAGTGGTCCACATGCCGCGGCGCACATGCCGAGGGCTCAGAAGCCCCGCCTGCGTCACCCGCAACGGTCCCACCCGTTCCCCGGTATCGGCGCCCTTCTCGAAGTCATAGACGTCGTTGGCGAGGTTCGTGCCCACCTGGATCATCACCGCGCCGAACAACGCGGCCCACGCCGGACCGGCAAGGAACCCGCCGGCCGCCCATGCGCAGGCGGTCCCGACCAGCACCGGGGCGACCGCGGCCGTCAGGGTCGCCGGCCGCGCGGCCAGGATCCAGCGCCGCACCCGTCCCGGCGCGGCGCCGGCCGTTGGGGGAAGGGGTGTCACGGCAGTCGCGGGAACTTGCTGAAATCGGGCGGCCGTTTCTCCAGGAAGGCGTTCTTGCCTTCCTTCGCCTCCTCGGTGAGATAGAAGAGCAGCGTCGCGTCGCCGGCGAGTTGTTGCAGACCCGTTTGGCCGTCGCAATCGGCGTTGAACGCCGCCTTGAGAAGACGGATGGCCGTGGGACTCTTCTGGAGGATCTCCCGGCACCAGCGGATCGTTTCCGCCTCGAGTTCCGCGGGCGGGACGACGGCGTTCACCAGCCCCATCTCCAGCGCCTGCCGCGCATCGTACTGCCGGCAGAGATACCAGATCTCCCGGGCCTTCTTCTGACCCACGATCCGCGCCAGGTACGAGGCGCCGTATCCGCCGTCGAAACTGCCGACCTTCGGACCGGTCTGGCCGAAGACGGCGTTGTCGGCCGCAATCGTCAGGTCGCAGACGACATGGAGAACGTGGCCGCCCCCGATGGCGTAGCCGGCGACCATCGCGATCACCGGTTTCGGGATGGTTCGGATCAATCGCTGCAGGTCGAGGACGTTCAGCCGGGGAATGCCGTCGGCGCCGACGTAGCCGCCTTCACCCCGTCCGCGCTGATCGCCCCCGGAACAGAAGGCGCGGTCGCCTTCCCCCGTGAGGATGACGACCCCGATCTCCCCGTCGTCGCGTGCGTCCGCGAAGGCCTCGAGCATCTCCTCCACGGTTTCCGGACGGAAGGCGTTGTGCACTTCCGGCCGGCAGATCGTGATCTTCGCGATGCCGTTCCACTTCTCGTAGCGAATATCGGCGAACTCGCGGGCCTTTCGCCAATCCGGTGTCTCCGCGGTCATCGTTTTCCTCTCCCCCGAAGGGACGCCGGTTCATCCGGCGCCTTTCGACCGGGAAGGATACCACAGAAGGAGAACGGGCCTGTCGAGATCTCCCCCGGCCGCCGACCGGGCGGGACGAAGCAAGGCTCGGCCGACCTTCGATGCGGGGGTGTACGCGACGGGGCGGCGCGCCTTCAGCGCGCTATGAAGGGCTGCTACCCGGATTCCTCGGGGCGTTGCCCCGGGCTATCGGCTTC
>CAYNBQ010000183.1:0-3679 GCA_964395275.1 uncultured Verrucomicrobiota bacterium
TTGCCGACGACGAAGGCCAGTTCGTCGACGATCTGCGGATCGAGCGGGTCCAGCACGGCCACCTGCACGGATTCCTCGTCGGCGTCGATCGGCACCGCCGAATACATCCGGGCCACGCTGGCCGGGATCGACTTCAACACCGGCAACGGGATCTCCATCTCCGAGAGGTTCACCACCCGCGTGCCCAGCCGGCGCGCGATCGATTCGAGCAGCTTGTCCTCCGAGACGAAATCGAAGGAGATCACGATCTTGTAGAGCGGTTCCCCGGTGCGCGCGTGTTCCTCCCGGGCTTCCTCGAGCTGCTCGGGCGTCAGGTAGCCGTCCTCCAGGAGGATGTCGGCCAGCATGTCGGATTCGGTCTCGAGCATCGTCGCCGCTTTCTCCCCTCGGATCCGCCGCCGCGGATCAGCCCTCTTCCTCTTCCTGGAGCTTCTGCAGGATCGTCTGCGGATCCTGCGACTTCGTGATCAGGTCGCCGTAGGTGATCAGGCCCTGGCGGTAGAGGCTCATCAGGTTGGAGTCGAGCGTCATCATTCCGTATTTCGCGCCCGTCTGGATGTCGGAGGTGATCCGGTAGGTCTTGTTGTCGCGGATCAGGGCCTGGATCGACGGGGTGCTGATCATGATCTCGAAACAGGCCACCCGTCCCTTCCCGTCGGGCCGCACCAGGAGCAACTGGCTGATCACCGCCAGGATCGAGGAAGCCAGCTGCGTGCGGATCTGCTCCTGCTGGTTCGTCGGGAAGGCGTCCACGATGCGGTCGACCGTCCGGGCCGCGCCGGTCGTGTGCAGCGTCGCGAAGACCAGGTGGCCCGTTTCCGCCGCCGTGATGGCCGCTTCCATCGTGGCCAGGTCGCGCATCTCCCCGACCAGAATGACGTCCGGATCCTGCCGCAGCGCGCGGACCAGCGCCTCGCTGAAACTCGGAACGTCGACGCCGATCTCCCGCTGCGTGATGATGCTCTGCTTGTGATCGTGGTAATACTCGATCGGGTCCTCGATCGTGATGATGTGGACGTCGCGCTCGATGTTGATGATGTCGATCATCGTCGCCAGCGTGGTCGTCTTGCCCGAACCGGTCGGCCCGGTCACCAGGATCAGGCCCCGCGGCCGGAAGAGCAGATCCTTCACCGTCGGCGGCAGGCCGATCTCCTCCAGGGTGAAGAGCCGCGTGGGGATCTGCCGCAACACCGTGCCGTAGTAGCCCTTCTGCTTGAAGACGCTGACCCGGAACCGCGCCGCATCCCCGAACTTGAACCCGAAGTCCGTGCCCCCCTGTTCCCGGACCTTCTGGATGTGTTCCTCCGAGGTGATCGATTTCACGAGGGCCTCGGTGTCTTCGGGCGTCAGGTTCTTGTCCTCGAGCCGGTGCAGGCTGCCGTGGATCCGCAGAACGGGCGGCGCGCCGACCGCGATATGCAGGTCGGAAGCCCCTTCGTCGACAACGAGCTGAAGCAATTCACTCATCTGTGGAGGCATGACGTCATCTCCTCGCATCCCCGCGGCCGGGATTTCCCCGATCTCTCACCGTGAAACCGCACTATCCCTCGTCTCCGATGGTGACCCGCGCGACCTCCTCCAGGGTCGTCATCCCCGCGTAGGCCTTGCGCAGGCCGTCTTCGCGCAGGGTGCGCATCCCGTGGGCGCGGGCATACTCGCGGATCTGGACCGACGACACCTTGTCGTAGATCATCTTCCGGACCTCGTCGTCGATGACGAAGATCTCGAAAATCCCCATCCGGCCCTTGTAGCCGGTCATCGAACATTCCGCGCAACCCCGTCCCTTCATCAGGGTGGCGCCCTCCAGATCCGCGTCGGTGATCTGCAGCAGGCGTTTCTCCCGATCGGAAGCCGTCGCCGGTTCCGCGCAGTTGCGGCAGACCTTCCGGACCAGCCGCTGGGCCATCAGGGCCCGGCAGGAGGAGGCCACCAGGAAGGGTTTCACCCCGATGTCGATCAGCCGCGTGATCGCGCTCGGCGCGTCGTTCGTGTGCAGCGTGCTGAAACAGAGGTGCCCCGTCAGACTGGCATTGATCGCGATCTCGGCCGTCTCGAGGTCCCGGATCTCACCGATCAGGATCACGTTCGGCGCCTGGCGGAGCATCGCCCGCAGGGCGTTCGCGAAGGTCAGGTTGATCTCCTCCTGGACCTGGACCTGGTTGATCCCCGAAAGCTGGTACTCGACCGGGTCTTCCACCGTGATGATCTTGCGGTCCGGACGGTTGATGTAGTTCAGCACGGCGTACAGCGTCGTCGTCTTGCCCGAACCGGTCGGCCCGGTCACCAGCAGGATCCCGTCGGGCAGCGTGATGAGTTGCTCGAAGGTCTCCTGGTCGTCCGACAGGAACCCCAGCTCGGGCAACCCGAGCATCAGACTCTGCTTGTCCAGGATCCGCATCACGATGCTCTCGCCGTGATGGGTCGGAATGCAGGAGACGCGCAGGTCGATGTTGCGCCCCATCACGCTGATCATGATCCGGCCGTCCTGCGGCAGGCGGCGTTCGGCGATGCTCATCTTGGCCATGATCTTGCAGCGGGTGATGATCGCCGACTGAAGCCGTTTCGGCGGGTTCTCGACCTCGTGCAGCACCCCGTCGATCCGGTACCGGACCCGGAACCGGCGCTCCAGCGGTTCCAGATGGATGTCGCTCGCCCGGTTCCGGTAGGCCTCCAGGATGATCAGGCTGACCAGTTTGATGATCGGGGCGTCGTCCGGACTCTCCGCCTCGGTGTCGTCCTCGACCAGCAGGTCGTCGAACGACGGCATGTCGACATCGCCCTCGGTCATCTCCTGCAGCATGTTCTCCACGGTCTCGTCCGTGGTGCCGTAGTAGTGCTTGATCGCCGTCTCGATCTCTTCGGGCGGCGCGATCACGGCCTCGATCAGGTCGACGTTGAGGATGTGATGCAGGGCGTCGCAGACATCGCCCGCCTCGTTGGGATCGCCGACCGCCACGGTCAGCACGCCGTCCCGCCGGCCCACGGGAACGACCTTGTATCGCCGGGCGATGTCGCGGGGCACCTCGTCGAGGATCTCCTGGGGGATCCGCATGTCCGCCAGGCTGATCGTCTCCAGGCCGTACTGGCTGGCGATCGCCTTGGTGACGTCCGCCTGGGAGATCGCGCCGTTGGCGATGAGCACTTCGGTGACGCTGCGCCCCCCCTCTTCGGCGGCACGCTGCGCCTCGGCAAACTGCCTGCGGTCGATGAGACCGGTATCCAGGAGAAGGTCCGCTACATAATCGTCGTTTCTCGCCAACGCTTCACCGCCCGCTGGAAGTTGCCCGGTTTTCCGCTTCGGAATCCCCGGATCGCCGACTCTCTCCAGCCTGCTTCAGGGTGTGAAACAGAGTAGAAAGACCCTCCGGCATTGTCAAAAAACGGCGGCCCGCGAGAAGGGGCGCGACGCCGCGCAAAACGCGGCCTGAAGGGCCGCATGCCCATAGCCCGGGGCAACGCCCCGGGGAATGCGGCGGCGACGCTCATCGTTGCGCGCTGAAGGTGCACCACCCCAACGGGGGGAAGAGTGCCGCGCCTTCAGCGCATCTTCGACGGGTCGATCCGCATCGGAATCGGCCGAGCCTACTTCGTCCCGCCCGGCGGGCGGGACTACGAAGGCCAAGGCGGGATCGGCCTCCTACTCTGTTGACCCGCACAACCCAGAGTAGGAGCCCGACCC
>CAYNBQ010000184.1:0-3666 GCA_964395275.1 uncultured Verrucomicrobiota bacterium
TCTACGAATCCGACGCCCCGGAGGGAAGGAGGAAGGAGCGGACCGGCTTGTGGAGTCGCGACGCCCGAAAACAGAGTAGGAGGCCGATACCAATCGGCCGATTTCCGCAAAGGACGGCTCGTGGAGACGCGACGCTCCGGTCGCGCATGAACATCCGGTATGAA
Organism: uncultured Verrucomicrobiota bacterium; assembly: GCA_964395275.1. Classification (GTDB taxonomy): domain Bacteria; phylum Verrucomicrobiota; class CALLYA01; order CAYNBQ01; family CAYNBQ01; genus CAYNBQ01. The sequence goes on from CAYNBQ010000184.1 coordinate 165, forward strand.
CTCTGCGGCGCGCCTTCAGCGCGCGGATCATGGGGGGACGCGCACATCCCCGGGGCGTTGCCCCGGGCTATCGACCGGCAGCCCTTCAGGCTGCGTCTCCTCCTCCCGCAAAGGACGACTCGTCGGACGCGACGCCCGAAAACAGAGTAGGAGGCCGATCCCGCTCGGCCGACCCCCGCGGAGGACGGCTTGTGGAGTCGCGACGCCCTGGTCGCGCAGAAACGTCCGGCATGAACTCTGCGGCGCGCCTTCAGCGCGCGGATCATGGGGGGACGCGCACATCCCCGGGGCGTTGCCCCGGGCTATCGACCGGCAGCCCTTCAGGCTGCGTTTCCTGCTGCCGCGAAGGACGGCTCGTGGAGCCGCGACGCCCGAAAACAGAAAAGTAGGAGGCCGATCCCAATCGGCCGATTTCCGATGCGGGGGGCGGTGCGGATCGCCCCGCAGACGCGGGGCTCCTACTTTTGATGGGCGCGGCGGCGAGAACAGAGTAGGAGGCCGATACCGGTCGGCCGACCCTCGCGGAGGACGGCTTGTGGAGCCGCTCCGCCCCCGTCGTTCCCTACGACTTGCCCAGATCCTTTCCGAATGCGGCGAAGTACAACGTCCCGAGCAGCCCGAATCCGAAGGCGACCAGGAGGTTCGTCGCGGGTGACGCGATCGATTCGAACCATCCCTGGAGCCCCTGCAGGACCCCGAATCGTTCGAAAAGCCTCGCGGCGGTCGAGGGATCCCACAACAGCGCGCCGCCGAACGCCGCGAACGAAACCACGATGTCGCGGAACATGTAATAGACGCCGAAGGTGCTCGCCTTCTTCCCCTCCGGCGCGAGATCCATGATCAACGCCTTGCGGGTCGGTTCCCCGAATTCCTTCAACCCGCGGATCACGAAGGCGACGACCATCCACCAGAAGGAACGCGAAAAGAGAAGCACCAGGGGAAAGACCGTGAAAAAGCCGAACGTGGCCACCACGAACGGTTTCTTCGTGCTCCTGTCGGCGAGATAGGCTACCGGGATGTAGATCAGCATCGCGGTGACCATTTCCACGGCGGTGAGGATCCCGAACTGCAGGGGCGTGATTCCGTTCTCGCTCACGCACCAGAGCACGACGAAGGCGTAGGGAATCTGTTCGCAGAACCGGACCAGGATGTCGGAGACGAGCAGATTGCGCAGGGAAGGACTCATCAACGACATCGCCCGCAGCGGGTTCTTGACCGGCGGATCCTTCTTCGGCCCTTCTTTCCCGCGGCGGTCGTCGTCGATCATCACCTGCTGCAGGACCAGCGACACCCCGCCGAGGATCAGGGCGACCACGAAGGCCAGGCGCACCCCGGTCTTCTCCCCGAAGAACCCGATCATGATTCCGCCGAGGATCGGTCCCAGCGCCATCGGGATCCGGCGCACCAGGGAATGCATCGAGACGCCCATGGTGCGTTTCTTCATCGGCAGAACGCTGGCGACCATGTCCATGGTCGCCGGCAGGGAGATGGCGGTCCAGGAGAGGAAGAAGATCGAGCCGACGATCACCGCCTGCCAGTACGGGAAGACGATGACGATGAGGTAGCCCGCCATCGCGATGAGGTTGAAGAGGAGAAGGGCCCGTTTGTACCCGAGCCGATCGCTCGCGTAACCGCCCGGGTACGAGTAGAGGGCGCTGAGCAGGTTGTCCATGCCGTTGAGCAACCCGACCGAGAAGGCGCCCCCGCCGAGGGCCATCAGGTAGAGGGGGAGGAAGCGTTCGGCCATCTTCTCGCCGAGACCCACGAGAATCACCATGCCCAGCAGAACGAGCATGTTCTTCTTGAGTCCCAGGAACTCGACGATCGCCCGGCGCCGTTCGTTCCAGCCCGCCTTCACGCATCCCTCCCTGGTGCGGCGGGGTCCGAAGAAGGGGGACCCCGCGCGCGGAACCGAGGATCCCCGAACCGCCACGGTGCATCAAGACGAACCTCCGGTCTCCCGAGAAGGACGACCTGTGAAGCCGCGACATCTGAAGCCCAGAGTAGGAGGCCGATCCCGGCTTGCCCTTCGAAGTGCTGCAGCACGAAGTAGGGTCGGCCGATTCCTGCAAAGGACGACTCGTGGGACGCGGCGCCATGGTCGCATGAACATCCGGCATGAACTCCGCGGCGCGCCTTCAGCGCGCGGAACATGGGGGAGACGCACACATCCCCGGGGCGTTGCCCCGGGCTATCGAGCGGCAGCCCTTCAGGCCGCGTTTACCTCCGGCCGTCGTCCCGCAAAGGAGGACTTGTGGAACCGCGGCGCCTGAAACCCAGAGTAGGAGGCCGATACCGTTCGGCCGATTTCCAATGCGGGGGGCGGTGCGGATCGCCCCGCAGACGCGGGGCTCCTACTGTTGATGGGCGCGGCGCCTGAAGCCCAGAGGAGGAGGCCGATCCCGCCTTGCCCTTCGACTTGTCCTCCATAGTCCCGCAGCCGCGGGACGAAGGAGGAAGTGCCGCGGCACGAAGTAGGGTCGGCCGACCCATGATTCCCGCGCAGGACGACTCGCCGGAGGTGCGGCGACCCGCCCTTCCCCCGGACTCGTCCGGCCGGGACTTCGCCTGTACAATCCGCCGCATGAAACAGGGAAGAAAGATCCGCCGTTCTCATTCCGTCCCAGGGCCGGCGGTCATCGACCTCGTCATCGCGATGATGCTCCCGCTCCTGCCGGCCCCCGGAGAACCCATGAACCCCGTCGACATCGCAAGCCGCCGCGAACTCTTCGTGGACACGTTCCTCGTCGATCGCATGTCTGCCTCTCTTTCCCTTCGCCAGGCGACGCCCGTTCCGCGGGAGATTGCGATCGTCTTCGACGAACCGTGGGAGGGAAACACGAGCGGGTACGTCACCGTCTTCCGGGACGGCGATCTCTTCCGGATGTACTACCGCGGCAGCGGCTACGACCCGGTCACCCGCGAGTACTCGCGGCAGTACACCTGCTACGCCGAGAGCCGCGACGGGATCGTCTGGACGAAACCCGCCCTCTGGCTCGTCGAATTCGACGGCTCCCGGGAAAACAACATCCTTCTCGACGGGGCGGGGACGCACAACTTCACACCTTTCCTCGATACGAATCCCGGCTGCTCCCCCGAACAACGGTACAAGGCGCTCGCCTCGGGCGAGGGCGGGTTGCTCGCCTTCGTCTCCCCCGACGGCATCCGTTGGCAACTCCTTCGGGAAGAACCGGTGATCACGAAGGGGAAATTCGATTCGCAGAACCTCGCGTTCTACGACACGACGCGCGGTCGCTACGTCGAGTTCCATCGCGCGTTCCGCGACGGTTTTCGGGACATCATGACCTCCACATCCGAGGATTTCGTCCGCTGGACGGATCCGCAGTGGCTCGACTACGGCGACGCGCCCAAGGAACATCTCTACACCAACTGCGTCCAACCCTGCCCTACCGCGCCCCATATCTTCTTCGGCTTCCCGATGCGGTTTCTGCCCGAACGCAAAGTCGCCTGGCACCCGATCGACGGCGTTTCGGACGGTCTC
>CAYNBQ010000185.1:0-3663 GCA_964395275.1 uncultured Verrucomicrobiota bacterium
CTCCCGGGGCGTTGCCCCGGGCTGACGAGTTGCGGCCCTTCAGGCCGCTCTCTTGCGTGACGTCGTGCTTCGCGCCGCCCCGCGGGACGATCCGCACCGCCCCCCCGTTACAGCAGCGGATAAAGCAGTGCCGCCAGGGGGGATCCGCCCAGAAACACGATGAAGATCGCCAGGAGAAGAAGAATCACCACCAGCGGGATCATCCACCATTTCCTCTCGCGGAAGATGAACCCGAAGAAATCCCGCATCAAAGACGATTTCCGCATTCGATCCCTCCTCCGGCCATGCTACGCGCCCCCGGACCGGGGATCAATCCGACCCGCCGGTTTCGTCCGCACGATGAACGGCCCGATCACCAGCAGGTCCAGGCCCGTGCCGACGAAGGTCCGCCAGGCGTCCCGCGGGGAGGCCACGATCGGTTCGCCGCGGATGTTGTAGGAGGTGTTCAACAGCACCGGCACCCCCGTCAGTTCGCCGAACCGTTCGATCAACCCCCGGAAAAGCGGGTGGGTCTCCCCGTCCACCGTCTGCACCCGGGCCGTCCCGTCCGCATGGGTCACCGCCGGGATCGCCGCCCGTTTCTCCGGCCGGACGGGCGGCACCAGGAGCATGAACGGCATCGCCGTGCCCTCCGGCACCTCGAAGAACTCGTGCGCCCGCTCGATCAACACCGCCGGCGCGAAGGGACGGAACGATTCGCGATACTTGACCTTCGCGTTCAACCGGTCCTTCATCTCCGCCCGCCTCGGATCGGCCAGGATCGACCGCGCGCCCAGCGCCCGGGGACCGAATTCCATCCGCCCCTGGAACCAGCCCACGATCCGCCCCTCGGCCAGGGCCCGCGCGGTTCGGTCGACCAGCGCCGCTTCGTCCGGCGCCCGTTCGTAGTCCGCCCCCTCCTCCCGGAGCACCCGTTCGACCTCCCCGGCTTCCCACGACGGGCCGAGATAGGCGTGGGTCATCACGTACCGGCGGGGATTCCCCAGCACGCAGTTCCAGTGGTACAACGCCGCGCCCAGCGCCCCGCCCGAATCGCCCGCCGCCGGCTGGATGAAGATCTTCCGGAACCCGGTCTCCCGAAGGATCCGCCAGTTCGCCACCGAGTTGAGCGCAACTCCCCCCGCCAGACAGAGCCGGTCCGACCCCGTCCGCCGGCGGACGTGCCGCACGATCGCCAGCAACACCTCTTCCACGACCTTCTGACCCGAATGCGCCAGGTCCCGGTGGAAATCCTCGATCTCGTCCTCCGGCCGCCTCGGCGGGCGCCCGAAGAGTTCTTCCCAGCGGGAACTGTGCATCCTGCGCAGCGACCACGGGAAATCGAAGTACTCCATCCGCAGACGGAAACTCCCGTCCTCCCCGACCTCGATCAGGCGGCGGAACGGCTCGACGTACCGGGGCCGGCCGTAGGCGGCCAGCCCCATCACCTTCCATTCGGCGTCGTTCACGCGGAAGCCCAGGTACGCGGTCAGGGCGCTGTACAGCAGACCGATCGAATGGGGGAACCGGACCTCGCCCCGGATCGAGATCTGCGTCCCCCGACCCTCCCCCCACGCCGTCGTCGTCCATTCCCCGACCCCGTCGGCGGTGAGGATCGCCGATTCCTCGAATCCGGAGACGAGAAAGGCGGCGGCCGCATGGGAGAGATGATGCGGAACGTAGAAGACCTCGACGTCGGCCCCGAGCGCGCGGTGGATCACCCGCGTCATGCGCAGCCGTTCGTTCAGGAAGACGGGGATCCCCTGCTCCCACATCGCGCGCGTCCGCGGCCAACCGACGAGGATCGTCTCGAGCAGCCGATCGAACTTCAGCATCGGTTTCTCGTAGAAGACCACCGCGTCCAGCCCGTTCGCATCGATCCCCCCCGCGTTCAGGCAGTACCGGATCGCCCCGTTCGGAAAGCCGTTGTCGTGCTTGCGCCGGCTGAACCGTTCTTCCTCGGCGGCGGCGATCACCGTCCCGTCCCGCACCAGGGCGGCGGCGGCATCGTGGTAAAAGCAGGAGATTCCGAGGATGTTCATCGGCCTGGATTCAGAAGGGTTGCCGCGCCCGGTCGATCGTCGGTTCCTCCGGTTCCCGCTCGATCCAGCCCCGGGAACGCGGCCGGATCCTGAGGGGATCCGACAAACGCATCGGCAGGAAGAGGGGCAGCACCAGGAAGTAGACGAGCAGGAGCAGGATCCGGCTCAACGCCCGGTGGACGATCCCGGCGAACCGCGTCCAGGCGCGAACGATCCACCGGGCCGGCCGTTCCCGGAAGAGGCCGATCAGGACGACCGCCGCCCCGAGGGCCCAGGCCGCCACGGCGACCCGCTGCGGGAGGGATCCCGTCCAGGCGGGAAAACCCGCGCCGCCGGTTCCCCGCCACCAGAGCAGACCGCCGAGCACGAGAAACCCCGCCCCCAGCGAAACCGCGGACCGGCGCACTTCCTTCGGGCCGAGTTCCCTGTCCGAAGAATCCAACGGTTTTTCTCCCTCCCCTCCGGCCCGCCCCCGGCCGGGCGCCCCGGATTATCCACGACGCCCCCGCCCCCGGCAACGCCCCGGATCGTTCCCCGCGCCGGGACGGGTTCCACTTCGGGTTGCGTGCGAAAACAGAGCAGGAGGCCGCGCCGACACCCCAAAGTAGGAGTCCCGCCCCGCGGGACGATCCGTGCCGCCCCCCATATCGGAATCGGCCGATGGGGATCGGCCTCCTACTCTACGCCCCGTCGACACCCCAAAGTAGGAGCCCGACCCCTGTCGGGCGATCCGTGCCGCCCCCCATATCGGAATCGGCCGATATGGATCGGCCTCCTACTCTACCCCCCGCCGTCACCCCAAAGTAGGAGCCCGACCCCTGTCGGGCGATCCGTGCCGTCCCCCGCATCGGAATCGGCCGAACGGTATCGGCCTCCTACTTTGCTCGCGCGTTTGCACCCGGCTCGACCATTTCCACATTCGATCCTTGTCAGGGTTCCAAGAAGGAAAATATTCTTCCGGATACCATGGATCGTCGGGAGATTCCTCCGCATCGGGCCGCCTTGCGAAAAGGGAGGGTCTCGGAACACTTCGCGACCTACAGTATCACCAAGTGCCTTCGCATTCCGGCAGTTCTGCATCCCCGGCAGCGCCGTGACGTGGTCGATGCTTTCCTTCACGAACGCAGGCGGGGCCGTCTGTTCCTGCATGCCTTCGTGGTGATGCCGGATCATTGGCACTGCCTGTTGACTCTGATCGGCGACAAGTCGCTCCCGGAGCTCGTTCACGACCTGTGCCGCCACGCCAGCTTTCCCTCTCGTGCGGCCGGAAGGACGATCGCCTGGGAAAAAGGATTCTATGATCGGTACCTCCGGCCCGACGAATCCGTGGCCGAAACCGCCCGATACATCGAGGCCAATCCGGTCCGCAAGGGTCTGACCGCCTTCCAGTCCGATTGGCCCTGGTCGAGCGCGCATCCCCGGTATGAGTCGGATCTTGATCGTCATCAACTGGGGTTCCGGGCCTGGGAATAGGAATCGGCCGATAGGGATCGGCCTCCTACTCTGTTGCCGTTCCCCCAAAGTAGGAGCCCGACCCCTGTCGGGCGATCGCTTCGCACCGCCCCGTATCGGAAGCGGCCGATAGGGAGCGGCCTCCTACTCTACCCTTGGCCGCCACCCCCACGTAGGAGGCCCGCCCCGC
>CAYNBQ010000186.1:0-3628 GCA_964395275.1 uncultured Verrucomicrobiota bacterium
AGCACGGCAACCACCGCACCCAAGCCTATCCAACGACCTCTCATCTCCTCCTCCTTCCCGGTTCTTCCCGCGCGGGAGGAACGTGCGGCGGCCGGTTGCGCAGTCGTCGTACCCCCCGGCCCTTTCCGAGGGATTGGGAAAGAGCAGGATTGATGCCGGACCGACCGTCCTGGATCGGCGAATCAGGGCGCGGTCCCTGCGGAGACCTCCCGGCGGGCCCGGAGGATTTCCTCATCCGAAATCCCTCCTTCGCGGGCGATCGCGAGATGGTCCGTTTCCGCGCGGGTCCGGCCCTCGCGCGCGGCGATCATCGCGAGATGGAGATGGGGGAAGGGCCCCTTGGGTTCGAGTTCGACCGCCCGTCCGAGGAGCCGTTTCGCCTCTTCGAGATGCCCCAGGCGGAACTCGATCCATCCGAGGGTGTCGAGCAGATCGACGTAATCGGGAGCCATTTCGAGGCCGCGGCGGGCGTATTCGACGGCCTCTTCGGGACGGCCGGCGCGGTCGAGCGCCCATGCGAGATTGTTCAACGCCAGGGCGGTTTCCCTGGATTGCACGCTTTTCCTGAAGAATTCGACGGCCTTCCCGGGACGGTCCCGTTCGAGTTCGACGGTGCCCATGGCGAGGTTGGCAAGCCAGTTGTCGGGCTCGATCTTCAGCATCCGCGTCGCGGGTTCCTCGGCCTCTTCCGTCCGATGCCCGCCGCGCATGATCCCGAGGACCAGCTGGGAAAGGGCCTCCATGTTGTCGGGATCCCGTTCCAACACCGAGCGAATGGTCTTCTCCGCCTTCGAATCCAGGCCGAGACGTCGATAGACCGATGCGGAGAGCAACTGCAGTTCGGGGGAATCCGAAATCGCCCCCTGGGCTTCCCGGAGCAGGTCCTCGGCCTGGTATTCCCGTCCCTCCATCGCGGCGAGATACGCGCGGATCACGAGGAGTCTCGGCTGGTTCCGTTGCGATGCCGGCAGCCCTTCGATGAGCTTTCGGGCCCCGGCGAGGTCTCCCTGGTGGGCGCGCAACAGGGCGACGGCGCCGACGATTTCCGGCGGCGCCGCCCCTCCGGAGACGATTTCGTCGAGCATCCGCACCGCGGTCTTCGCATCGCCCTGGCGCGCCTTCAGCAGGGCGTAGGCCTCCTTCGCCTGTCGATCCTCCGGATCCTTCCGGAGGATCTGTACGAGCCGTTTCTCCGCCTCCGCGAGGTCTCCCCGGCGGATCTGGAGCCGGGCCAGCAGGGTCTGCAGCCGGACGGCGTCGGGGGCGAGTTCGAGGGCCTTCTCGATTTCGGCGATCGCGGAATTCTCCTGGCCGCGCGATGCCAGGGAGATTCCCATGCGGGCGTAGGCGTCCGGGGAATGGATGATGCCGTGATAGAGCGCGAGCCAGTCGAGGTCGCGCACGGCCTTGCCTTCCTCGAAAATCCGGCGGGTCGACTCCACGGTGCGGATCGCCTCTTCGTCGCCGTTGCGGAACTGCACCTGGGCGAGGTTCATCAGGGCGCTGACGTTGTCGGGACAGGCCTCCACGGCCTTCCGGAAGAGGACGGCCGCCTCTTCGGATTTCCCCTCGAGTTCATACGCCACGGCCGCGTCGTTCAGCATTCGTGAACAGAGAAGTTCGATCCGGAACCAGGGGTCGAGCGGGCGCGCACTGAAGGAAGCCGACTGTCGGGCGAGTTCCGAGAGATCGTCGACGGCGGGCGGCGCTCCCGCCTCCGCCGAACGCTGGACGAACCAGAATCCGCTCGCCCGGTAGGGAACGCCGAGGCGGTGAAGCAGCGACGCGCGGAAGGTTCGAAATCCTTCGGGCCTGAGCCGGGCCGCCGAGAGGGCGATCTCTTCCGCCTCGATTCTTCGATCGCGTTCCCGGAACTCGGGGAAGAGGCCCCGGTAATATCGCTGGCGATCCGGCAGACCGGGCCGGGAGAGGTCGATCCAGATCGGCCTGTGCCGGAGGGGGGCGGCGTAGTAGCGGACGAGTTCGTCGAGCATGTCGCCCTGGAAGACGACCACGCCGCCCTCTTCGAGTTGCCGGGCCGCCCTGCGGGCGATCTCGGCGATCCCCGTGCGGCGATAGGCGGCGCGGGCCTTCCATCCGAGAACGGCGAGGGCGGCCGGCGCCAGGAGGAGCAGGACGAGCACGGCGGTCCGAAGGGAACGACGGATGATGCGGCGGCGACGGGGGAAGGCGCCCCAGGCGGTCGCGATCCAGACGCCCCCCAGATATCCGAGGAGGGCGGCCGAAGCGGCGGTGGGGAGGACGACCATCGCGCCGGTGTAAAGGGCCGCAGGGCTGATGACGGTCTCGAAGACCACCGCCCCCGAGACCGCGGTCAGAAAGAGGAGCAGCAGGAGTACGAACCAGCCCATTCGCCTGCCCGTCTCGTGTCCCTTGGCGGTGAGAAACACGTAGCCGACGGGAATGATCACGGCGACGAGGGTCAGGATGACGCCGATCGGAGAAAGCAGCATGCGAAGCGTCATCCAGTGAAGGCGGAGCTGGTCGAGGAGCAGCGATCCGACCGTGCGTCCGGGGAATGCGTCGTTTCGCAGGGCGCGCATCCAGAACAGGGGGATGACGGCGAAGCCGCAGAGGACGCCGAGTACGGCGAAGAAAGCGGGGGGAGCCGCGCGTTTCCAGCGGATTCGTCCGCGGCGGGTGAGCCCGGAAATCCCGAGGAGGATGAAGAAAGGCGCCAGCAGGGCGAAGGTCACCGACTCGGAGATCCCGATCCCCGCGAGGAAGGCCGCCGTGGACAGTGCGGGGACCGGACGGATCGTTTCCCGGAAGAAGACGAGCAGAAGGACGCAGACGGCGAGCAGCAGGGCGAGATCGAGGGCACCGGGTCCCAGGGTGGAGGCGACCCCGAAGCCGGGCGGAGAGAAGGCCAGCGCGAGCCCGCCGAGGGCCGCGGAGAGGAAGCGGATCCATCTTTCGGAGAGCCCGTGTTCGGCGGCCCGATCGACGACGGAAGCCTCCCCGGGAATCCGGTTCCTCGGAACGGCGAGCACGAGCAGGGCCAGCAGTCCGGCCGCGCAGGCGGCGAGCAGGAAACAGGCGATTCGGAGGGCGGGGGAAAGGGCGGCATGGGGGACGACCCGGGAGATCGCGGCGATCAGGGCCGACCAGACCGGGTGGGATGTGGGCGGATATTCGCCGGCTCCGGAGGCGGCGTTGACGTAGGACAGGCCGGGGTCGATGGAGGGATGCGAGGGGATCGAGACGAGATAGACCCCCATTGCGACGGCGAAAACGAGAAGGAAAAGGCGGATTCTCATCGGCAGGTCACGCTCCTGACGGGCAAGAGAATCGGCGACGGAGCGATCGAATTCAAGGGCGCCCTTCCGCACCGGGGCCCGGTTCGGGGGATTTCCGCGCGGAGAGGCGGCCGTGGGGAAAAGGAAGCGGCGGCCACCGGTTGGTGGCCGCCGCCTGGCCTGGTTTCAGGTCGTTGGGTTTAGCGACGCGCACGCCGCCAGAGCGCACCCAGCCCGGCACCGAGGAGGAGAATCATGCTGGGCTCAGGAACGACCAGGGCGGTCGCGTAGTTGTTGCCATCGGTTCCCGGAACCCCGTAGGGGTTGCCGAGCTTCGTGGCGAGATCCTCGGCCCCCGCCTGCTGGAG
>CAYNBQ010000187.1:0-3512 GCA_964395275.1 uncultured Verrucomicrobiota bacterium
CATCGGGGTGGCCTCGACGCCCAGGACGACGTTCGTCCCGTCCTCGTAATAGACGGGGATGGAATCGTCGTCGATGAAGTCGATCAGGTTCGCCGCGAGCTGAATCACCCGGTTGGACGCGGAGAATCCCGCCGCGGTGAACTTGCTCGCGTAATCGTCCAGCAACGTCCTGAGATCGTCGCTCGGCGACAGCGGCGTCGGGTTCGGGTTCTGCAATCCCGGGTCCGCCGCTCTCCACAGCGACGCCGCACCCGTGTCGACATCGTAGGAATCCAGCGCCGCCGAGGTCAGCACACGCAGGTAGTTCTCGTGCGGTGCGCCCAGGAAACCGAATCCGTACAGGTCGAAGATCGACTTGACCGCCTGGTCGTCGCCCCACAACACCCGCGCGTCGTATTCCGCGGGGTCGTCCCGCCCCTCGTTGCCCTCGTCCTTCACCCCGTCCCCGTCGTTGTCGATCCGGTCGAGCGAGACGCGGGGGAAGGTCGACGTGCTTGCGCCGACGGAGAACGCGTAGGTGTTGGCGCTGTCGTTGAAATCGTCGTCGTACCCCGCCCGCCCCGGCGCCCCGTCCTCTCCGTAGCGAAGCTCCAGGATGCTCTTCGCGATCCTGTCCGGATCCGGCAGCCCCAGCGACCCGAAATAGGTCGCGAGATCGATCTCCGCCGTGGACCATCCCTCGTTGCGGCCGAAGGCCGTGCCGTTCCGGCTCAGGTTCCCCGCGGCGTTCAGATCGATCGCGTTCGGCACGATCAGGTAGGCGATCCGACCGTAGTACTCCACGACCTCGTCCACCGACGACTGCCGCGTGGCCGGATCGTCGAACCGACGCAACGCGGCGATCCATACCGGTTCCAACCCGGGCTTGGGACCCCAGGAATCGAGCCCGTCCAAATCGATCCAGTCCACCAGATCCGGATGATCGATCATCGTGCCGTAGTCTTCCCGGCCCGTGTCGATCTTCGAGACCAACACGAACGGCCGGATCGTGCCGCCCCAGACGCCGTTGGTCTCCGCCGCGAACTCCAGGAGGAGATCCGCCATCGCCTTCTCCAGCGCTGATCGGGCGAGGTACCGCGATTCGGTCGAATCCCGGAAACTCCGGGCCCGCGCCCGTTCGATCCGCATCACCGAGGCGAACCCGAGCGCCATCACCAGCAACAGCGCCATGATCCCCAGGGTCACCAGGAGCGAGATTCCCCGCTCGCCGTGGCGGAATTCCTGCCGATGCCCCCTCATGGCCTCGCCTCCGGCAGGGCCACCGAGGTCTCGAAGACCCGGACCATCCCGTTGGTCTGGACGTATTCCAGCCAGGCCTCGGCCCGTTTCGCCCGGTCTCCCGCGCGGGTCACGTCCGAGGCGCGCCAGGCGTCCCGGGCGTCTCCCTCGCTCACCACGCCGAGGCGAATCCGCAGCGACTTCGGCAGGTCCCCCTTTCGATCCCAGCGCCAAGGTCCGGAATCCGGGTCCGCCTGCACCGTGAAGAAGGCCACGTGCCGAACCACCTCGAGCCATTTCGGCGCGGAGGGCGGCGGATTGGCGGGGGGTGCGGGGGTCTTGTACCAGTCGTGGGGATCCTGTCCACCCGCGGGATAGGGCGTGTCGATGTAATCGTAGACGTCCACGTAATCGCCCGCGGCGTAGGTCCGCACGAGCTGCCACGAGCCGAACTCCACCGCGTCCGGCGGGGCGTTCGTATCTTCCACGAAGAGGATCCCGTAGCCGATCTCGACGAGATCCCGGCGGGTCTCCTCCGTCCCCACGGGCGGGGCGTCGTTCAACGCCGCAACGGCGTAGAGGAAGGAGTTCGTCTGCCCGGCAAAGGGGGAAACGTAGTCCAGATACAACGTGACCAGGCCGTCCTGCGGCAGTTTCGCGCCGCCGACCCGCGGGAGATCGTTCGTCGTGATCCGGACCGTCTGCGCCAGTTCGCGCGACATGAAATCGAGCGCGGCACGCGCGGAACCGAAGGCGTCCACCCGGCTCGTGGTGCGCTGGATCAGGTCGGATCCCTGCCGCAACGCGCCGAAGAGAAAGACCACCAGCATGCTCAGGATCCCCATCGCCACGAGGACCTCCAGCAGCGTGAAGGCCGCTGACCGGGCGGTCCCCGCACCGTTCCCGATGCGCCGGCGTGTGCGCGTCGGCAAGCTATGGGGTGCGCTTGGATACATAGGTCGTGAAACGGACCCAGGTCCGCTGTTCCTCCGGAACGTCGCTCGGGAATCCGACGGCGACGGTCACCTCGTACAACGCGTTGTTGTACCCGGGAATCGGCCGGGCGCCGACGACCCGGGCCTTGTACTTCCCCTCGAGGATCTGCCACGGCGGGTCGTAGCCGGTCGTGTAGACGTACATCACATTGGCGGCGACATCCTTCGAAAACTCGGACGTCGCCCAGGAGACCCCGCCGCTGAAATCCTTCGCCGCGACGTTCTCTTCCAGGACCCGCTGGGCGAGGTTGGCGGCTTCCATGTCCACCTGCGCGTTTCGGCTGGACTCGATCCCCGCCGGCAGAAGCGCCATGATCCCGACGATCGCCAGTCCCGCCACGCCGAGCGCCAGGATGATCTCCACCAGCGTGAATCCCTGCGTCGCCTTCATGGCTTCACCCCGGTTCAAGGCGAACTCACCACCTCGTCCGCCCGAACCCGGCCGGTCACCGCGTTCACCGTGATCTTCCAGACGACGCTCCGGTCCGTAACGGTGTAGTCGAACTTTCCGGTCGGTCTGCCGTCCTCGTCCCGTTCGACCATCACGGTCCCCCGGGCCAGCACCAGGGTCTTCTCCTCCGTTCCCGCCGGCGGGGCTCCCGTCGGCGTGAACTCGAAGGACTGCACCCACACGAAATTCTTCGAATCCGCCGAAGGAAACGGCATGGCGACGGGCGTGGAATTCGTGAACGAGGCCGTCTTGTCGATCACCACGCCCTTCGGAAGGTATTCCCAGGGGCGGATGTACTCGAGAACCTTGCCGAAGGCGTCGACCGTGCAGACGGCGTAGGCGCAGTAGACCTTGTCGGCATGTTCCCTCAGGGCCGGCGACGTGAAATCGTTGTCGTCCGTGACGATCACGAACCGCGTGTTCCGGCGGCGGGTGATGGCGTACTGGCGGGCGAAGTCGACGGCGGCGCTGATCTGGCGCAGGCCCGTAGTGAGGGCCTTCCCCTTCTGGATGGTCTGGAAGGTGGGTACGGCCGCCGCGGCGAGGAGACCCGCGATGAAGAGCACGGCCATCAGCTCAATGAGCGTGAATCCGGCTTTTCTTGCATCGCGCCCCATGGTGTTGCCCTCGGCCTTACCATAGAGTGCGCGGAACGCGCCGTTTACCGGGATCCACCGCGGTTTCGGGGATTTCGGGCTGCGAAAGCGCGTTCGGGACGCCGTGCCGAATGCGCGCCGGCGCCGGGACCGGTCCCGCTCATGGATGCATCGAAGATCCCATTGCGGAACCGCGACGTCCCCCGGGCTTCGAAGCCCCCGGACGAAGCAGGCCCGTCGCGCAATCACGGA
>CAYNBQ010000188.1:0-3427 GCA_964395275.1 uncultured Verrucomicrobiota bacterium
CGGGCCGTAGTGAACGAAGACCGGCCCTCCGTCCGCCGCCCGCGCGACGGCGTTCTCCACGTAGTTCGGAAACCCCCGCGAGGTGTTCGCGTTGCAGCAGCGCGGATCGTGGTCCATCGCGTAGTGGTTCCGGAACATTCCCTGGTCCCAGTTGTCCTCGTACGGACCGCTCCAGTCGGTGGCCACGACCTGGTTCGGCGCATGGTTGTAGCAGAGCGTGACGCCGTCCGGGCTCTTGCTGCCGAAATAGGCGTTCATCATCGCCCGCTCCGCCGCGTCGGCGAAACGCACCAGCCCCGTCCGGCACAGCAGGCGCCCGCAGGAGATCGCCCATTCGATCACCCCGCAGTGTTCCGTGAATTTCCGGGGGCCTTTTCCGTAGGTGAACTCGTTGCCGCTCGGAACCCCCTGCACCTGCAGCGAGTGCCCGAGCAGTTCGAAGGCCCGGAGCGAGGCGTCCAGAAACCGGCTTTCGCCCGTGAACTCGTAGATCTTCGCCGGGATGCTGAGATGTTCGCAGACGGTCACGATGTGCGTGCGCAGAATCCCCTGCGTGAGAAAGGCCGTGGCGCTGATGTCCGAGGCCGAGGCGTCGAAATCCAGGTAGAGATCCACCGCCGCTTCGAGAAGCGCCTCGTCCCCGCTGTACTCGTAGAGGGCGAGCAGCGGATGAACGATATTGACGCCGTGTCCCGCCTGGCGCGGACCGTCGAGCGTGTACGGACGGGAATAGACGCCGTCGAAGGCATCCGTCCGCAGGGCGCGCGCCAGGCGGCGCGCCGCGCGGAGACAGGTTTCGAGGATCCGCGGATCGCCGCCGGCCTCGTATTCGTAGAGAAGGGCCTGCAGGATCCGGTCCTGGCTCCAGAGTTCGAAACCGTGCCGCCATCGCGTCTCCGGGCGGTTGCATCCGAGGTACCCGTCCGGATCCTGGGAGGCCAGAACATTCTCGAGCCATTCGCCCTTCCGGGTCGCGATCCAGGAATCCGGAAGCAGGCGCGAGAGCCGTACGATGGCGTCCGCGGTGTACCCGGCCCATTCGCTGTGCACGTCGCCCATGGTTCCGTCGAAGGTGTTCCGGGCCCAGTACACGGGATAGAAACAGCCGTGACGCGCGGCGACGATCCGACGCAGCCAGCCGTCGGCGATCACCTCCAGGGACCGTTTCCATCGGCCGAGCGGACGGATCGATCCCGGACGAATCGGGCGCAGGGCGGGTTCCACGACGGGCGCCGCCCGGGGGGATTGCAACGCGGGACGTTCGGACGCGGCCTGGGTTTCCATCAGACGATCACTCCTCTCGCAACCGGAGGATCCCGGCGGGCCGCATCGTACGGCGCTGCGCCGGGAACGCAATCCCGAAGGTGCGGATGCGGGCGGCTTGACATCGGCCGTGCGCCCGAAGGATCCTTGCCGCGCCCATGCAAGAGGCGTCGCTCCAGGTCCCCGCCGCCCGATCCGGCCGCCGCACGCGCGGACCGCGCCGGGCCGTCGCCTTCCTGATTCCCTGGATTTGCACCATGCCGCTCTTCTCCATGAACACCTCCGCCGAGAACCCGCCCGCGCCGGTAGACGTCACCGGCATCGAAACGACGGAACCTTCCGGAGGACCCGGCGTCGTCTCGGTCGACCGCGCCGAGATCGTCGTTCGGGATCCGCTCGGCCGTCCGGTAAGCCCCCTGGTCTCCGGGGTCGTCTTCGCAAGTCCCACGGCCCGGATCTTCGGGGACCTCTATCCCCCCGCCCCCGGGAGCCCCGGGTTCGAAGAACTCGCGCGGGACGTCGGAATCCCCCTGATCCGGTTCCACCGCAACGCCTCGTCGATGATGGCCTGCTTCTTCCTCGACACCGACAAGTCCGTGGAAGCGATCCGGCTGATCGGGAAGTGGTACGGGAACGCCCTCGTGCGCGACTACGCGCCGGAACGCTGGCCGACCCTGGACAACATCGCCGCCATGGCGCGGCGGATCGGCGCCGAGATGCTCATGCAGGTGAACTGCGGCACGCTCTGGGACGAGGAACAGCAGCGGGTCCGCTTCTTCTGGGATCAACCCGGCACCGACCAGCACGAATCCGCCCCGACCGGGGCGACCCGCCGCGCGATCGAGACCATGGCGCGCGCGGCCGCCGATCTCGTCCGATACGCAAACATCGAGAAGGGATACGGCATCCGCTACTGGGAGATCGGCAACGAGGACTATTTCCTGATCCATCCGCAGGTCTACCGCTGCATCGTGGAAACCTTCGCCCGGCGCATGCGCGAGGTCGATCCTTCGATCGTCCTGCTTGCGACCTCCCTGCAGAAGGCCTACGGCCCCGCCGTGCACCGCCGCCTGCTGCCCGAGGGAATCACCTACGGGGACTGGGAACGGGCCATGACCGAATTCGGCCCGCAGATCGATTTCCTCTCCGGCCACATGTACGCCGGCCCGGCGGATCCCCTGAAGGAACCGTTGAGCCCCGAGTCCCTCGTCCGGCAGGTCCTCGGCGACGGCGCCTGGGGCGACGGCGCGGTCCGGGGCGAGGGCCCTCTGGCGCCGACCGCGGTGACCGAATACAACATGGCGCCCTACGGCAAGAACCGCTTCATCTTCACCCACGCCCACGCCCTGTTCGTCGCCTCGGCCCTGAACGCCTTCGTTCGCGATTGCGTCCCGCTGGCGACCTATCACTGCGCGACGACGGGGCACTGGTCGTTGTTCTGGAGCGTCTGGGAGCCGAGCCGCACCACCGGGATCCAACCGTCCGAAAAGGAACGGATCCGGTGGAGGATGACCCCCGCCGCCTACGCGATGAAACTCTTCAACGAACACCGCGGAGCGCGGCTGGCCAAGTACGGGCGCGTCGGAAACGCCAACTACGTCGTGATGGACGACGACGATCGGGCCACGCTCATTTACGTGAACCTGCAACCCGAACCGGTCGAGGTGCATTTCGACGCACGGGGCGTGTACCGCCTCGCCGGGCCGGGCCGGCTCACCCTTCTCTCGGGAAAACTCTTCTTCGAGAAGGAGTACCGTGCCCTTTGCAAGGAGGACGAGGAAACCTGGGACATCGCCACGATCGACGACGTGCTGCGCGATCATCCCGAACGGATCACGCGGCGGGAACTGGCGCCCTCCGGCGACGCCTCTTTCGATGTGGCGATTCCGGCCTGGAACATCGCCTACGTCTCCCTGCCGCTCGCCGAGCCGCCGGCGGAATCCTCCCCGTAGGGGACTTCCCCGCGGCAGCGCCGGGGAGCGGTCCCTTTACGGAGCCGACGCGAAGCGGAGGTTCGTAGAAGGGACCCGTCCCCCTCCCCTTCCCCGCAAAGGAAAACCCTCCGTAGGAGGCCGATCCTCCCGTCCCGCGAACGAACGCTCGCGCCACCCGGTCCAAATCGCCCCGCGGCCGCGGGGCTCCTACTTTCGGTCGGTAAGCAGAG
>CAYNBQ010000189.1:0-1262 GCA_964395275.1 uncultured Verrucomicrobiota bacterium
ATCAAGGCGCAGGTGAAACGAAGAGCAGACAAGGCGACAGTCGACGCTATCCGCGGTTTCATGGCAATTCTCGGAGAAACGGATGTCGGGCTCTTTATTTGCACAGGCGGGTTTACACGAGACGCCGAGGACGAGGCTCGTCGTCAGGAGAAAAGGAGAATCATGCTGCTGGATCTGCAGCGGCTGTTCGATCTTTGGATCGAGCATTACGATAGGATACCTGAGGCGCAGAGGCAGCTTCTTCCCCTCAGGCCTGTCTACTACCTGGCCCCAGATGAATAGGATAGGGGCTAAGAACGGGATGCAGATGACGGTGCTTCGCGGTGTCGTTGATCGCGATGTCGTTCGTCGAGACCGCACGAGGTCGCGACGAACGGAGGCCGCGGCTCCTGCCGCGAGGCCCGGTGGTTCGGAGCATGGTGATGAATCTTACGCCGGATGAAGTAGAGGTAGTTCGCGAGCAGATCGCCGAGCTCCGGAAGCGCGCACGTTGGTGGCGATTCGAGAAGTGGAGCGCGGTTGTGTGTCTCGTATTCGGCCTCGGCCTTCTGTTTGCCGTGGACCGACTCGGCCGACGCATGAATGACGTCGTGGCGGACATCATGTCGTCCGCCATCCTCGCCGATGACACATCGCAGCAACTCATGAAGAGCTACGTGGACGCCAGAATCGTGGGTCTCCGGGCGGAGATATTCCTGAAGATGAACGCTCTCATCGTCGCCGGGATCGGAGCGTCGATGTTTGTTTGGACGATGTCGAACAGGAAGAAGGACAAACGGGACCTGCTCCTTGCCAGGTTTTTGGAGGAGATCGTTAACGGAAACGAGGCAGATAGCGCCGAACGAGGGGAATGACCCGTATTTTCCGAAGGCCGCGAACGGCCTTGGAAGAGGCCGTCGTTCCGGTCACCGGCCGGGAGATATGAAGATCACGGATCCAAAGTCTGACTGGTACGTCCCGCCGGACTGGCGGTTCGTCCTGAGTTGGCACTTCGTGCTGACGGCAGTCGTCGTTCTGGCGGCGATGTTGACGGCGGGCCTTTCTCACGCGGCCCGGGGCGGCACGACCCTGTTGTGGATCGGCCTTGCCATCGGTGCCATCGGGGTCGTGATGCTCTTCTTCGCTCGCCTGCCGCTCTACCGGCAGCGCAAGTTGCTTTCGTTCGGGCCGAAGTCGTTACCGCGCGGTCGAAGAAGAGTGTACTGGATTGCATACGGATTCATCGGAACCGGCATCGCCATCATGGTGTTGGTGCTTGCCGC
>CAYNBQ010000189.1:1362-3427 GCA_964395275.1 uncultured Verrucomicrobiota bacterium
GATCGGCCGACCCTACTTCGTGCCGCCCGGCGGGCGGGACTACGAAGGGCACGTGGGGATCGGCCTCCTACGAAGAGGGCGCCTTCGGGGGTTGAAGGGATCGGCCGAACGGGATCGGCCTCCTACTCTGTTTGTTCGCGGGGGCCGGGACTGGCCGTTCCGGGATTGCACGACGGGGGCATCGCGGGTCCACGGGCGGTCCTTGGTGGGCCAGGCCGGGGTGGGGGCACCCCAGCTCCACAGGTCGGCCTCTGTGGGTCGAAGGGATCGGCCGACCCCACTTCGTCTCATATACGAGCGACTTCCTCCTTTGTTCCACAGACGTGGAAGGACTTCCTCCTTCGTCCCGCAGGCGCGCGACTATGGAGGACAAGACGTAGGGCAAGGTGGGGATCGGCCTCCTACGAAGAGGGCGCCTTCGGGGGTTGAGGGGATCGGCCGAGCCGTCTTCGTCCTTGTGGATGCGGGAGGACCTGTCATGGTCGTCCCGAGGGTTGCCTGCAGGGGGGAGGGTCTGCCGATGAGAAACGGGTGGCAACGATTCCTGGTCTGGGCGCCGAGGCTTTTCGGGATCCTGTTCGCCGCGTTCTTGGCTGTGTTCGCCCTGGACGTGTTCGGCGAGGGGTACGGATTCGCAGGGACGATCGTCGCCCTGGCCATGCATCTCGTCCCTTCGCTGATCGTGCTGGGGATTCTGGCGATCGCATGGCACCACGAATGGGTCGGGGCGGTCCTCTTCCTCGCGCTGGCGGCCGCCTACATAACGATGGCCTGGGGGCGTTTCCACTGGAGCGTGTACGCGCTCATCCCGGGTCCCCTGGTGTTGCTGGGAATCCTCCTTTTCGCGAGCGGACTGATGCGCAAGCGCCGTCCGTCTTGACGACGGCTGCGCATCCCCTCCCCGGGGTCCGTTCTCCGCGGCGGGGGTCGGCCGGGTCAGATCCATCCCCGGCGGCGGCATTCGGCGCGCAGACGGTCGACGCAGCCGGCATAGGCGCGGACGAGTTCGGGATCGGGTTCGTATCGCCGGCCGGGGCGGATCATCCGGGCGGCGGCTTCCGCGATGTCCGGGAAGATCGTTCTTGCCGCCAGGAGACAGGCGCCGAAGGCCGTGTCCGGGCAGCGGGGGACGACCAGTTCTCGGCCGAGGACGGCGGCGCGGATCCGCATCCAGGGATCGCTCGCCGTGGCGCCGCCGGTGGCGTGGATCGAAGAGCCGACCGTCGCCCCCAGCCGTTCGGCCTCCTCGTAGATCCATCGTTCGACGGCAGCGACCCCTTCGAGGTACGCCTGAAACAGAACGGTTTCGCCGGCCGGCGTTCCGCCGGCGACGAAACCCCGGGCCTGCGGATGGAGGAAGGGAAGCCGTTCCCCTTTCCGAACGAGCGGGTAGACGGTCAGCCCCGTCGGCCGGATCCGCGCGGGCAGTTTTCGACCGATCCCGGCGTAGCCGGGGCCGAAGACGCGGGGGAGGCATTCGCCGCCGCAGTTGCTTGCGCCGCCGGGGAGAAACCCGCCGTCGGGATGGCGGTGATTGTAGAATCGTCCGCGGGGATCCGGCAGCGGGCGCGTGCTGCATCCTTTCACGACGAGGGTGGAACCCAGGCAGGTGTTCCACTCGCCCGGCCGCGTTGCGCCGGAGGCGAGGGCGGCGGCGACACCGTCGGTGCATCCCGCGACCACCTCGACATGCGCGGGCAGTCCGAGTTCCGCGGCTCGATCCGGAAGGATCCTTCCCAGGACGGTTCCGGAGGAAACCACGCGCGGCAACCAGGATCCCGGGATCCCGAGCGCATCGAGGGCGGATCGGTTCCATCGATCCGATTCGACGTCGTACCCGCTCTTGAGGGCGTTCGCCGGGTCGGTGGTGTCGAAGACGCCGGTGAACCGGCCGACGATCCAGTCCGCGGCGTGAACGAAGCGGCGAACGGCGCCGACCCAGTCCGGCCGGGTCCGGACGACCCACGCCAGGCGCGCCAGGGCCATGGACGGGTTCAAGGGACGGCCGAGGCGTCGGCCGCATTCTTCGGCGACCTCGGCACCGCGCGAATCGTTGTACATCATG
>CAYNBQ010000190.1:0-3340 GCA_964395275.1 uncultured Verrucomicrobiota bacterium
GCGTCCGGAACCCGCGGAGGGAGGCTTGCTGCTCAGGGATTGTCCTGGACGCGGTAGAACCGTCGTCCGGCGCTCGCGGCGTCGGGGTCGGCCCAGCTCGTTCCGGCGATCGGCCAGGTTCCCGGGGCGGGTTCCCAGGTCCCGCCGGCGTCGTCGGAGACGTACACGGTGTACCGGGTTCCCTCCCCGCGGTCGGTCCACCGGATCTCGACGTCGCCCGCCTCGTTCCATCCGATGGATTCCACCCGGAACGGAACGGGTTCGACCGCCGTGGAGGAGGCGTATGTCCAGGAGGAAAACTCGACCGGCGCGGTCGTCTCCAGCCGGGAGGCCCCGGCGTCAACCGTGGTGTCGACGATGTTCCATGCATCCGCCGTCCCGTGGCGGTAGAGCGATGCGGTTGCGATATCGAATCCCTCGGGCCAGTCCCCGGGATCGAGGTCGAACCGGCCGTAAAGGGCCGGCAGCATCTGCTGATCGGCCAGGACGGCCCAGAGACGGGCCCCCGGCAGGAGATCGTCGATCCCCGGCAAGAACGAGGCCGGCTCGGGCACGCTCCAGACGGCCACCATCGGGGCGGTCGTTCCCGCGGCATCGGGTTTGAGACTCAAGTCCGTCCATCCAAACTCCGTCCAGTCGGCGGACGAAAGGTCCATGCGCTGCAGGGTCAGTGCCTCCTGCACGGGGCGGTCGGCCATGATCGTGACGCGCCCGTTGGTGATGTCGAGACCGTACACGGCCCCGGAACCCGTGCTCACCAGGGTCTGCAGGGGCACCGAGAGCCCGGCCGCGAGCACCTCGCCCGTATTCCCGGAGAACGACCAGATCGTGCCGGACGGTTGTCCCTGCCACGCGCCCGTGGAGAGGGTCTGGCAGGCGTAGACGAGCCCGTCCGACGCGACGATGTCCTGGAAATCGTCGCCCTCCCGCGGGGTCACCTCGAGAATCGGATGCCAACTGCCGGTCGCGTTCCGGTAGAAGGCCAGTCCCCCGGTGGCGACCGCGTAGGTTTCGTCGGCGGTGCCGGCGATTCCGACGATGCGCGTGGACGCGTCGGCGCCGACGACGGGTTCCTCCAGCCAGGACGCCCCGTCGTAGTGCCACATGCGGCCGTCGGCACACCCGACGAACAGGTCGTCCGCCGCCCGACCCCAGATGGCGGTGAGGGTGGCGTTCCCCACGTCCTCCGGTTCGGCCACGTGGATCCAATTGGTGCCGTCGAACCGCCAGAGGAACGCCGACATGAGGGCGTAGACGTCCCCGTTGTCCGGTTCGCGCCAGAAGTCCACGACGGAACGCGGGTTCTGCCACCCGGGACCCATCAGCGACCAGGCGGTTCCGTCCCAACGGTAGGTGCCGGCCTTCGGATTGCTGGTTCCGGCGAAACTGACGACGACATCGTCGGGTCCGGCCGCGGTGGCCGCGGTGATGTTGATCGCCTGGGGCATCTCCTCGGGCAGGCTCGGAAACGGAACGAATCCGGTCCCGTCCCAGAGATTCAACGGCCATTCGTCCGTGTATTCCGTGTTGCCGTAGACGAGGAAACCGTGGTCGCCGTAACCGGCGGCCCCTATCCCACGCAGCCGGGGCAGGGCCCTGCGGCCGGCGGTCAACGGGGAAAGGAACCCGCCGGGGGAGGCGTCGTCGAAGACGTACTCGTGGACGACGCCCTCCGCCCCGACCATGTAGAGACGGTCGCCCGCCATGCAGGCGCCCGACCAACCGCCGCGGATGATGCCGGAGTATTCGTCGCGATGGATCGGGGGCGGCGTACCGTCGAAATGCCGCACGCTGGCGGGACCGACCAGGTAGATGTCGTCGGCGCCGGTTCCGCCGATGAAGAAGAGTCCGTCGCAGGCCCAGTCGGTGCATCCGGAGTTGAGATCCTGGGTTTCCCACGTGCCGTCGGCCTTGCGGGCGTAGATCTGCCCGTAATTGCCGCCGGCGCGGACCAGGTCCAGGGACGGCGCCCAGACGGCCTGGAGAATGTCGACCGTGAAATACCCGGTCTCGGTCTTCTGTTCGAGGACCCAGGTGCCGCGGTCGCGGTGGACGATCTGTCCGTGGGTGCCGACGATGAAGACGTGATCCGGATTCACCGAATCGATCGCGTTGAATTCGCCCTCGACGTCCAGCGGCAGGTAGACGAATTCCCACGAGCTGCCGTCCCAGTGGGCGACGGCGTTTCCGCCGATGATCGTCGCGAAGACGTCGTCCTCGGCCACGGCGTGGACGGAGGTCATCGGGTAGGTCCAGTCGAGGAATACCGGGGCGGGAACCTCGGTCCAGCTCGTTCCGTCGTAGTGGAGGATCAGCGCCCGATCCATCGTGTCGTAGGTCTGGGAATCGCCGCCGACGGCCCAGATGTCTTGGTTCGAAAGACCGTGGATCGCGCGGATCGTCTTGGTGGTCGGCGTCTCCATCTTCGTCCAGGCGGAGCCGTCCCAGTGGCAGATCGTGCCGCCGTCGCCGCCGACGAAGAGATCGTCCGGAGCGAACGCGTACGCCGCGTACAGATGGTTCCCCTGGGGCAGGGGATGGACGAAGTTCCATCCGACCAGGGTGATGCCGGCGATCTGTCCGGCCGGGAGAAGCGCGGCCAGGAGTCCGAGGAGCAGGATTCCTCCGCGCCGCCAGATCCGATCGCCGCGTCCTCGCGCCGTGAATTCCTTCGGAAGATGCTGGGTGCGTTCCGCCGTCGATACGTTCATGACTCGATCTCCCTCGGGACGGCGGGGGCGACCGGGTGGATGCGCCCGCCCGCATCCCGTCGTTGAACAAAGAGCACAAGATAACAGGTCGCGCGCCCGTGCGGAAGATGGAGAACGGGGAAGACGCCGCGTCCCCAAGGGCGCTCCCTTGCGGGAGGGGATCGGCCTCCTGCTCTGCTTTTGCCGCCGCGCTGATCCAAAGCAGGGGCCCCGACCCCTGCCACGCCCTGCGTAGTCGCGCGATTCCGGGACGAAGCAGGGTCGGGCGCCCCTTGGCATTATCGGCCTGAAGGGCCGGAACCCGATAGCCCAGGGCAACGCCTCAGGGATTCCGGGCGAGCCCTCCGAAGCGCGCTGAAGGCGCGCCGCGCAAGAGGAGGGGTGCCGCGCCTTCAGCGCGGAAACGAGTTTGGAACCTCCGCTCCCGGGGCTGCGCTTCGCTTGCCCCGGGCTGACGAGCGATGCGCCTTCAGCGCATTTTCGGCGGGCGGTCCTCCGCGGGACAGGCCGGGGTTGTCCCATCCCGGACTGGCGGAAAAGCCCGCGAAGGGCCTCTTGTGGAGCCGCGATGCCGCGTCGCGCCGACCCAAAAAGTAGGAGCCCGACCCCGTCGGGCGATCTTTGGAACC
>CAYNBQ010000191.1:0-3305 GCA_964395275.1 uncultured Verrucomicrobiota bacterium
GCGGCACTCAGGGGCTTTCGTAACGGACGACGAGGTAGAGAACCGATTCGCCCCGGGACATGTTCACCAGGCTGTGCGGCACGTCGGCGCTGTAGTAGGCCGAATCGCCGACGCCGAGAACGGTTTCCCGGCCGGCGGAGACCACCTTCACCCGCCCGCGGCTGACCGCCGCGATCTCCGCGGAACCGCGGTAGTGGGGTTCGCTGACCAGCGAACCCTTCGGCTTGAGGGTCACCTGGTAGAACTCGATGTCCTTCTCCAGGTGCAGGGGCGACAGGGTGCGCACGGCGGTCGCTCCGCTGGAAAGGAAGGTGTAGCGGTCGTCGGTCGAACGGATGACCTCGAACTTGCGCGCGCCGCCGGGGACGTTGACCAGGTCGGAGATCTCCACGTGGAGACCGAGGGCGATCTTCCAGATGACGGCGACGGTCGGGTTCGTCTTGTTCTGTTCGATCTGGGAGAGCATGGCCTTGCTGACGCCGCAGATCCTGGAGAGCTGATCGAGGCTGAGTCCCTGTCGTTTCCTGGCCGCGCGCACGCGGCTGCCGATATCGAGTCCCTGGCCCTTTTTCACGGTAACGAACCCCTTTTCAATATATCAAACTTCGGATTTGCCTCCCGACGTCCGGGAGTCTATCGTATCCGGAGGTCGGATGGTATCCTCCGGATGATGCGGATCGAGCCGCCGGCCGCGTTCCGCGGGAGGGACGGCTGATGGCAGGCAAGAAGACCATGAAGGCGATCCGCAAGGTCGAGCCCGGCCGCGGGTTCGTCGTCGAGGAGATCCCGGTTCCGGACCTGGCGCCGAACGAGGTGCTTATCCAGGTGGAGGCGGCCAGCATCTGCGGAACCGATCTTCACATCTACGAGTGGAACGAGTGGGCGCGCCAGCGGATCCACCCCCCGCTGACCGTCGGCCACGAGCTGGCCGGAACGGTGGTCGCGGTCGGTCCGGACGTGCGCAACGTTCACGAGGGCGAATACGTCTCCGCGGAAAGCCACATCACCTGCGGCCACTGTTTCCAGTGCCGCACCGGGCAGGCGCACATGTGTCCCCATACGCGGATCATCGGCGTCGACCGCGAGGGCGCGTTTGCGGAATACGTCGCCCTGCCGGAGACGGTCATCTGGGAAAACGACCGGAACCGCATGCCCCCCGAGGTGGCCAGCCTGCAGGAACCCTTCGGCAACGCCGTCTTCGCCCTTTCTCCGCACGACCTGCCCGGCCAGTCGGTCGCGGTCTTCGGCTGCGGCCCGATCGGGCTGTTCGCCATCGGCATCGTCCGCGCCTCGGGGGCGGCCGGGGTCTGGGCCAGCGATCTGCAGCCGTTCCGCCTCGACCTGGCCCGCAAGATGGGCGCCCGCGACGTGCTGAACGCGGCCGAGTTCGACGGCGACGTCGCGGAATGGTACCGGGAACGAAACGAGGGATACGGCCTGGATATCGCCGTGGAGATGTCGGGCGCGCCAGCGGCGATCCGCGACGCCTTCCGCACCGTCCGCAACGGGGGCCGGGTGACCCTCTTCGGTATCCCCGCTTCCCCCGTGGAAATCGACGTCGCGGAGAAGATGATCTTCAAGAACCTCACGGTCTTCGCGATGAACGGCCGCAAGATTTTCGAGACCTGGTACCGCACGCGGTGGCTGCTCGAGAGCGGCGTGGTCGACGTTCGTCCCCTGATCACCCGGACCTGCGAGTTCGAGGAAATCGACGACGCCATGGAACAGCTTCTCAGCGGGCAGGCGTGCAAGATCATCCTCCGCCCCGGCGGGATCCCCGAGGTCAAACCCTCCGAACCGCCGGCGGAGCACGAACCGGAGACCGCCGAACCCTACACCATGCCCGGGCACCACTGATCCGCCGCGGCCGCCCGGTCGCGCCGGATCGCCGCGGGGCCTCCGGCACGGGAGAAACGCCATGTCGACCTTTTCAAGACTCGAGGAAGTCCTGACCGCCGAGCTGGACCGGCTCCGATCGAGCGGCACCTACAAGGAAGCCACGGTCCTTTCCTCCCCCCAGGGGCCGAGGGTGACGATGAACGGCCGCGAGGTCGTCATGCTGTCCAGCAACAATTATCTCGGCCTCGCCGCCGACCCCGCCGTGCTCGAGGCGGCGCGGAACGGGCTGGAGAAATTCGGGCACGGGACCGCCTCGGTCCGTTTCATCTGCGGCACGACGACCATTCACGGGGAACTGGAACGCGAGATCGCGGATTTCCTCGGGGTGGAAGCCGCCCTGACCTACATGAGCTGCTGGGACGCCAATGTCGGATTGATCCCGGCGTTGATCGGGCCCGACGACGCCATCTTCTCCGACGCCCTGAACCACGCCAGCATCATCGACGCCATCCGGCTGTCCAAGGGGCGCCGCTGCGTCTACCCGCATCGCGACGTGCGCACCCTCGCCCGGCTGCTCGAACAGAACGCGGACGCGCGTCTGAAGATGATCGTCACCGACGGCGTCTTCTCCATGGAAGGCGATCTTGCTCCCCTGCCGGACCTGTGCGATCTGGCGGAGAAACACGGCGCCTTCCTCGTGGTCGACGAATCGCACGCCACCGGGGTTCTCGGCGACCACGGCCGCGGCACGGTCGAACATTTCGGCCTGGACGGCCGCGTGACGATCCAGACCTCGACCCTGGGCAAGACCCTGGGCGGCGCGTGCGGCGGGTACGTCGCCGGTCCGCGACTCGTGATCGACTATCTCCTGCAGCGATCGCGCCCGCACCTCTTCTCGAACGCCCTGCCCCCGAGCGTGGCGGCCGGATCGCTGGAGGCCCTGCGGATCCTGCGCCGGGAACCGGAGCGGCTGACGAAACTCCGGGAAAACACCCGCTACTTCCGCGAACGGATCTCGGAACTCGGACTGAAGACGATTGACGGCATGACGCCCATCGTGCCGGTGATCGTCGGCGAAACCGCCCTGGCCCTGCGCATGCAGAAGGCGCTGCTGCGCCAGGGGATCTACGTGAGCGGATTCGGCTACCCGGTCGTCCCGAAGGGCGAGGCGCGGTTGCGATGCCAGATCTCCTCCGCGCACGAAAGGGTCGATCTCGACCTTGCGGTCGAGGCCTTCCGGAAGGTCGCCGCCGCCGAAGGTCTCCTCGGCTGAGGCGTCCGCGGTCGGCGGATTTCCTCCGGAGGCCGGATCGTCCCGCAGGCGGGACGAAGCAGGGTCGGCCGACCCTCATGCGCAACGTTCTACTCCACTCTCGGAGGTGCCGGATCCAACTCCCGCTCGGCGAAAAAGGTAGGAGGCCGATCCCGTTCGGCCGATCCCATCGCTATCGCCTTCCGGCCCTCCA
>CAYNBQ010000192.1:0-3204 GCA_964395275.1 uncultured Verrucomicrobiota bacterium
GACGAACCGCACGATCCGCGATGCTCCGGATTCGAGTTTCAGGTGAACGCTGACGGCGCCGGCGGGTTCCTCGGGATCTTCCGAGGCGGAAGCCGGGATCGATCCGTCCCGCGCGAAGGAGTCCCAGAAGGCGGGACGGGGGGCCGCGGCATCCCAGGAGCGGCAGACGGAAACCGAGTATCCCTCCCGGGGGAGGGCGCCCAGGAAAAGATCCCCGAGGACGTTGCGGCGCTGGTCGTCGTACTGTTTCGTGCTCCGGTAGGCCAGACCGACGAGCGGTCCGGCCTCGGAGGGTTCCTGATAGTTGCCGTCCAGATCCTCCCAGGCGACGTCTTTTCTACCGCCGACGCCGATCCGGTTCGGCCATGCCAGCAGAAGGTCCACCTCCGCGTCGGTCGGGGTGAAGTTCGTGACGCGGTACTCGAAGAGGACGGCGGGCAATGACGAATCCTTGACATTGTTCGGGATGAGAGAGGCGAAGGCGTGCAGCGAGATCCGGACCGGCACGTTCGGATCCTGGAACCGGACCCCGGCCCGCGGGAAGAAGCCCGCGTACTTCACCTCGGGGATATTGACGACCCCTTCGTATTCCTCGTCCGAGGGGGCCCGGAGGATGCGGACGGTGGTCGACCTGGGGGTCCGGACGCGCAGGGCCGCGAAGGCGCCCCGGACCCGGCCCGAGGGGCGATCCCAGTTGTTGCGGTTCGTCTGGTGAGCGATCCAGCCGTCGGTGAGGATCTCGATCTTTCCGCATCCGATGCCGCCGAGGGGGACTCCGGAACCCCAGCGTTCGCCGACGATGATCCCGGTTTCGGGATCGAAGGCGGCGGGCGCGGAGTCGGCGAGGATCAGGATTGCGGGGAGAATCCGCCAGATGCGTCGGAACGGGGCCGGAAGAGTGCGATGGGTCACGTTCGTTTCCTCCTCCCGGGCGAGGCGAGCCGCGCCGGAACAACGGAAACGGATTGTGCCACACGGTCCCTTCGGCGGGCAACGCGCGGATCCGGAATCAGGCGGGGCCGCGGCGGTCGCTCGGACCGACGCGGCCCCTTCGTCCCTTCCTCACCCGTTGTCTTCGGGACGATGATCGGACGGAGGCATGATCGAGGCGGCAGGCTCGGAGAAGTGAACCCTCGTCAGGTGAACCCCGTCGCACCGGGGTGCAGGAGGCGGGAGGATGTGAACGGATCCGTCACCTTTGGCGTCTTTCGCGGGCCCCCGGCGGGGGATCCCGACCGTGTGTCATCTTTAGGTAACGCATGACCCTCGCAGGCGCAACCTTTTTTTGGGGGGCGGGATGATCCCGGATCCCGGGCGATGCGGGGCGGGACGGGGATTTTTCTCGCCTCGGACGGGATCCGGGGGTAACGAAGGGGGGATGTGCGATTGTGCGGAAAGGAAGGGGAACGATGCGCCTGCGTGATGGATTCACGTTGATCGAGCTGCTGGTGGTCGTCGCCATCATAGCGATTCTGGCGGCCATGCTTCTGCCGGCGCTGAGGACGGCGAGGGAGGCGGGCCGCCAGACGGCGTGCATCAACAACCTCCGGCAACTGGGTCTGGGATTCTCGATGTACCTGGACGATTCCGAGGGGTGGTACCCCGGCGGCGCTCCGTGGCCGAACTGGATGCAGACGAGGTTCGACTGGATCCGCATGGTGGGGCGTTCGGCGCCCTATCGGCCTGCGGACGTGACGCAGGGGGCGATCTATCCCTATGTGAAATCTCCGGGGGCCTACGTCTGTCCGACGGACGACATCCGGCGCATCCGCGACCCGGGGTTCCAGCACGGGAAACGCCGGGGCGAGCATTTCGCCTCGACGCAGAACTTCAGCTACTCGATGAACTACCGGCTTCACGTTGCGCGCAGCCGGATCGTCCGCCGCCCGCCGCACACGATTCTCCTGTACGAAGAGGCGAATCCGAACGACGGCCTCTGCGCCTGGGACAATCACGACGATCACCCCGATTCGCGGCACACGGGTGGGATGGCGAATTTCCTCTTCTGCGACTACCACGTGGAGAATCTGGCCCCCGGCCCGCTGTGGGCGAACCGGGCGTACGGGGATCCCGGCTACGTGCCCCGGAGGCGGGGCGGACGTCGAGGATGAAATCGCGCGAAATCGTCGAGCGCACCCTTTCCTTTCGGCATCCCGAGCGCATCGCGATGTCTCTGCCGGATCCGTATCCGAACGATTTCGTAGGGGCGGGGATTGCGACCGATCCGGAATGGCGGCCGCCGTTGGACGAGAGGGGGCCGGACGGACGGACCTGGATCGACGAATGGGGGGTGACCTGGCGGAGCCTGACGGAGATCGACAAGGGGGAAGTCTATCGCGGGGCGTTCGAAAGCTGGGAGGATTTCGACGCGTGGGAGCCGCCGGACATCACCGATCCGGTGCGATACGAACGGGCGATCGAGCTTTTCCGGGGGGACCGGGAGCATTACCGGATCGGGTCCCTGCCCGGGTTCCCCTTCAACATTGCGCGGAAGCTCCGCCGGATGGATCAGTATCTGGCGGACCTGATGCTGGAACCGGCGCGAATCTCACGGCTGCACGGATTGCTGGCGGATCTCCTGACGGGCGCCATCGAGCGCTGGGCGGAAGCGGGCGCCGACGCGGTGATGTTCGCGGAAGACTGGGGGATGCAGGACCGTCTCCTGATCGATCCGGACCAGTGGAGGCGGATCTTCAAACCGGATTTCGTTTCGCTTTGCGAGACGGCGCATCGAAGGGGGCTGCGGGTTTTGATGCATTCCTGCGGTTACATCCGGGACATCATCCCGGATCTGGCGGAGGCGGGGATCGATTGTCTCCAGCTCGATCAGCCGAGGCTGTCGGGGATCGAATGGCTGGGCCGGGAATTCGGGGGACGTCTGACCTTCTGGTGCCCGGTGGACATTCAGTCCACGCTGCAGAGCGGGGATCCGGAGTTGGTGGAATCGGACGCCCGGCGGATGATCGAGGTTCTCGGCGGGAAGGGGGGCGGATTCATCGCCGGGTACTACGGGGGCAACGAGGCCATCGGCGTGGATCCGGCCCTCCAGGACGTCGCCTGTCGCGCGTTCGTGCGCTACGGAGGCGCGGGCATGGGGGCCGCGGAAGGCCCCCTCCCGGCGCGCGGATGAGGCGAGTCGCCGTCCGGTCAGTGCGAATGGGCGGCCGATTCCGAGAGATACCGGCTTCGAAATTCCGCGAGCAG
>CAYNBQ010000193.1:0-3101 GCA_964395275.1 uncultured Verrucomicrobiota bacterium
CGCGCGGATGAGGCGAGTCGCCGTCCGGTCAGTGCGAATGGGCGGCCGATTCCGCGAGATACCGGCTTCGAAATTCCGCGAGCAGCTCCCGGACCCTGGCGACGTCGGCCGGGTCCGTCGTCTGCTTGCATTTCATCGTGTAGACGATCATCCGGTGCAGCGCGGCCAGTTCCGCGGCGTAGGCGGCGTTGCGGTCCGGATCCCCGTCGGCCGGGATCTTGATGCGCTGGGCCAGAAAGTAGGAGGAAAGGATTTCGGCGATCCTGTCGGCGTGTTCCTCCTTGGTCAGGACCCATCGGACGATCTGGTTGGCGTTGTCGGCGGCGTTGCCGGAGAGGGTCGAGATGCGGTTCATGGCCTTTTCGATGGTGTCGAGATTCTCGGAGATCATGGCGAAACGCATCTCGTCGTCGTAGATCCCGCAGGGAACCTGGCAATGGGCGAACGTCATCGTTCCGGACAGCAGGGCGAGGAAGGTGGCGAGCCCTCCGGCGAAAATCTTCATCTGGCGGTTCTCCCCGGCCGACCGGTGGTTCGTCGGGATCCGCGGGGCGGTCGGCTGCCGGAGGCGGATCCGTGTCCGAACTCCGCACTCTCGTCGAGGGGTCCGCGAACCGCAACCCGCGGCCGGTGCCCCGGCGCCCTCCGGGGGATCGCCGGGGGGGAGGATCGGGACTAAAGTTCGGGGCGTCTTTCCCCTATGATCGATCCTTCAACGGCGGTGGGGGATCGGAAACCCCCGGGGTTCCGGCGAAAGATGGAAGGATCCGGGCCGTCCGCAAGTATGGATTTTCCGGAGCCGTACTCGGAGAAGAGAAGAGGGGAAGAAGGATGATCGTCACCACCAAAGACCTGTTCGAGATCGCCTACGGCCGCTACGCCGTCGGCGCCTACAACATCAACAACCTGGAGCAGACGGTCGGGCTGTTCCGGGGGAACCTGGATTCCCAGGCGCCGTTCATTCTGCAGATTTCGAGGGGGGCCCGGAAATACACGGACAAGCGCTTCCTGGAGGCCATCATCCGCGCCGCCGACGAGATCTATCCCGACGCGATCTTCGCGGTGCATCTCGACCACGGCGACGAGGAGACCTGCATGGACTGCATCGCCTCGGGGTTCTACAGCTCGGTCATGATCGACGCCAGCCACTACGATTTCGAAAAGAACGTCGAGATCACCCGCAGGGTCGTCGAGGCGGCCCATGCGAAGGGGATCAGCGTCGAAGCGGAGATCGGGCAGCTCGGCGGCGTGGAGGAAGACATCTCGGTGAGCGAGGAGCAGGCCCATCTCACGCAGCCCGAAGAGGCGAAGGCCTTCGTGGAAGCGACCGGATGCGACAGCCTGGCGTGCGCGATCGGCACGAGCCACGGCGCGTACAAGTTCACCGGGTCGCAGGGGATCCATTTCGAGGTCCTGGAAGAAATCCAGAAGCTTCTCCCGGGGTTCCCCCTGGTGATGCACGGATCGAGTTCCGTGCCGAAGGAGGAGGTCGACCGGATCAACGCCGCCGGCGGCAAGCTCGCCGGCACGGCCGGGGTCGACGAGCGTCAGTTCAAGCATGCGGCGACGCTCGGGGTGACGAAGGTGAACATCGACACCGACGGCCGGCTGGTCTGGACGCGCGTGCATCGGGAGTTTTTCCGGGATCATCCCGAGAAGTTCGATCTGCGCGACCCCGGCAAGATCTTCCAGGCCGAATACGCGAAGATGATCGCGCACAAGAACGAGATGCTCGGGTCGGCCGGGCAATTGCCCGAGGTGCGCGAACGGCTCGGATCCAAGGCGTAGGATCGGCGGGACGACGCGCGGATCCCGCGCGGGCGGATCGATCGAGAGCGAAGCGCCCGGTGCCGGACGGCACCGGGCGCCTTTTTCTTGCGGGCGCGACCGCGGGGGATTTCCCGCGTCGGGGAAGGGTTTCGGCGTCGGCCGGTTGTCTCCGGAAGGTGGAAACCGTAGGGTGGGGCGGATCGGACCGGGGAGGCTTCGGCGCCCGGAGGGGGCGGATCGTTCCGCGTCCCGGGCCGTGTCCGATATGAGGAGAGCGAAAATGACTGCGAAGAAGACGAACCGACCGCCGCCCAACGGCGGGGAAAGCTATCGTGTGGAAAAGGCGTATCGGCGGGAGAAATTCCTGAACAGCCGGTCCGCCCGCACGATCCGCATTCTGGCCGAATACACGGAACCGGAGGACCGGTTCCGGCGGCGGCACATCCGCGACACCGTGGTCTTCTTCGGATCCGCCCGGGCGCCGAGCGAACCGGGCGACGGGCCGGCGAACCGCCTGCATCGCTACTACGAAGACGCCAGGAAACTCGCCAAGATGCTCACCGAATGGTCGCGGGGGCTGGGCAACACGCATCATCGTTTCGTGATCTGTTCCGGGGGCGGTCCGGGCATCATGGAAGCCGCCAACCGGGGAGCGCGCGAGGGGGGCGGCCGTTCCATCGGGCTGGGGATCAGCCTCCCGATGGAGCAGGGGATCAATCCCTATACGCCGAGGGAACTGGCGTTCGAATTCCACTATTTCTTCATGCGGAAGTTCTGGTTCATCTACCTCTGCAAGGCGCTGGTGGTTTTCCCCGGGGGCTTCGGAACGCTGGACGAACTGGCGGAGGTTCTCACCCTGGTCCAGACCCGGAAGTTGAACAAGCAGCTCCCGGTGGTGATCTACGGCAGCGAATACTGGAACGAGGTGATCCATTTCGACGCGATGGTCCGCTGGGGGACGGTGGGCCCGTCGGACCTCGCCCTCTTCCGGATGGTCGACACTCCGGATGAAGCCTTCGAATATCTCCGGGAAGAACTCACGCGCCTTTATCTCTGAGGAGGATGTCGGCAGACGCCCGGCGGGGCGGTGCGACCGGCGGCGGGAAGAACCGCTGCGGGAGGGAGGAAGAATGCGGGGCGGAAGACTCGCTCAGCGCGGGGGGGACGGGGAGGAACGTCTTCGCGGAGGATCCGGGATGAAGATCGTGCATCGGGGATCGTGGTCGGCGCGTCTGCTGGGGATCCTTCTGTCGGTTCATTGCGGCGGGGGAATCCCGGCGGCGGAGGAGGTCGTGATGGAGGAGGAGCAGACGGGTGTCTACCGGGCGGAG
>CAYNBQ010000194.1:0-3089 GCA_964395275.1 uncultured Verrucomicrobiota bacterium
ACATTGATGATGTCATCGGTCCGGGCCATGACATAGATGTAACCGTCTTCGTCCTGTCCGCCGCCCACGCTCCCCTCCGCGGGGAAGGGATCCAGTCCCCCGCCCCCGCCGCCGCCCGCCGGTTGCACGGGAACGAGATTCGCCGCGTCTCCGTCGAGAGGGTCCGTGTGGAAGGCGAACTCGAGGAGGTTCGGCACGGCGTCGCGGTCCGGATCGGCCAGTTCGGCGCCCGTGTTCGGATCCTCGATTTCCTCCGGGGTGAAAACCTCGCAACGCCACTCGTCGAAGGAAACGCCTCCCGACCGCACCACCGTGGCGGGATCGCCGAGCAGACAGTACGTCTGCCTCATGTACGGCCAGGGAGGATCGTCCAGACCGTACGCCCTCAGGGCCCCCAGGACCGCGTCCCCGAGCCGGACCGCGTTGTCCTCGAAAACGTTCCCGTAGAACGCCTGCGCGAGCGCGGTGTTCGCCACGTTGTAGGAAGGCGCCGACGAGGCCCAAACCGCAACCGCGCCTCCCCGGGCTTCTCTGACCAGTCCTTCGCCGAGCAGGGTGTTTCCGGGACTGTCGAACATCCCCACGCCGCACGCCATGGCGGAGAACACCGCCACGCGGGTCCCGTTGGTCAACGACGCAAGATCCTGCGTGCCGAAGAACCCCGGATAGCCGCCGAGGAAGGATTGGGTGGCGTGACCGAAGTAGTTCATCCACCCGCATCCGGCGTTGAGCTCGCCGACGATCTCCCCCCGCATCCAGGCGTCCGAATGTCCTTCCTTGTAGATCCGCCGGATCGTGTACGGCGGTTCGGGAACGATCCCGGCCACGCTCTCGCTCGATGCCGGGTAATCCCCCGCCGCCGGATCCCGGACGTCGGCCGCGAGAACCACGCGGTCTCTCCACTCCGCCCCGTCCTCGAAGGCCTCGATCTTGCCGATGACCCTGTCGAACTGAGCGGCATCCGCCACCGGCAATCGGCCGATCGCAACGTCGGGAACGCCGTCCCCGTCGAGATCCGCCAGCGGATTGTCGGCGCCGTAAAGGCCGTGTCCCGGCGCGTACACCATCGGGGGCGGCAGCAGACAGTCGCCGAGCCCGCGGTAGTCCTTGTAGTCGTAGCTTCCGTCCCCGGCCAGCAGCACGTACGAAGGGGGACGCGGCCACTGCCCCGCCGCGAAGACCAGGAAATTCCGGATTGCCCACGGGGTGACGATCCCGTCGCTGAAATCGTCGTAGACCTCTTCGACGTCCACGACGCGGGTGATCAGTCCCTGGGAGTCCCGCCGGGCCGCCAGGACCTGCGCCTGAGGCATGAGGTCGCTCGTGGTGACGATCACGTAATCCGCGCCGACCGCCGCCGTCCTGAGACGGGGACGGTTCCGGGGTCGGATCTCGAAGGGAACCTTCGCCGCGGCGGTTGCATAGTAAACCCGGTCGGCCGACGAAGACTCGAAACTGATCGACCAACCCCCTTCCCCGTCGGGTTCGATCGTCGCGGCCGTCACCTCGACCGGCCTCTCGGGATCCGTCACGTCGAAGAGATCGATCGTCTGCCCCGTGAACCCGCGAACGGTCACCGTCCCCGGCGGTTCCCCTTCCAGCAGAAACTCGTTTCCGATCGCCTCGTACCGGCTTTCGCAGACCGCCTCGAAGAAATCCAGGAAGACCACGCTGGCATGGCTCACCAGGGTTTCGATCGTCAGTTCATTGTCTCCCTCCGCGAGGAGACCGTCCGCGGAAAAGGTCTCTTCACGGATCCCCTTGCCGTCCCACGACACCTCGCCGAGCGCCTGCCCGTTCAAGGACACGCGGATCCGGTGGTCGGGATCGACGCCGCTGACCGCGTTCAGACTCATCAGGCGCACCCGGATCTCTTCCGGTCCCCGCCCGGGCGCCGCACGGTCGAGAACGAAGGGGAAATGCTGGATCCGCAGGCTCGAGACCAGCGAATGAACATAGTTCCACAGCCAGAAATCCCCCTCCGGATCCTCGAACTGCTTCGGTTGCGCATTGATGTTCTGTTCGTAGTGAAGCGTTTCAGGAAACGTCCGGTCCGGCCCCACCGGCGCGGGACCTTCGCCCGAGGACACGGTCATCCAAATCCCCGGCCCCGGTTCGATCCAATAGACGTTGTCCCGCGTGTAGATGCTGTCGATTCCCGTCGCGTAGAACCGGACCCCGGTGTTCTCCGGTTCGGGGATCCACGCAACGTCCCGACCCCGGCACTGGATTCTCAGACTTGCGTTTCCGATCGCAAGAATGACATCCTCGACGTCCATCCCTGCCAGCCCCTCGGCGATCGTGGAAGCATCGACCACGTACAACCCTGTTTCGCGCACGGAGATCCGCAGGCGGTCGCCCGGAGGCGGTGTTTCTCCGTCGCCGGTGGGGACCAGGGTCCCCGCCAGGGGCTCGCCGGAGGAACCCGGCGCCGGTTCCGCGCTGCCGGGTTCGATCTCGAGCGGGAAAGGACCCAGATGATGCGTCATTCCGTCGGCGTCCAGAACCGCGAGCCCGTAGAGCAGCGGCTTCGACGGGTCCGCAGCCGGATCCGACACGGAAAAGGTCTGTTGACGATCCGCATACGGCAACGCGCCCAGCATGGAATCGCCGATCTCGACGCCGGCCCCCTCCGAGGTCTCGTAGCGAAGAAGTTCGAAACCGACGGCGGCGCCGCCCGGTGGAGCGGTCCACTCGATCCGGATCCCGGCGTTCGACTGCACGGCCCGGATCGATGAAACCAAGGCCGGGGAAAGGATCTCCCCGAACCCGGTTGTGCAGCCCAGAAGAACCGTCCCCCAGAAGACCCCCCGCGCCACCGTTCGACCGGCAGTTCCGCGGTTCCTCTTGTTCATGCTCCCCCTCCGTTTGAACGGAGCACCCCCCCCGCCGGAGGCTCCCCCCGATCGGCCGGCCGGCCCATCCGGCGGCACGAAAAGGATCAGGAGCAGCCCGCGTACCACGGGCGCGAGAGACCGGGGGTCGAAGCGGGTCGCATGAGATCTCGCGGCGCCGAGCGGGGGATTCCCGCGAGGCTCGCCGCGTTCGACTCTTCCGGAACCCTGCGCCGGGACGGAACGCCGCGGGCC
>CAYNBQ010000195.1:0-2993 GCA_964395275.1 uncultured Verrucomicrobiota bacterium
TACGTCGAAGAATGTAGCCCGCCTGCAGAAGCCGCCATCCGAGGTCCAGCGATTCCCCGGCCCGCCGGCTGTATCCGACCGGGCGGTCGTTGATCTCGGCGGAAAGGTCCGGCGTCAGGTCCCACGGCGGCAGCCGCCACGACGTTCCCTCGCGGGCGGGGTCGGTTTCGAGACGCAGCATCCAGGTCGGCCGAACGAACCGCAGAAGCCGGGGCGACGGCTCCTTCCCGGCGAACCCCCAACCGCCGTGCACGATCCAGCCGCGCCGTTCCATTTCCTCAGCGGAAAACATCGCGGTAGAAATCCTCGAAGGCATCCAGGTTCCGCCGGATGCTGAACTGCCGCTGCGCCCGTTTGCGGCCTGCGGCGCCGAGTCGCACGCCCAGGGCCGGATCGTTCGCCAGTCGGATCAGCGCTTGCGCCAGGGCCCGGGGATCGCGACGGGGCACGAGGATGCCCGTTTCCCCGTCCGCGATGTTCTCCGGCAATCCTCCCGCGTCGGCGGCCACCACGGGCAGTCCCATCGATTGCGCCTCGATCACCGCGTTGCAGAATCCCTCGGAAACGGCGGGATGAAGAAAGACGTCGGCCTGCTCCATCTCGGACCGTACCTCCTCCGGGGTCCGCCCGCCGAGCCATTCGACGCGTTCTTCCACCCCCTCCTGGTGGGCGGCGAAGGCCAGCGCCTCCAGGAAATCGCCGTCTCCGACGATCCTCCATCGCCATTCGATCCCGCGCCGCTGCAGTTCGGCGAGGGCGCCGCACGCGTATTCGTACCCCTTGCGCCAATCGAGCCGCCCGACGCTCAGGATCCGCACCGGCCCCTTTCCGCCCGGCGGCGACGGGGTCCGGACGCGCGAGGGCCTGAAGAAATCGATGTCGACTCCGGGCGGAATCAGCCGGTAGGGCACTTCCCGCGGACATCCGCGCGCCCTGGCCTTCTCGAGAAGATCCCTGCCGAGGAGATGGACGGCGTCGGCATGGCGCCAGACGTCGCGGTAATACTCGGGATCGTCCAGGCCCACGAAGTTCAGGTCGTACCCCCGGAAACTGACCGTGGTTCTGCATTGGATCCTGCGGGCGATCCGCCCGATCCGCCCCACGGCGAGCGACCCGAATTCGAAGTGCACGAGATCGGGGCGGCATTCGATGATCCGTCCGTCGACGTAGAGATCGCGAAACCCCCTCCAGCCCCCGTCGCGGACGTACGACCCGGCGACCCTCCGGTTTCGCAGGAACAGCGAGGCCGAGGCGGGAGGCATCCGCAACGCGGCGCGGGCGGCGGGCCGCGTGGGCCGGGCCGCGCGCACCCGTTTCCGGTACTCCGGATGTTTCCTCAGGGGCGGGAAGAGGTTCCAGCGGCCGGGCTCGAAACGCCGGCAGACGATCCGGATGTCCCAACCCCGTTCCAGGAGGCCCGCGAACTTCGAGACCACGAAGGTCTCGGACGGCCGGGGAAACTCCCGGACGATCAACACGATCCTCCTTTCCCGGGGATCCGGTTCCGTTCTTCCCTGAACGTTCTTCTTCATCGTCCGGCGCTTGCGGCTTCGTGCAGAAGTTCAGCGAACGCGGCGACCTGATCCCGCAGGCGGAACTCCCGCAGAACGCGGTCCCGGCCGGCCCGCCCCATCCGGTTCCGGGTGTCGGGATCCGCCGCGAGACGGTGAAGCGCCCCGGCGGCGGCCTGCGGATCGCGGACGGGAACGACGAATCCTTCGATCCCGTCGTTCACCGCCTCGCGCATGCCGCCGCAGTCGGTCGTTACGACCGGCATTCCGCAGGCCATCGCCTCCAGGACCGCGTTGGAGATGCCCTCGCTGAGGCTGGACAGGAGGAAGACGTCCGCCCCGCGAAGGCGTTCGAGCACTTCTCCCGGAGGACGGGTTCCCGCGCAGACCACCCGGTCCGCGATCCCGAGATCCCGCGCGCTGTAGAGGACGCGCGCCCGTTCCGGTCCGTCGCCGATGATTTCGAAGCGGGCGTCGACGCCGCGGTCCAGCAGGATCTTCAGGGCCGTCAGGGCGTATTCGTATCCCTTGCGCCAGATCATCGATCCCGTCGTGATGATCCTGAAGGCGGAATCTCCGCCCGCCGGCTTTGGAGCGGGTCGAAAGAACCCGGGATCGACGGCGGGGCGGATCACCCGCGCCTTTTCCGGATCGAGACCGTATCGGGAGGCCTCTTCGAGGATCGCCCGGGAAACGCAATGCACGCGCGCCGCCTTCGAGAAGGTCCGTTGGAGCGCCCCGCGGATTTCGCTGCGCCGGGGGTTGTGGGGGGCGACGTTCACCTGGGCTCCCCGGCAACTGATGACGACGGGTTTTCCCAGGGCGAAGAGCGGTTCGAACCGGATCGCGGCCGCGTTCCACGGGAAATAGAGGACGTCGAAACGACGCCCCGCCAGGGGGAACAGGAGGTTCCAGCGCCGACAACGTTCCAGCGGCGACGTTCCCGCGGGGAGTTCCCGCCGCATTCTGGCCAGGTCCGGCGCCGAACGGACAACCGCTCCGCCCGCGGAACACGCCAGGCGGGCCAGACGCGCGGCCGGATTTCCGCTCCACGCCGGCAGGCGGATCCATTCGTCGACCTCCAGATCCGCGCCGGCCGGGCCGGGACCCGCCGCGGCGACGTGAATGCCCCGACCATCGAGACCTTCCAGGAGCCGGCGCAGGAAGGTTTCCACGGGGCGGTGCAACCCCACGACGAGAAGACGGAGGCGCCGCGCGCTCAAGGATTCGTCTCCAGCCAGGTCGCGAAACTGAAGAGCATCGACACCGTGTATCCGAGGGAGGGATCCGGGCGCCGGTAGAATTCGTCGATCAATTCCCGGATTCTCTTCGCCGACGTCCAGTCAAGGATCGGACGCCCCTTCGCAAGAAGGCGCGATTCGAGTCGTCGCCGTCCCCCTTCCCCCAGGAACTGCACCTCCCAGTTCCGTTCGTACGGCCGCCGCCTTCCCAGGACGCGGACGATCTTCCGCACCGCCCGCC
>CAYNBQ010000196.1:0-2974 GCA_964395275.1 uncultured Verrucomicrobiota bacterium
GAAATCGGAAGTCGTCCGGTTGGCGGCGGCGGGCGTCCGCCGCGCCCGCAAGTACGCCGACGACATCGAGTTTTCCCCCGAAGACGCCTCGAGGACCGAACCCGAGTTTCTGGCCGAGGTCGTTCGGGCCGTGCTGGCCGAGGGGGTGACGACGATCAACATCCCCGACACCGTAGGATACGCCATGCCGTCGGAGTTCGGGGCGTTGGTCGCGTACCTCTTCGAACACGTGCCCGAGCTGGAGAAGGCCGTGGTGAGCGTCCACTGCCACAACGATCTCGGCTTGGCGGTGGCGAATTCCCTGGCCGCGGTCCAGGAGGGCGCGCGGCAGGTCGAATGCACGATCAACGGCCTGGGGGAACGGGCGGGAAACGCCGCGCTGGAAGAGGTCGTGATGGCGCTCCGGGTGCGTCGGGACGTCTTTCCGAACGTGCGGACCGGCGTGAAGACGCGCCAGATTCTCCGCACGAGCCGCCTGGTCCGCCGGATCACGGGCATGGTGGTGCAGCGGAACAAGGCGATCGTGGGCGCGAACGCCTTCGCCCACGAGGCGGGCATTCACCAGGACGGGATGCTCAAGGAGCGCAGCACCTACGAGATCATGCGTCCCCAGGACGTCGGCTGGACGGAGAGCGACCTGGTGCTGGGCAAGCATTCGGGGCGGCACGCGTTCCGCACGCGGTTGACGAAGCTCGGGTATGTTCTGGACGACGAACAGATCGACCGCGCCTTCGCCCGTTTCAAGGACCTGGCCGACAAGAAGAAGACCGTCTACGACGACGACCTGCTGGCGATCGTCGACGAGGAACTTTCGCACGTGCCCGAGGTCTACGAGTTGGAATACATCCACGTGACCAGCGGAAACCGCACGGTGCCGACGGCCACCCTGCGGATCCGCCGGGGGGAGGAGATTCTGCAGGACGCCGCGTGCGGGGACGGCCCGGTGGACGCGGCCCTCAAGACGATCGACCGGATCACGAAGATGCGGGGCCGGCTGTTGGAATACAGCCTGCAGTCGTTGTCCGGCGGCAAGGACGCCATGGGCGAGGTGACCGTGCGCCTGCGGTTCGACAGGGACGAGGTGACGGGCCGCGGCAACAGCACGGACATCATCGAGGCCAGCGCCAAGGCGTATCTCAACGGGATCAACCGGCTGCTGCACCTGCGAAGCCACCGGGGGAAGAAACGGGTCGGCGCCGTCGGGGCCACGCCTTGAGGCGCGGGGGCGGCGGGATATGAGGTCCGTGGACGGTTCCACGCGGGTGGTCGGGGTTTTCGGGGATCCCGTGGAACACACGGCCTCGCCGGCGATGCACAACGCGGCCTTCGAGGCACTGGGGCTGAACTGGATCTACGTGGCGTTTCGCGTCCCGCCGGAACGTCTGGAAACGGCGTTGCGCGGAACGGCGGCGCTGGGAATGCCGGGCGTGAATCTCACCGTGCCCCTGAAGGAAGCGGCCCTGGCGATCGTCGATCGTCTCGATCCCGGCGCGCGGATCCTGGGCGCGGTGAATACGGTGGTCGTCGACGAGGGCGGGGAACTGATCGGGCACAACACCGACGGGCCGGGATTCGTGCGGGCCGTGCGGGAGGATCTCGGCCTGGAATTGAAGGGCCGCCGGATGGCGGTGGTGGGCGTCGGCGGCGCGGGTCGCGCGGTGGCGCTGCAATCGGCGCTCGAGGGAGTGGCACGGCTGGTGCTGTTCAACCGCTCCATGCAACGAGCCGAATCCGTGGCCGGGGCCGTGCGCGCTCTCCGGGGGGATCTCGAGGTCGAGGTCCGGCCGCTGGACGCGCTCGGGGTCGCGAACGCCCTGGAGGGAATCGATCTGGCGGTCAACGGAACGTCGCTCGGACTTCGAGAGGACGATCCGTCGCCGATCCCGGCGATCGCCCTGCACGAAGGGCTGTGCGTCTACGACCTGGTCTATCGTCCCGCGCCGACGCCGCTGGAGCGGGAGGCGTCGAAACGCGGGGTTCGCGCCGCCAACGGCCTGGGGATGCTTCTCCACCAGGGGGCGCTGGCCTTCGAACTCTGGACGGGGATGGAACCGCCGTTGGCGCCGATGCGCGACGCGCTCCGGAGGACGGTGTCCGGATGAGTTTTCTCGATGTCTATTTCGCCGTTCTGGTCTTCGCCTTCGGCGCGTGCGTGGGTTCGTTCCTGAACGTCTGCGTCTACCGGATGCCGCGCGAACTCTCGCTGGTGCGGCCGCCCTCGCATTGCCCCTCCTGCAAACATCCGATCCGGTGGCGGGACAACATCCCGATCCTGGGCTGGATCCTGCTGGGCGGACGGTGCCGCGACTGCCGCGAACGCATTTCGCCCCGGTACATGCTGGTCGAGGCCCTGACCGGCGGCCTCTTCCTGGCGGCCTGGCTGCGCGATCCCGGCTGGGGCGTGATGGTCGACTGGATCCTGATCGCGGGGTTGATCACGGCGACGTTCATCGATTTCGAGTTCTACATCATTCCCAACGAGATCACCTACGGCGGGGTGGTCGCGGGCGCCGTCCTCTCGGCGATCTTCCCGGGCCGGTTCCACGGGGCGGAGACCTGGCTCGGCGGCCTTCTGCAGGCGTTGCTGGGGATCATCGTCGGGGGCGGGATCCTGATGCTCGTGGCCTGGGCGGGGGAAAAGGTCTTCCGGAAAGAGGCGATGGGGATGGGGGACGTGAAATTGATGGGGATGGTCGGGGCGTTCTTGGGATGGCGTTCGATCCTCTTCACGCTGCTGATCGCGTCGCTCGTCGGATCGATCGTCGGAATCAGCCTGATGATGCTGGAGCGGAAGGGGAAGAGCGACCCGATTCCCTTCGGTCCCTATCTCGCCCTGGGGGCGCTGGTCTGGATCTTCTGGGGACCGACGATCGTGGAATGGTACCTGGGCCTGTTGACGCCGGTGCCGCCGCTCTCCTCCTAGTCGTTCGGGACGACTCGAGGGATGCCGGGCCCCCCTTCGTTCGGCGACGGG
>CAYNBQ010000197.1:0-2972 GCA_964395275.1 uncultured Verrucomicrobiota bacterium
CCGGCCCCCGGCCGGTACGGGGCGCGGAAACAGATCGTGGAATTCGATCTCGCCAACGAGTACTACGGACAGGGACAGGTGCCGTACGCGCCGGTCTCGCAGATGCGCACGGCATGGCGCCGCGCCCATGCGGCCGGGGTTTCCGGCGCGGTCGGCCGGATCGATCGCTACCGGAACCGGCTGATCGACGTGCCGCTGGAGATCAATCTCTACGCGTTCCGGCGCATGGCGGCCGATCCCGGGATTGGGGAAGACGCGATCTGGACGGATTTCTTCCGGGAACGTTTTCCCGAAGCCGCGGTCCCCCACCTCGTCCGCGCGTACCGGGCGACCGAGAGGATCGGCCTCGGAATCTTCCTGGTCCTGGGTTTCTATTTCCTCAACGACCACAGCGGCGTTCCGCGTCTGGAGTACGCGGAATCGCGCGTGCGGCGCATGAGCCCGGCCCTTTGGGACCCCAAGTTTCGGGAACGAGAGGAACAATTGGCGAACCCGACCCGGGCCGTCATGGAAGAGGCGGTCCGCGAGAAACACGATGCGGTCCAGGCCGCCAAACGCGCCCTGCGCGCCGTCGAGCAGACCCGGGATCTCCTCGACCGATCCGAATACGAACGTCTCCACGCCTATTTCCGGAAACTGGTCCGCTCCGCCCGGCTCTGGCGGACGCTCACGCAGGCGTATTTCGCCTGGGAGATCTTCCGCAGGGAACCCGGGGAGAGGGTCCGCCTGGAGATGTACGAGGCGTGCGACCGTCTCATGATCGAGGCCGACCGGTGGGAACGGTGGTACGGAGAGGACTTCGTCCTGGGTGAAGGATCGACGCCCCACGCCGAACGCATCCGCCGGTTCGTCATGGACATCCAGTTCTCCGTGATGGCCGCAAGAAACTAAAAAGGGGAAGGGGACAGGTCCATTTTCCCCTTTCTTGACCGCAAACGAATCCGCATGGAGGTGCCTCATGCGAAACGGTCCGATGCTGCGGATCCTGCCGGCGATCCTGGTCCTGCCGCTGGTTCACGACGGCGGGGGCGCCCCGCTTCCCCCCTGGAAGGAACACTACGAGAACCGGTGCCGGCGGTTCGCCCGGGAGAATCTCCGCCTGAAGAACGTCGTCTTCGTCGGGGATTCGTTGACCGAGGGGTTTCCCCTGGAACGCTACTTCCCCGGGATCCCCGTTCTGAACCGGGGCATCGTCTCGGACACGGTCGGCCGCGTCGGCGTCCCGGGCAGGGGCCTGTTGCACCGGATGGACCTGTCGATCTTCGACTGCAACCCCCGCGCGGTCTTCCTGCTGATCGGCGCCAACGATCTCGGGGACTACGCGCGGAACGGCGAACCGACGCCGGAGGAGATCGTCGCGTCGTACCGCGAGGTGCTGCGGCGGATCCACGAGCGCCTGCCGGAACTGCCGGTCTACGTGCA
Source organism: uncultured Verrucomicrobiota bacterium (assembly GCA_964395275.1). Classification (GTDB taxonomy): domain Bacteria; phylum Verrucomicrobiota; class CALLYA01; order CAYNBQ01; family CAYNBQ01; genus CAYNBQ01. Next base: position 1,423 of record CAYNBQ010000197.1, read on the forward strand.
ATCGTGCCTGCCGGCCGGCGGGAAATACGCCCACCTGAACCCGGGGATCCGGGAATTCAACGAGCGCATCCGGAAACTGGCGGAAGAACTCGGCTATCCCTACGTGGATCTGCATCCCCTTTTCGAAGACGAACGCGGGGAACTGAAGCCTGAGCTCACCCGCGACGGTCTGCACATCAACGAGAAGGGATACGCCCTCTGGGCCGAGAAGATCCGTCCCCTCGTGAACCGCGCGGCCGGCGTCGAGTAGCTGGTGTAAACCTCCGCCTCGCAACGCCCCGGCTCCACCAAGGTCATACTTTCTCGGAGGAAGGGATCGGCCGATTGAACCCGGCCTCCTACTACAAGTGGATCCCTACGGGAAGGTGTGGAGGGGGACGGGTCCCTTTTACGAGCCTCCGCTTCGCGTCGGCTTCGTAAAGGGACCCGTCCCCGGCGCTGTCGCGGGAAACGGAACGGAGGATTCCCCTTCCACGAGCAGCCCCTTGCGACTTGGTCCCTTGCTGCCGCGTACGGGATCCTCGCGCGGCCTGATTTCCCTCTACGCTGAAAGCGCGCCGGGCGAACCCGAGAGAATACCACGCCCTTCGCGCGGCAGAGCTGCTTTGGCATCGCCATTCCCGGGGCGGCGCTTCGCTTGCACCGCGCTCACGGCCGATGCGTCCTCGGCACATTTCCAGAACCCAATTGTTCGCAGGACAGGGCTGCATTCCGGCTCCGACGTGCTCTATGAATGGCACACCAGTCCTGCGGCGGACTGTCTTGAGGGCATGCTGGATCGGTTCGAAGGCACGGTGCAGTGCTACGGCTACCGCGCCTATGCCGGCTATGCGAAGGGACGGGCTGAGATCAGCTTGGCGGGCTGCTGGGCTCACGTGCGACGCAAGGTTCATGAGGCCCGGCAGGAGGCTCCGTCGCTGGCCGCATGGCTGCTCAACCAGATCGGCCACCTCTATCGAGTCGAACGGGCTTTGCGCGGTGGGGGACCGGCGCCTCGCCAGGCCGCGCGGGCGACTCACAGCGCGATGATCACACAACGCATCGAGAAAACGCTCCGGCTCAAGCTGGGTCAACACCGGCCGACCAGCGCCATGGGCACCGCGATCCGCTACACGCTCTCTCTGTGGCCGCAACTCCTGCGCTTTCTCGAAGACGGCCGCCTGGAGATCGACAACACCTCATCGAAAATGCCATCCGGCCCACGGCCCTGGGCAAGAAGAACTACCTGTTCATCGGACACCCGGAGGCGGGCCGGCGCACCGCCATCCTCTACACCATCCTGGAAAGCTGCAAACGCCGCGGCATCAATCCGCGGGACTACCTCCACGATGTCTTCCGGCGCCTGCCCTCGATGACCAACCGCGAAACCCGGCAACTCACCCCCGCCAACTGGCTCGCGGCTTCCAAACGCGCCGCTCAAGCGGCATAGACGCCGCCTCGCTCATCCTCCCACACCTCCGCCCCGGCCGAAATACGGTCCTCCCTCGGACGCTTACCTTCCCATACGAAAACCTCACCCCCTTCCTCCTTCACCCCACGCTCCCGCTACC
>CAYNBQ010000198.1:0-2948 GCA_964395275.1 uncultured Verrucomicrobiota bacterium
CAAAGTAGGAGGCCGATCCCGCCTTGCCCTTCGTAGTCCCGCCCGGCGGGCGGGACGAAGTAGGGTCGGCCGATTCCCGCGAAGGGCCACTCGCTGGAACCGCAACGCGCTGTTCTCCTCCCCCTTGTCCTCCGAAGCCCAAGGGGGCGTTCCGGCTCCACGCGCTTCCCTCCGCGGGTCGACTCATCGTTCCACCCTCACCCGGTAGAAGACCGCGGCATCCCCGCCCGCGTCGATCAGGACGTCGACCCCGCCCGAGCCCGGCACGCCCGCCTGGCCCGGCACCTCCGCCCAGTGCACCGACTCGGGCGGATGAACCGCCGGCGTCGATTCGAGCGTGTACCGGCGCACCGACGACGACGGGTAGCGGATCTCCGTCTGCGCGCCGTTCTCCACGATCCCGACGACGCCGAATCTCGATCCGGCATCGAAGGGATCCGTGTCGGCGGCGTACTCGTCCGGGTCGAGCGCCCCGTCGCCGTCGGCGTCGGTCCCGGCGTTCATCTTCTCCAGGGTTCCCGCCCGGTCGAGTTCCCACCAGTCGGGCATCCCGTCCCCGTCGTTGTCCTCCCCGCGGAATGCCGCCCAGGCGCGGTCCAGAAAATTGGTCTGCACCTCCGCGAAAACGCGCGTGGATTCCCGGTTCGCCGTGTCGTTCGGATGGGAATCGCCCCCCGCCCCGCCGTAGTCGGCCCGCAATCGGTTCGGGTGGTCGGGGTGATCGTCCGCATAGGCCAGGACATCGAACCAGTCGAAAACCGCGACGTTGTTCACCTCCGGATGCGCCTGCCGGTATCCCTCCAGCCACTCGCCCTTCAGCCAGTCGTTGAACCGGCGGATCCGATGTCCCTCCTCGTCCGTCGTCGCGTCCCACGGCGCGTAATGCCGCGGCGGGGCCGTCACCGGCACGAAGAGGATCTCCGGATGCGCGGCGAAAACGTCTTCCAGGGGACGGTATTCATAGGACGTCCCCCCGACGTCGTTCGTGTAGACATGCCCCGGGCCGTCCGGATGCCGGTACACCGCCTTGTAGTTGGCCGTGCTCCTGTGCGAACTGAACGGGTCCCCCGGTTCCGTCCCCTCGTCCCCCAGGTTGCTGTTCGGATAACAACTCTTGAACATCACGATCCGGTTTACGCCGTCGTCGCATCCGAACGCGATCACCCCGTCCAGATAATCGTTGAACCACCGGATCCAGTGGTCCATGTCCGTGTGATCCCCGGGCGTCGACCCGAGGGAATCCGGGCGGCCCGCGTCGGGCGGAAGATCGGTTCCGTAGAAGATGTCGTTCCGCTCGTCGACGTAGTTCTTGGCCAGAAGGGCGTCTTCCAGGCTGTTTTCCAGCCAGTTGTTCCCGCAGGAATGATGGATGAAAACCAGATCGTCGTCCTCGACCTGCGCGGGATTCCGTTCGTACGCGCCGAGATCCGGAAGGCCGTCGGAAGCCCGCGGACGGCGTTTCGAATGCTTGCGGTATTCCCACGAAACCTCGCGATCCGTCGTCGTCCCCGCATCGACGCAATCGGACCCCGCCGTCAACCGGAAATCGTCCGTCGCCTCGTCCACGAACCCGGGAGCGTCCCCCGTTATCACGCCCCCCAGGTTCGTGATCGTGCCGGTCAGGGTCCCATGGGTGTCCACCCAAGCGGTCCGGAACCAGTCGTTGCGCAGCTCGAGCACGCCCGAACCGTCGAGCATCGCCAGTCGGGAACCGCCGGCGGTGACGTACACGATGTTGTTGCGGCAATCGGCCTTCTCGTCGTTGGTCGACAACCGGAAGAGGGTCGTGTTCCCGCTCCGGCGGGAAACCACCGTGTTGTGGAAAAAGTACAGCGTCCCCTTCCGATACACCGACGGATCCCCGCTGTCCCCGCCGTAGTGGACGATCTGCGAGTTCCCCTCGTCGCCCGGTTCCACGAGGATGTTCCCGTACACCCAGGTCTCCCGGTACGAGGTCAGACCGTCCAGGATGTCGCTGTCGACCAGGTCGAGTTGCCGGTTCCCGCCTTCGATCCAGTTGTACCGGACGACCGTTCCCGCCGAACGGTCCTTCAGATTGTTTCCGCCGCAACCGGCGCGCAGCGGACCGAACCGGTTGAACTGGAAGACGATGCCGTCGGCCTCGGTGTAGTTGTTGTGTTCGTAGTAACTGCCCTCGATGCCGTTGTCGTAGATCGTGCACCCTTCTACGAGGATGTCGCGGGTGTCGCCGTCGAACGCGCCGATGAACAGCCCGTTGCCGCAATCGTGCAGTACGCAGTTGCGGATCGTCAGATGCCGGGCCTTCTCGACGTAGATCGCCGCGGCGTTGTCGGAGTACGAATGGACGCCGCCGTCGTCGCCGGTGTACGTGTACGGGGGACGGCCGCCGCGGATCTCCAGGTTCTCGATCACGATCCAGGAGGGCAGCGTATCCGGCGGGGTGTTCGCGCCGCCGATCTTCAGGACGCCGCGCCCCTCGTTCCAGAAATTCAGGCCGGCGGGCGTAAGAGCCCCGTCGCCGTCGATCACCGGCGGTTCCCCGAAGCGGTTCGACACGCCCTGCACGCGGATGGGGGCCTCTTCCGTTCCGCTCCGGCACAGAACCCATTTCTCGAGATAGGGTTCCTCTTTCCAGTGGATGCGGACGGTGTCGCCCGCGTTCAGCGTCGCCCAGGGCACGTCGGCGATGCGTGTCAGCGCCTGCCCCGGGCCCACGTCATAGACCGTTCCCCGAACGGCGGCGGTTCCCGAGCAGAGAAAGAGAAGGATCGGCAGGAGTCGTTTCCGGATCATCGTGTCACCTCCCGGAGAACGCCCCCTCGTTCCCCTCGTACGGCATGGTAGCACATCGTTTCGAGCATCTCCCATGCCGGGCCGCGTTTTCCCGCGCCGGCGCCGGGTCCGGTCCCTTTACGGAACCGAAGCGCCGGGCGGAAAGTGCCTGGCACTCTCGGGCGAAAGGGGGG
>CAYNBQ010000199.1:0-2848 GCA_964395275.1 uncultured Verrucomicrobiota bacterium
TGTTGCCTTCGCTGCCCGTGTCGCGGAGGTGGTACCCCCGTCCGTAGGGATGCTTGCTGTCGGCCTCGGCGCCGCGGAAGATCGCGGAATACGCCCACTGGCCGTAGTAGTTCTCCCCGATGATCCGACCGCGCCTCGGATCCTTGACGTTGTGCCACTCGCTCAACATGACGATCTGGGAGGGGCGCGGAACCTTCGACACCTTGATCGACCGGCCCCAGAGCGAGGAACCGACCATGTCGGGATTGCCCCACTGGTCGTTCATCGAATAGCTGCGGTCCCCGTCTCCCTCCCGGTCGTTCGGACACATGTACGCCTTTTTCGTCTTTACGTAGGGAAAAATGAGCTCGTCCCAGCAGTCGCTGTCGGACCGATTCTGCATGGCGGACGGCGGATACATCTCCCCCGCGTCGTCGGAATACAGCGTGAAGGCCAACCCAAGCTGCCGAAGGTTGTTCATGCAGGACGTTTTCCGGCCCTGTTCCCGCGCCCGGGCCAGCGCCGGAAGAAGCATGCCCGCCAGGATCGCGATGATGGCGATCACCACGAGCAATTCGATCAACGTAAACCCGCGATCCGATCTCTTCATGGAAACTCCTTCGCCTTCCGGTGCGGGAAGACTCCTGCGGTCCGCCTCCGGGCGAAAGCGGCCTTCGACGTTCCTTCATACGCAAATCGAGGGTCTCCGGTCAAGCCGCGCCCTGCCCGGGAAACGACGCGCATTCGGCGTCTCGAGGCGAAAGAACGGCGATTCGGGCGGAGGCACGGAAGCGGCGGGATCACTACACCGGGGTAGCAGAATCCCCCTCCGCGAGGCCCCTCTCCGCGAACCGATCCGCTTCTGCGCGCAGGGGCCGAGGAAATTCCCGCGCGATGAAACGAAGGCTCGCGCCGAAACGCGTTCCGGGGTATGCATGGCGCCCGCCATGAAGAGCCTTCGACCGATCCGAATCCGCTGCGCCGCCCTGGTCGCCCTGGTCCTGCCGTCGATCCTCGCCCCGGCGGGCGCCCGGGGCGGGGACGCCCTGGTGATCGATTTCGAGAGCACGCCCGACGACCGCTACATCCTCGACGGCGCCAATCTCACATCCACGGCGGACGAGGTGATCGCCGGCAACTCGTCGCTGCTCGCCGATTTCAAGGAAACCGACCGGGAATGGAACGAGTTCCTGCACACATCCGAAACGGTCCGTTTCGAACCCGGACGGGTCTACGGCGTGACCTTTCGATACCGCGTTCTGGATCCCGGCGGGTCGAAGACGCAGTTCTACTCGCTCCTGCGTTCGCGCAGCGGCAAGGGCAAGGACATCGGCGGATTCTTCTGGCTCTGGAACACCGGCCGCGGCGTCGAGGACGTCATCCGGCGCCGCTTTCCGATCCCCGAGGAGGTGGACGATTACTACCTGATCATCGGCGTGCGGCACCGGGGGGAGATCGTCGTCGACGACATCCGCATCGCGCCGCTGCCCGATCCCGCGATCCCCGCGGGCGTCCGGCTGGCCCGGCGACCCGACGCCCTCTCCGTCGTCCGGGGCTGGATCGAGGGCCGGCGGCGGGAGGAAGGCCTGGAGGACCTGCTCTGGATGTTCACGCGGATCGTCCTCAACGAGGGGGCCGGGAACAAGGCGGTGAAGGCGAAGGCGCGGATCGTGAAGGATCTCGACCCGGACATGATCGACTGGAACCCGATCGGACCCCTCGCCGAAGAGTTCGGAGTCCGCACCTCCCGCGGCGGCACCGAGTACCAGGAGTACTACCGGTTCGAGGGCGAAGAGATCTGGGACCGCCGGTTCGATCTCTTCCTCGGCAAAGGCTTCTCGGTCTCGTTCGACAACACGATCATCCGCGACGAAACCTGGGGCGAAGGCGGCTACTACATGTGCCACAACGGGTCCGCGTGGCACGAGTTCTACCTGGGCAAGTTGATCGAAACCGCCGCCCGGTCCCTGGCGATCTGCCAGGACAACATCGCATGCGCCACCTTCACCAAGGGATACGGATGCTTCTGTCCCTCCTGCGCCGATGGGTTCCGCCGATACCTCTCCGTCGGCTACGACGCCGGGGCGCTGCGGTCCATGGGAATCGAGGATCTCGATTCCTTCGATCCCGCCGAGTTCTTCTTCCGCCGGAACCTCGTGGGCCCGGACGCCATGGAGCATCCGCTCGTGCGCGAGTACATCAAGTACCAGGTCGTTTCCCAGCTCGGCGCCTGGGCCGACGTCGTCGGACGCGTGAAGGACCTCGCGGCGAAACGATGGAAACGGCCGATGCCGGTCTACGGCAACCAGATCGGGATGGAAGGGTTCTGGTACTACGCGGCGGCGCTGAGCCAGTTCTGCGACGTCGTCGAGGTCGAAGAGGTCCTCGGCGTCGGCGAGAAGCCGCCCCGCACGCGCCTGACCTACAAGGTCGGCCGCGCCAGCGCCTGGCAGGAACGGCCCGTCTGGGTGCGCGGCCCGGTCGTCGACGATCTGCGCGACAGAACCCCGGAATTGAGCCCCGTCTTCTGGAAGATCCATTTCGGCGAGGCGTTCGCCTGCGGCGGCATCCGCGCGATGTCCCTGGGCATCAACAAACCCTGGACGGGCGATCCGAAGACCCTCGACTACATCGACGATCCGGATCTCTACTCCCTCTACCGCCGGACGAGCGCGTTCGCCGATCGGTACCGTCCGCTCCTCTCCCGGCGGGAGTCCCTCGCCGACGTGGCCGTTGTCTTCAGCATCCCCACGATGATGTACCGGATGTACATCCCCCTGGAGATCTACGACGACTCGCGCGTACGGACCTTCCGGAAGACGACCGACGCGCTCGACCGCGCCCATGTTCCCTACGACGTGATCGTCTT
>CAYNBQ010000200.1:0-2775 GCA_964395275.1 uncultured Verrucomicrobiota bacterium
GGGCTCGCCAGTGGGGATCTGGCGGGTCGTGCTGGAATCCGCCGGCGTGAACGATTCCGCCGACGAACCGTTCGATTCCCATCCCTACCGTCTGTATGTGAACGATGGGGAAACGGAGGGAGACGCCTACTGCGATGTTCCGGGCGACGATGCCTATCCGGGTACCGTGCCGTGGTTGCCGAAGGCGTCCGTCCAGAGTCTCCTCGGCGCGTACGATCTCGAAGGCGGCGACACGGTTTACGTCGATACCGGACGCTACGAGATCGACGAAGCGATCGTCATCGCTGAAGAAGACGCGGGGTCGGAAGAAGCATTCGTCTCTCTCGTCGGGAGCCCGAATCGCGCGGCCGGTGGATCTCGCATCATACGGCTGCCCGAGGGGAGGCTTCGTGTGCTTGCCATCCGGGTCGACAGGGCACCGCACGTTCGTCTTTCCTCTCTTACGGTAACGGCTCCCGGCACGGCCGTCGGGATTGTCGGGTCGCCGGATGTTTCGATCGAAGGCACGGAGGTTCTGGACTCGTGGCAGGGGATCGGCATATCGGGTTCCTCCCGCGGCACCCGCATCCTGGGAAGCGTTGTCCACGACATCGTGGGGGATGCGATCCACGTTGACGGCACTCGGGACGTTCTCGTTCGGAACACGGTGTCGTACGACGGGGACGGCGGGATCTGTGTGGTCGGCTGGGGGCATGCCGTCCTTGAGAATTCGACCTTTGCCGGACACGGCAGCTACGAGATCTCCCTCTATCAGGGCGATTGCGAGGTCCGGAACAGCATCCTCGTCGCCCGAGGCGAATCGAGTCGGTGCATCCGCTGGAAGCATCAGGGGGTCTACCAGGGCTCGTACAACTGCTTCTTCGCGACCGACGGCGCCGTCCTGGCACGATGGGCGCCCCAGGCGGTGGATCCCTGGGACATCGAGACTCTGTCCGATTGGATTGCATTCACCGGGCAGGATGCCCAGAGCATTTCGGTCGATCCTCTTTTTGCGGATCCCGATGCGGATGATTTTCATCTTCGCAGCCGGGCCGGTCGTTACGATCCCGCCTCGGATTCATGGTTGAGCGATGAGATCGACAGCCCCTGCCTGGATCGCGGCGATCCAGGCAGCCGGTTCGATTTGGAACCCTTGCCGAACGGCGGGCGGATCAACCAGGGCGCCTATGGGAACACGTTGGAAGGGTCGAGGAGCCCGGAAGATCTCCCGGGTTGGATCGAGGTCGCCTCTCTCAACACGGGCGGCAACGTGAACGGCGTGGTGGATCTGACGTGGGCTTGGGGCAATCTGCCGGCGGATGCCCCTGTGCGGCTCGAAATCTCGATGGACGCCGGGATCACCTGGGCGGAGGTCGCCTCGGAGATTCCCGTCGGGAACGGAACCTTTTCGTGGGATACAACAACATCGACCTCGAGCCCGACCGTTCTCTGGCGGATCGTCCTTGAAACGGATCCGGATATCGGAGACATCTGCCAACGCTCGTTCGCCGTCCGTAACGGTGCCGGATTCGACCTCTTCGTCAACGATTCCGACACCGAGGGAGACGTCTTCTGCTCGGCCGCGGGGTCCGCGCATCATCATGGCGGCGACGCCGCCCATCCGATGGATTCCCTGCTGAGCATCCTGGATTCATATGATCTGGAGCCGGGAGACACGGTCTACGTGGATACCGGTTCGTACTTCTCGCTGGAGGAGATCTCGGTGAGCCCGGAAGACGGCGGCTCTTCGGAGGGGTGGATTACAATCCGGGGGGCCGGGATGGATGGGGAGACCGAAACACTGATCCATTGTCTGCTCGTCGACGTGGACAGCCGTGCAATCCGGCTGCACGACGTCGATTTCGTCCGGATCGAGGACATGCACATTCGCGGAGGCGGAATCGGGTTGGCGGCCTTCGGAACGGGCCCCCTCCAGTTGTCCCGGCTCCGTGTCGATGATTGTACGGACCGGGGGATCCTCGTCGATCCCGCCTACGGGAACACGTCGGTCGACAGCGTCGTCGTACACGGATGCGGCACCGACGGAATCCTCCGCAGGTTCACGCCGAGCCCCCGCGGCCTGTTCACTTTGACGCGTGCGCTGATCTTCGATTGCGGCAAGACGGGGTATTTTGCGTGGAGTGGATCCAACGAGATCCGCAACTGTACGATCGCCTGCAACGGAGACGCGGCGGTTGTCGCACAGGACGGGTGGTTCAGAATCCGGGACTCGATTCTCTCGGCATCCGGTTCCGGCGCGGCATGTCTGTGGCTCTCCGACGGGGAAGATCTCGAATACACGGGCGATTACAACGGGTTCGATCCGAGGGGAGGGGCGATTGCGGTCCGTCGCGGCTGGGATGTCCATCCGTTCCTGGACGATTGGATTGTATCGACCGGACAGGAAAGCCACAGCATGGCTGCGGATCCGCTCTTCGCGGATCCGAACGGCGGGGATTTCCACCTGATGAGCGTTGCGGGCCGCTACGCGGGAGAGGGTGTCTGGACGAACGATGTCGCGCACAGTCCCTTCGTTGATCTCGGCGATCCCTCCGATGACTACTCGTCCGAGCCCGAACCGAACGGTTCACGCCCGAATCTGGGTGCCTATGGGGATTCCGAAGAAGCCTCGAAAAGCCTGAACACTCCCTGGCTTCTGGCGATGACCCTGAACAAGGGCGGAGTGCTCGGCGACACCCTCACGGTGCGCTGGTCCTCGGGGAATGTGCCGGAAGACGCCATCGTTTCCCTGGAGTATTCCGTGGACGGCGGGTCGAACTGGTCGCAATTCGCCAC
>CAYNBQ010000201.1:0-2767 GCA_964395275.1 uncultured Verrucomicrobiota bacterium
TCGTCTGCAGTCTCAGGGGTGGCTCCGGGGCATGTCGGCAGTCATGGTCGAAGGTGCCGTCGAGAGGACGAAGGCCCCCTGATGCAGGAACGCAGGCCGGGGGGCGGCAAGGAGATTGCGCTGGAAGATCGGGACGCGCTTGACGCGGGACGTCGATTGATCCCCGCCGGAAGGGATGCCCGATCAAGGCATGGGGGGGATCGGTCAGTACTCCAGGATGGCCTTGAAGAAGCCGACCGTGGCGCCTTCGGGAAGGGGATCGGGATAGCGGGCGGCGCGCGCGGAGGGATCGTATTCGGTGGACCATATCGGCGGTTCGGAAGGCGAACCGGCGAGATAGGCGTCGATCATGTCCTGGAGGGTTTCGACCTCTTCGGATCGGAAGAGGGGAACCGGCAGGGTTTCTCCCGGGGCGAACGAAACGAGGTATTCGTGCATGTCGCCCGGATCCGCCAGGATCTCGATCCCGGTTTCCGTCTGGACGATATCCAGGCGCAGGGGCTGGGGATAGATCGCATCGGCCGTGGTGAACCCGAACGCATAGCCGCCTGCCAGCGGGGATCCGAAGGTCGTCACGGCGGAGTCGTCGATCGTGATCGAGTAGGTCGTTCCGGGCTCCAGCGAATAGACGGGTTCGATCTGGAGCACGTACCCGGTCTCGAACCAGAGGGGCACGAACTCGATCGGCGGGTCGATCCGGAGGGCGTTCTCGACGGAGGCCGTGTCCATCGGGCGGTTGAAGACGACCTCGATCGGATGGTTGGCGGGGATCTCCGTTTGCCCGTCCGGCGGCAGGCTGCCGAGGGCCCAGGCAAGACCGTGGATTCCGGTGAAGAACCCCAGTCGGAAAGGTTCCGGGAGGGGAACTCCGGACGCGGATTCGACTCCGGCGGCGATCTCCACCTGGTACGCCTGGTCCGAGAGGAGGGGTTGCAGGGGCTGGATCACGAGAAGCGTGTCGCCGTCGCACCAGCTCGCCGCATGCGGGGTCGGGGGCGACAGGGCGAGGTTTCCCTCCAGCGACGGCGGCCACATGGGCTGGTCGAACCGGATTTCGATGGCCGCGCCGCCGGACGCTTCCGGATCTCCTTCCTGCGGGAAGGTCGAGATGACCTCCGGCGGCGTTCCCGGGGGTTGCGTCTGAAAGAGGATCTCGACCGGCCCCGCCAGAGGGAACCCGCTCTGCGACATCGCGTCGGGGGTGACCAGCACGGAATATCCCGTCGAGGGAGCCCAGGAGGGATCCGGATGGACGAGCCAGACGTGGCCGTTGTCCATGCCGGTGACCGTGAACGGCAGCGGCGGCGTGATCACGACGGCGCCAGGGATGGACTCGGGGATCATCGGCTGATCGAAGGCGATCATCATCGGCCGGCGGATCGAGACGTCGGCCATGCCGGATTCCGGCCAGGCGGCCGCAACCAGGGGCGGCGCCCCGGGCGGCCCGCTCAGTTTCAGGGAGACCTGCTCCTCCTTGTAGGCGCGATCCGCCGCCGGGCAGAAGATGTCGTAGAGGTCGCTTTCCTGCAGGATCCGGAGGTCGGCCAGGTCCCGTGCGAAGGTCGGAACCAGCGGATCGAGCTGATCCGTCAGATCCCGGACGAACCGGCCGAACTTGTCCCGGATCCGCGATTCCTTGTAGTCGCGCGTCTCCGCGGTCGCGAACTTGTCATACTTCTCGGAGAGCTGGACGACGCGCAGTTTTTCGATTTCCCCGAGAAAGCCCGGGTCGTTCGGATCCAGGTCGTCGACGCGGTTGCGCACCCATTCGTTGAACTTCTCGCGCATCTGCGCTTCCTTGTACTCGTGGGTCTCGGGCGTGGCGAATTCCTCGTATTTCTCGGTGTTCTGGATCACCTGGAGTTCGAAGAAAGCCCTGAGGGAGTTCGGGTCGGAGGGATCGATTTCGTCGACGCGGTTGCGCACCCATTCGTTGAACTTCTGCCCCATCTGTTCGTGCTTGTACTGGTCGGTTTCCTGCGTGGCGAACTCGCCGTACTTGGGGGTGTTCTGAATGAGTTGCAGGTCGAAGAAGTCCTTGAGGGAGTCCGGAACGGAGGGATCGATTTCGTCGACGCGGTTGCGCACCCACTCGTTGAACTTCGCCCCCAACTGCTCGTGTTTGTAGGCCTTGGTCGCCTCGTCGGTGTAATCCTCGTAGGCGCTGGTGCGCTGCACCGTCTGGATGTCGAAGATGTCCTTCAGTGAACCCGGTACGGTGGGATCGATTTCATCGACGCGACCTCGGATCCAGTCGTTGAATTTCGCGGTCAACTGACCGCCCAGGTCGTTTTCCTGCGCGTCCGTCAGGGAGGCCGCCTCGATTTCCGAAGCCGCCGTAAGGATGGGGCCGAGGCTTTTCGGGTCTGCGGGATCGATTCCCGCGATCCGAGCGGCGATCTGGTCGTAGGACGGCGTCTGGGACACGACGGACGCCGGAAACGCGGACCAGAGAACGATCACGATCCCCCAGGCCGTGGCACGCATGCTCCGCATCGCAACTGCCCCCCTTCCGCGCCGGGCGAACGTTACCGCGCGGAAGAGGGGGAGATCAAGCTCGATCTTCCGCGTCCGGCCCCGTTCGGGGGGGATTCCGCGACATGTCGCTCGGAGGATCCCGGCGACGCGATCCCTCTCGGATGCGGTTCTCAGAATGCGGGCTGGATTCCGATCCGGAACTCCCCCGTGTCTTCCATCCAGCTTTCGAGGGGAATCTCGGCGCTGAATCCGTGGAAAATCCCCGGAATATCTTCCCAGAGGCCGCCCA
>CAYNBQ010000202.1:0-2757 GCA_964395275.1 uncultured Verrucomicrobiota bacterium
TCGTCCTCTCGACGGCACCTTCGACCATGACTGCCGACATGCCCCGGAGACCACCCTTGAGACTGCGGACGAGGGGATGAGAGAAGATGCCGCGATTCATGGCGTGAATGACAATCATTCACGCCATGAATGCTCGAAACACGACCGTCCTGCCGTCGGAGGCGACAAGAACGCGCCGGCAACCAGGCCCGGACGCGACGTCCCGGAATCTACGCGTCGCCCTTCACGGCCATCAGGCGGGAGCCGCGGGCAACGTAATCCTTCGAATTGATCGACACCTCAGCGCCCCAACCGGCCATGCGACGCGCCACCCTTTTCAGCCTCCTCTCCGACAGGACGTCCGAATACACCGAAACGCTGGGGACGCTCCCCTCGAAGATCTCGGAATTCAACGCATCGTCGAGCGTACGATGGAGTCCGGAGTATATCGGATCGTCGCCCCAGGTCCCATAGACCCCTTCAAACCGATACAGGTCGATGAATCCGCTCCCGATGGCAATGAGACCTCCTGCACTCCAATACAGGGTCATGACGGATTCGCCGACACCTGCCGCGACATCCGCAAGTCGTTGCTCGAACGCTCCGATGCTCTTCCGATCCCTGCGATTCACCCTGACCAATCTGTCCATCAGGTTCGAGGGATCTTCCATGTACTCGTCTTCGTATTTCCTCCTGAATTCCTCGTTGCGCAGGAAGCGCGACAGGCAATCCCGTATTTGGACGTAAGACCATCTTGACTTGCCCATTCGTCCCACCCCCTCCCCGGAACACAGCCTCGCACCTCGAAAGCCGAACCAATCCCGATCCCGTAACGCCGGTGGATCTCCTGTAGCACGACAGTGATTCGAAGTCAAGAATCCAAAGTGCCTCCCGTCCGTCGGAAGCGAAGACAGCATCGGAGGAGGTTCTCGATGGACAGGCGTCTCACGCGTTGATTCCCGCAGGGATCGCTGCGCGAATTGCGATCCCTCTCCTCCCGATTTGCGGAAGGCGCCGGATCAAGATCACCCGCGGATTTCGTCCGGGTCGATCGAATGCGGGCCGCACGGGTCCCGTTTCCACTTCAGCAGCCGGGCGCGCATGGCTTCGACGCGGTCCGGATGCTCGGCGGACACGTCTTTCTTGCCTTCGGGATCCGAGAACAGATCGTAGAGCGCAGCCGTTCCGTCCTTCTGGAGAAGGAGTTTCCAGCGACCCTCCCGAATCGCGTCTTCGCCGCCGTAGGACCAGAACAGGGCGTCGTGGGGCGGTCGGCCTTCACCCCGGAACAGGTGCGAGATGTCCCTGCCGAAAACCGCGGCGTCGGGGGGAAGAGGCGTCGCGCGGCCGGCCGCGGCGAACGTCGTGAACCAGTCGTAACTGATCACGGGCGTCCGGATTCGAAGGCCGGGAACCGTATGTCCCGGCCATCGTGCTAGGCAGACGACCTGGAGACCGCCCTCCGTAAGATCGCGCCTGTAGGAGTTCCATCGGCTCGCTCCCTGGTCGCTGATGAAGACCACCAGCGTGTTCTGCGCCGCTCCGGTTTCCTCCAGCGCGGCGAGGATCCGGCCGACGTTCCGATCCATGTTCTCGATCATGAATCCGTAGGTGGCGTCGATCCCCCTGTCCGACGGGTAGCCGGGCGGCGCCTGATAGGGACCGTGCGGCGTGAAGAAGGCGTGCCAGACGAAAAAGGGCTTCTCCGAATCCGCCTGCGCGTGAATGAACCCGACGGCCTCGTCCGTGCACAGGTTGTCCACGTATCCTTCCGGATCGATTCGCGTGGCGTCGCGGTAGAAATACTTCCTGCCGTCCCGGTCGTAGACGTGGGTGTAGTAGTCGGCATGGCCCGCGTTGATGCCGTAGTAGGTGTCGAAACCCCGGTGCACCGGGAGAAACTTCGGGTCGTACCCCAGGTTCCATTTCCCGAAGACGGCGGTCCGGTAGCCCACGTCCTGGAGAACCCGGCCCAACGTCAGCTCCCCCGCGGGAAGGCCTTCGTCCGGATTCCCCGGCGACGGCTGCCTTGCCAACCCCATGCATTGCGGGAAGCGGCCGGTCATCATCCCCGCCCGGGCGGGGCAGCACAACGGCGTGCCGATGTAGCAGCGGTCGAACGTCACGCCGTCCCGGGCGAGGCTGTCGATGTGCCGGGTGGCCACCCGGGTTCCGCCGTAGCAACCGACGGATTCCTTGCCGAGATTATCGGCGATCATCAGGACCAGGTTCGGCCGCCCGCTTCCGCCGGCGTCCTTCCCGAGGACCGCGGGAGCGAGGGCGGCTCCCAGCATTCCCCATGCGAAGGTCGTGCCGAACTCGCGCCGGCTCATGCCGCTTGTCCTCTCCCGCAGCTTTCCGACGTTCATTGCGAAGGCCTTTCCCCTGTTCCCGTAGTGCGCGCGGGCCGTTCGAGACCACCCGTCCACCGCGGGCCTAATTGTAGAAGTCCGTCCCTCGACCCGCCATGCGGGAAACCGGCTGCCGATTCCAGAGGCGAAGCCGCCGAGCCTGACCGGACATGGCATCGCATCCCCGGCGCAGGCCCGGGTGCGTTGGCGGATGTGTGGATTCTTGTTACCGACATTTCAGGGTGTCCGGGGTGTCTCATCCCGAAAACGCCCGGACCCGGCAGGAGGAGCGGATCCGGTCAAGACCGCCGCTTCTTGGCCCCGGAGCGCAGAAAAAAGGGCCGGGAACCGAGGTTCCCGGCCGTGATGTCGTGGAGCGGGAAACGGGATTCGAACCCGCGACCCTCAGCTTGGGAAGCTGATGCTC
>CAYNBQ010000203.1:0-2752 GCA_964395275.1 uncultured Verrucomicrobiota bacterium
CTCACCCCCAATGAAGTCTTCTACCAAAACGTTGCACTTGATCTGTGAACCTGCGCGCAGAAATCGTCGTAACATCCTGACTTCCAAGAGGTTATCGAAGATAACCATCGGGGAACCCATCGGGGAACCTTCCAAGAGGTTATCGAAGATAACCATCGGGGAACGATTCAGGGACGATCTCGGGGACGGGCAGGGTGCGGGGGTCCTCGACGAAGTCCGTGGCGAATTCCCCGGTCCGCTCGTCCGGCGCGGGCAGGTAGATTCCTTCCGCACTCGCCAGCACCTCGCCGTCGGGATCGACGACCTCCCCGCGGGTGGCGATCCGGCGTCGCCGGGCCGATTCCGTCCATCCGCGGATCTCGCATTCGACGTCGAAACGCCAGGGGCGGAGGTAACGCACCGAGAAGGAGGCGGTGAAACAGAACCGACGCCGCGCGACGCAGGCCGCCCAGGTCATCACCTCGTCGAGCAGGGAGGCGGTCACCCCGCCGTGCACCACGCCGAAGAACCCGGCGTAGTCCGGGGACGGGGCGAACCGGGTCCGGACGATCCGTCCGTCGTAGGTCATCCGCAGGTGGAATCCCCGCGGATTGTCGACGCCGCAGACGTAGCAGCTTCGCGTGTAGGGCAGGGTGCGTTCCATGGGACGGGAAGTCTGCGAGCTGCCGTTCCGCCCGTAAAGGGGGAAGTCAGCCGTACGCGATGCGGCCCCCGACGACGGTCAGCCGGATCCGGACGGCGTCGAGTTCGTCGACGGGAATCGTGAAGGGATCCGGATCGAGAACCGTCAGGTCCGCCCGGTATCCCGGCGCGATCCGGCCGGCCTGGTTCTCTTCGAATGCGGCCCGGGCCGGGCCGAGGGTGGCCGCCTCGATCGCGCGGGCGAGGGAGATCCTTTCGGCCGCGACGAAGGGGCGTCCCTCGGCGGTGCGGCGGGTGACGGCGGCGACGACGCCCCGCCACGGTTCCGCGGGCGCCACGGGGTAATCCGACCCGAAGGCCAGCGGCACCCCGGCCCGCAGCAGGGACCGGAAGGCGCAGGTGGTGCGGCATCGCCGGCGGCCGATCTTCGAGGCCGCCCAGGGACCGTCGTCGACCAGGTGCAACGGCTGCACGGAGGCGATCACCCCGAGCCGCGCGGCGCGCCGGAAATCCTCCGGGCGGAAATGCTGGGCGTGTTCGATCCGGAACCGGCGGTCCCGGGGGCCGTTGCGCGCCTCGAGTTCCTCGACCAGGTCGAGGGCTTCGGCGACGGCCTCGTCGCCGATGGCGTGGATCATGAGCTGGTGTCCGGCGCGGTCGGCGGCCAGGGCCTCGGTCCGGAACCGTCCGCGCGGACCGTCGTCCCAGACCCACACGCCCCGATCGCCGGGGCGGTCCCGGTACGGTTCGAAGAACCTGGCCGTGCCCGACCCGAGCGAACCGTCAAGAAACGATTTCAGCGGGCCGATCCGCAGCCGCCGGCCGGGCCTCCGGAGGTCCGCGTCGAGTTCGCGCCAGACCCGCAACGGGGGACCGAAGACGATCCGCAGGGGCAGGGCGTTCCCGTCGTCCAGGGTCCGGTAGCAGCGGAAGGCGTCGAGGCCGTCGAGTTCGTGCAGGCCGGTCAGCCCCGCCGCCAGCGCCCGGGGAAAGGCCCGTTCCAGGGCCCTGCGCCGCAGATCGTCGTCGACCGGCGGCACGGCGCGGAAGATCATGGACATGGCGTTGTCGCGCAGGATGCCGGTCGGCGCCCCGTCGGGGTCGCGGTCGATGACCCCGCCGGGGGGATCGGGCGTCTCCCGGTCGATCCCCGCGGCGCGCAGCGCGGCGCCGTTGGCCAGGCCCATGTGCAGATCGTGCCTCTGGACGAAGACGGGACGGGATCCCGTGACCGGGTCGATCCATCGGCGATGGGGCAGCGGGGCGCCCGGCCAGAGTTTCTCGTTCCAGCCGCTTCCCAGGATCCATCCGCCCGGGGGCGTGCGCCTGGCGGCGTCGGCGATCCGGCGCACAAAGGTCTCGACCGTGTTCGCCCCGTGCAGGTCCGGTACCAGGGCGTGGAGGGCGCCTTCGAGGAAGTGGATGTGGGCGTCGACGAAGCCGGGCACGATCAGGGCGCCGCGGAGATCGAGAGCGCGCGCGTCCTCGGCGTTGCGTTCGGCTTCGGCCCCGACGGCGACGATCCGGCCGTTGCGGAGGAGGACGGCGCCGCGGGAAAGGCGACGGCCGGTGCGGGGATGCCGCAGGCCCCCCCGGAGAAGGAGGGGCGGAACGTCGGTGTCGGCGGGGTTCGAATCTCTTTTCATGGACGGCATGCGTTGTACCACGTGAAAGCGCCGGCGCGGAAGAAGGGCGGGGGGCGTGCGGATCGTCGCGCAGGTGCGGGACGAAGTAGGGTCGGCCGATTCGCATTGCGAGGGTTGGTCGCCCGACGGGGTCGGGCTCCTACTTTGGGAAGATGCGGGCGCGAATCGGCCGGGACAAAGTAGGAGGCCGATCCCCATCGGCCGATTCCGATTGCGGGGGTCCTGCGAAGGAAGAGTCGTGGAACCGGAACGCCCCCGTTCCGTCCGGGACGGGACATAGAGAGTAGGAGGCCGATCCCGACTTGCCCTGCGTAGTCCTGTCAGGTCAGTGGAACAAAGGAGCAAGTCCCCCGGCGATGGGACGAAGTAGGGTCGGCCGATTCGCATTGCGAGGGTTGGTCGCCCGACAGGGTCGGGCTCCTACTTTGGGAAGATGCGGCACCCGTTCGGGCGGCGCGTCTTCC
>CAYNBQ010000204.1:0-2738 GCA_964395275.1 uncultured Verrucomicrobiota bacterium
CTCGCGTTCCGATCGAAGGATCCGTCCGGTCTTGTAATCCTCGCCCTGGAAGTTCCAGCGGAGCCACTCGGTGTTGGAAGCCTCCAGAACGACGTCGCCTTCGTCGACAAAGCGGCCGCCGAGTCCCGAACTCAGGATGTACGGGGCCTGGCGGGTTTCGCTGAAGTAGAGATCGCTTCGTCTCAGCCCGTGAAGAAGGGGATCCGGCTTCGGCCACGTCAGGGACGACGCCTTGCGGTCCGTGATCTCGATCGGCGCCGGGAGGAGAGACCCCACCGTTTCCAGGCTTTCGGGCGCGGGATTCCACAGAACGATCGTTCCGCCGGCGGACCGGGTCTCCTCCCATAGGCGGCGAGCCGCCCGGTTCCGCAGGCTCTCCGGGTCGGCGCCGTCCACGAAGAGCAGTTCCATGCCGTCGCCGGTCGGCCGGAGCGGCACGCCGCTGCGCACGAGCATCGCGCGGACGATCGAGTTCGTCGCGCCGAGGAACCCGACCGCGTCGATCGTCGGGGCCGGCGGTTCCGGATGGGGCGGCGGCGCGGGATCCGGACGATGATCCCACGGGCAGGGGGCCGGTCCTCCGGGGGCGAACGCCGCCTTGACGGCGTCGAAGAGCGGCCAGGTTTCGTACAGGGGGAGACGCGGATCGTAGCCGGGATTGAGGCTCGTGCAGTAGGGACCGAGGCGTTCCGGCTGGACGCCCGGCTTGCCCTCGCGGAAGTCGGGGAAGAAGACCCCGTCGGCCATCGTCGGCGGCCTGGAAAGGTCGTCGAGACCGATCGGAAGGGATTTCAGGGCGTACCAGACGATGTTGAACATGGAGCAGAACGCGGCGGTCGGCCGTTGCTGCCGGGCGAGGGTTTCGTACGATTCCATGGCGATCGCTTCCATCCGACCCTCGAAACTCTCGTAGGAGCGGTCCCCGTTCCAGGCCGACGTCCGCTTCGGCGTTGCGTCGTACGCCCCGGTCGTTTCGCCGACTCCCCACGGCTTCCCGAGTTCCTCGACCTGTTCGGGCGTGGGGAAATTGCCGTAGTGAAGGATGCTCGTCGGCAGCCTGCCGTAGAGATCCCCGTCGCCGTCCGAAGAGATCCAGGGCCGCGTCGGATCGAGTTCCTCGACGATGTCGGCGAGTTTCCCGATGCGTTCGCCGACGTCCCGGACTTCGTCTTCGGACGCCCCGGCCACGCGGAGCGCCGCCAGGATCTCGTTGGCGATGCTCCAGCCGAAGATCGACGGATGGTTGCGGTCGCGAAGGACCCATCGCCGCACATGGTCGCGGAAACGGTCCCAGGTCGCCTCTTCCTCGTAGTTGAGGGCGAGATGACTGGCCCAGATCGCGGTCTCGTCCAGCACGAGGATTCCCATCTCGTCCGCGACGTCGTAGTAGAACCCCGGGTAGGGCAGGGCGTGGAACCGTACCGCATTGGCGCCGACGTCCCGCAGCATCCGGAACCAGGCCCAGGGATACCGGCGGGTCATCTGCGGAATGCCCATGAAATGCCAGGAGTCCCCGAGAAGCTGGATCGGTTCGCCGTTGAGGGTCAGGGAGGTGCCCTCGATGTCGAACTGCCGCCAGCCGAACCGGACGTATCTACGGTCCGAGATGCGCCGTCCTCTGCGGACTTCGACGACGAGACCGTAGAGGTTCGGATCCTCGGGCGACCAGAGGTTCAGCGCGTCGCCGACCCGCGCGTGCAACTCCACCGCCGCCGTTCCGCGGGCGGGCACCGTGACCGACCGGGAATCCAGCCGCAGCACGGTCTTCCGGCCGAGCTTCCATCGGTCGGCGGGAGCATCAAGGATCTCCTCCGACGACGCCAGGGGGATCCACGGCCGGACATCGCCCGAGACCGATACGTCGACCGGTTCGTCCCCGTCGTTTCGGACCGTCACCGCCGCCGCGAGGAGATCCTCGTCGACCCGCGGCTGCACCAGAACGTCGGCGCAGCGAACCGGGGGCACGGCCAGAAGGAAGACGTCCTGCCAGATCCCGACCATCCGGAAACCCCAGAACGAGCCGCTCGGGTACGGCATATGCCCGCGCCTGCCTTTCACGTCGAACAGCTCGGGTTTTCGCACGCCGACGAGCAGGTCGTTGTCGTCCTTCCAGCGGATCGCCTCCGTGATATCGGCTTCGAAGGGAAGGAATCCGTCGAAGTTCTCGGCGACCTTCTTTCCGTTCACGCGCACCTCGCACGGTCCCAGCACGGCCTCGAATCGCAGCAGGACGCGCTTTCCCTTCCACCGTGCGGGAACGCGGAACGACCGGCGGAGCCAACCCATCTTCACGGTCTCCCACGACTCGGGGTACGCGGGGAAACAGCGGTAGGCCGTGTCCGCGCCGGGAGAGAAGGCGTTGACGTTCCACGGGGAGGGGATCCGGATCGGGGTTTCCTCCCAGGCGTCGTCGACGGGATCGGGCAGGGGGGGCGGCATCGGTGCGTTTTCCGGCACGGGCACGGGCTGGAAACGCCAGAGTCCGTTGAGACAGATCTCCCGGCGGAAGGGACGTTCGGGGGCGGCCACCATCCCCTGGTGCGGCGCGAATTCGCGGGGGAACGTGACGGCGGCCGCGGCGCCGGCGCCGGGGAATGTCAAGGCGAATGCCGCCAGCAGGAAGCGGACGGTCGGTCGGGCGATGCGAATGGGAATCGTCATGCGGGGATCTCCGGGGCCCGAGGCCGGGCGTTCGTCGTGTGATGCGGAGTATAGCAGACGCGGCCGACGCGGAGGGG
>CAYNBQ010000205.1:0-2685 GCA_964395275.1 uncultured Verrucomicrobiota bacterium
ATCCCCCGCGGGAGGATCGTCCGTGTAGAGCCCGATCTTCTCCAAATCCCAGGCTTCAATCGCCGATGCTAACCATCGACAACCCGGCTCCGCCGCGGGACTTACGACGATTCCTGCCCCGCAGGAAGCCCTTAGAACGCCGATTTCGGGGCAAAAATCGCCGTCTAACGCGCACACGACGGGTTCCGGAAGGGCGCGTCCCGCGCGGACGGGGATCCCGTGCACCGCATCGGAATGCATTGGACGCGCCCGAGGGGAGACTCGGCCGGTTCTCGAAACGGCGGCTCCGTGGAGGCGAATCGGGGTCAGCGGCCGTTGGAATCCGGGGCATCCGCGGGCACGAAACGCAGCGCGACGCTGTTGATGCAGTAGCGCAATCCGGTCGGGGGCGGGCCGTCGTCGAAGACATGACCCAGGTGTCCGCCGCACCGGCTGCAGAGAACTTCGGTGCGGACCATGCCCGCCCGGGTGTCGCGACGCGTCTCGATCGCGGACGGATCGACGGGTTCGAAGAAACTCGGCCATCCGGAACCCGAATCGTATTTCGCGGACGAAGCGAAGAGATGTCGACCGCACCCGGCACAGGAGTAGATCCCTTCGCCCGGATGCCCGTCGCGTCGTTCGGTGAACCGGGGTTCGGTGCCGCCCTTCCGCAGCACCTCGTACTGCTCCGGCGTCAGGATCCGCTGCCATTCCTCGTCGCTCCGGACCAGATTTTCTCTCACGGCGTCTCCCTCCCGCTGCCGCACCGGCCGTGCGGGGCGCTTCCCCGGCTCGTTCTTCTCGACCGTTCCCGGGGGGTGACACCCCGCCGACGCAGTCGAAATCACGAGAAGCCCCATCCATTTCCAACGCGAAAGCGCGGCAGGAATCGATGATTGCATGATGCAGGACCTTTCCCGGACCCCTGACGGGTTCCGGCGATGCAATCTCGCACGCGTGCGGGCGGGACGCCAGCGGGCGCCGGTGGATCAGGAGTTCACGGCCGCGTCGATCTCGCGGAGTTCCTCCTCGGAGAAGGGCGCCGCGTCGAGGGCGCCGACGTTTTCCTCGATCTGGGAAACGCGGCTGGCGCCGATCAGGGCCGAGGTCATCTCCGGCAGCCGGAGGACCCAGGCCAGGGCCATCTGGGCGAGGGTCTGTCCGCGGCGGCGGGCGATCTCATCGAGGGCGCGCGCCCTCCGGACGGCCGTCTCGTCCACATTCTCCTTCCGGAGGAACCCGGTGGGACGCGCGGCCCGGGAGTCCGCGGGGATCCCGTCCAGATAGCGGCGGGTCAGCAACCCCTGGGCAAGGGGGCAGAAGGCGATGCACCCGATGCCCTCGGCGCGGAGGACGTCCGTCAAGCCCTTCTCGATCCATCGATCGAGAAGGTTGTACGCGGGCTGATGAATGAGGCACGGCGTGCCGAGTTCGCGGAGGATCCGGGCGGCGTCGCGGGTGCGTTCGGCGTCGTAGGAGGAGATCCCCGCGTAGAGGGCCTTGCCCCGGCGAACGACGTGGTCCAGCGCCGCCATGGTCTCTTCCAGCGGAGTATCCGGGTCCGGGCGATGGTGGTAGAAGATGTCGACGTAATCGACGCCGAGCCGCCGGAGGCTCTGATCGAGACTTGAGACCAGGTATTTCCGGCTTCCCCACTCGCCGTAGGGCCCGTCCCACATCCTGTACCCGGCCTTGGTGGAAACCACGAGTTCGTCGCGGTGCGCGGCCAGATCCTTGCGGAGAACCCTGCCGAAGGTTTCCTCGGCGGACCCGGGGGGCGGACCGTAGTTGTTGGCGAGATCGAAATGCGTGATCCCCAGATCGAAGGCCCGGCGGATCATGGCCCGGGCGTTCTCGAAGACGTCCACGCCGCCGAAGTTGTGCCAGAGCCCCAGGGAGATCGCGGGCAGATGAAGCCCGCTGCGTCCGCAACGGCGGTATTCCATGGTTTCGTATCGATCCTGTGCGGGCGACCAGACCATGCGAGAACCTCCTTCAGCCGCTGACGCGGCCCTGAAACCTCGCCCGGTTCAGGAATCGGATCAAGCCCGTCCGTCGACACGGGCTCCCGCCCGGAAAAGAAACCTCGCGCAACGCGTCCGGAACCCCGATCTCAGCCGCACTCCTCGCACGGCTCGTCCCCCACCTCGGCCTGCAACCGATGGAGTTCGTCCTTCAGTTGCCGAACGACCTCGGCGTAGGCGGGATCGTGGTACACGCTGTGCATCTCGTGGGGATCCTTTTCCAGATCGAACAGTTCCCACTCGGGTTCCTTGGATTCGTCCACGGCGCCGATCTGTCCCAAGGCCTCGCCGTAGTAGTAGATCAGCTTGTACCGGAGCGTCCGCACGCCGTAGTGCGCGTAGACATAGTGGTGGGCGAGATGCATCCAGTACCGGTAGTAAAGGGACTCCTGCCAGCCTTCGGGACGCCGCCCTCCGAGGAGCGGTCGGAAGGACGACCCCTGCATCGCCTCGGGCGGGTCGATGTCGGCGAAATCGAGGAATGTGGGCGCGAAATCGACGTTCAGAATGATGTCGGAGTTCACGGCGCCCGGCTGGATCTCGCGCGGATAGCGGATGATGAAGGGCATGCGGAGGGATTCCTCGTACATGAACCGTTTGTCGTACCAGCCGTGGTCCCCGAGAAAGAAGCCCTGGTCCGAGGTGTAGATGACGATCGTGTCGTCGGCGATCCCCTCTT
>CAYNBQ010000206.1:0-2681 GCA_964395275.1 uncultured Verrucomicrobiota bacterium
GGCCGGGGAATCGCTGGACCTCGGATGGCGGCTTCTGCAGGCGGGCTACATTCTCCGACGTCTGCCCGGGCGGGAGAGAAGCGACCCGGCCGCGGAGCGCCGCATGGATCTGCCGCTCGAAGACGAGTTTCGATTTCTGCGGCGTTTCTTCCCGGGAAAATGGTTTCACTGGGCGGTCTGGCGGGGACTGCGGACGGGGATCGTTCCCGCGCGGCGCCTGCGGCGTCTGCTGGAGGAATCCCGATCCGTCGGTCGCAGCGATCCCTTCGAAAACCCCTTCCGGGACGGATTCCGTGCGTCGGTCGATCCCGCGTGCTGGAACGGAAAGGTCACCGTCCTGCTGCCGACGCTCGATCGATACGAGTACCTCGACCGCACGTTGCAGGGAATCGCCCGACAGGACATCCGCCCGCTGGAGATCGTCTGCATCGACCAGACGGCGCCTGAACGCAGGCGCCGTGAATGGCCGGAAAAGGTCGGCGGGATCCCGCTGCGCGTAATCGAACGCGACGTCGCCGGACAATGCAGTTCGCGCAACGCGGGGTTGAGGTTGAGTCAAGGAGAATACATTCTCTTCCTCGACGACGACATTGAGATGCCGGAGGATTTGTTGCGGCGGCACATCGCGTGTCTGCTGGCGACGGGGGCCGACGCATCCTGCGGAGTCGCCGAGGAGGTCGGGGCGGGGGAGATCCCGCCGTCGTTCCGCACGCCGCGGGTGGCCGACGTTTTCCCGACGAACAACGCGCTTCTGCGGCGCCGATCCCTGGCCGGAAGCGGACTCTTCGACATGGCCTTCGAACGCGGCGACCGGGCCGACCTGGATCTCGGGATGCGGCTTCATCTCTCCGGGGCGCTTCTCTATCTCAACCCCTACGCGCGGATTCTTCATTACCACGCCCCGCGCGGGGGCCTGCGCGCGCACGGGGCGCGGGTGGTCACCCGCGCGCAGAGCCGGCGAAGCCTTTTCCGACGGCACCTTCCTTCCCCGACGCAGATCTACGTCTGGCGCCGCTACTTCCCCGAGGAATCCGTGGCGGAGGCGATCCGGATCGCCCGCTTCTCGGCCCTGGGGGCCGACGAGGGATCCCGGGTCCGGCGCCTTCTGAGGGCTCTTCTCGGCCTGGCGACCTGGTGGCGCTCGGGAAGGGAGGTGCGACGATCCTTCCTGAAATCGGACGAGTTGCTGGCACAGCATCCGACGATCCCGGAACTGCCGGCCGACGCCGCGGATCCGCCCGGAGAAAGACCTGCGGAATGAGCGACCCCGGTCTTTTTCTTGTGTCGAGCGAGTTTCCGCCGGGGCCCGGCGGCATCGGGAACCATGCCCACCACATCGCGCGGGGACTGGCGAGGCGCGGATGGCGGGTCGCCGTTGCGGCGCCGCAGGATTACGTTCCCGGGGACGAGGCCGACGAGTTCGTGCGGGATCAGCCGTACGAGTTCGTTCTCCTCGAGCGGAAAGGACCGCTGCCGGCGAGACTGCTGCGGTGGCGTTCGACGATCCGCCGCGCCGCCCGGGATCGCCGGCCGGCGCTGCTGGTTTCCAGCGGAACGGGCCCGGCGCTCTTCGGAGGATCCGCGGCGTGCATGCTGGGGATTCCCCACGTCGTCGTCGGCCACGGCAAGGAGTTCACGGGCCTGCAGGGGCTTCGCGGGCGTTGGTTCGCCGCAAACTGCCGCAGGGCACGGCTGCTGGTGGCGGTCAGCCGGTATACGGCGCAACAGGCGGAGAAGACGGGGCGGAGCCCGGGAAGAATCGAGGTCGTCCCCAACGGCGCCGACGGCGAAACGCTCCGTCCGGTCGCGGCGGAACCCGGCTGGCGCGCCGAACGCGGACTGGAAGGATTCCGGGTGCTGCTGACGGTCGGGCGCATCTGCGCGAGGAAGGGACAGGACATCGTGGTGCGGGCCCTGGCCCGGATCGCCGCGGAACAGCCCCGTCTTCTCTACGTGGCCGGGGGACTCCCCGCCGAGGGCGAAGAACTGCGGGAGATCGCCCGTTCGCTCGGAGTGGAAGATCGCGTGAAGATTCCCGGACCGCTGGCCGCCGGAGAACTTTCCCGGTGGTACTCGGCGGCGGATCTGTTCGTGCTGACGAGCCGGCCCTCGCAGGACGGCGACGTCGAAGGCTACGGAATCGTCGTAATCGAGGCCGCGCTCTGCGGAACCCCCGCGATCGTCAGCCGTCACGGGGGCCTCCCGGAAACGGTGGTCGACGGTGTCACGGGATGGGTGGTCCCCCCGGAGGATCCCGAGGCCCTCGCGGAGATGTTGAGACGGCTTCTCGCCGATCCGGAACGGATCCGGCGCGCGGGGATCGAGGCCCGACGCCGCGCCGCGGCCGAGTGCACATGGGAAGCCCGCTGCGCACGGTACGACGCGATCTTCCGGGAAATCATCGACGATCGAGCGGAACGATGAGGATCCTCGTCGTTTCCCATACGCCGCACTACCGCCGGCCCGACGGGCGGCTCGTCGGATGGGGGCCGACGGTCCGCGAACTGGATCGGCTGGCGGAGGCCTTCGGACCGGTCCGGCATGTCGCCCCCCTGCACGGCGAGGAGCCGCCCGCGTCCGCGTTGCCCTACGAATCGGGCCGGGTGGGGGTGGTCCCGGTGCCGCCGGCGGGAGGAGAGGGGTTCGCCGCCAAGACGGGAATCCTGCTGCGTTTCCCCGGA
>CAYNBQ010000207.1:0-2544 GCA_964395275.1 uncultured Verrucomicrobiota bacterium
CGACGATCCCGGGAACTTCTCGTCTTCATCCGATGGGCGCTGGTCGTCTGCCGATTCGAACGCGCCCTCTACGAAGATCCGGAGCGGGATCGAAACGGCCTCTGGTGGGAGCTCGTGGAACGTCTCCAGGGAATCCACCGCCCCCCGGGACGCGACGCCCCCGACTGGGCCGGCAAGACCCACATCGTCAACTACCCCGCCTACTACCAGAACTATCTCCTCGGGGAGATGATCGCCGCGCAACTCGAACGGGCCGCGCTCCGCGAAATCCCCGGGGGCAATCTCGTCGACGATCCGGCGTTCGGCCGCTGGCTGACCGATCGGATCTTCCGGTTCGGCCGAAGCCTCCCCTGGGAGGATCTTCTGCGGCGGGTGACCGGAGAGGGCCTGGACGCGCGTCACCTGGTCGAGGGCCTCTCCTGAAGGGGCGCGCCTTCCGGGCGGGCCGATCGCGTCAAGCCGTATAAAATGGACCTGTCCCCGTTTTCCTGAGGCGGCGTTCGAAGAGGTCGTGGAGAATCTCCAGCCCGGTGCGGATCGATCCGTCCGCATCCCGCCAGGCGGCCCGGATCGCCGGCTCGCCGAGTATCCCCGCCGGCGCCGATTCCCGGCGCAGGGCCTCGCGGGCGATGCGCACGAAGAGATCCTCCGAAACCGGTTCCCTCGGCAGGACGGGAAACCCCATGCCGTCGTGCAGCGTGATCACCGCCCGGATCCGGTTCGACCGCAGGATCCGGCGAAGGAATCCCCGTTCCATCCCGGTCACCCTCTCGGCGCCGTCCAGAAACCAGTAGATCCCCGGAGCCGACAGGACCTTCGGAATCCAGCGGCCCGAACGGATCTGCAGGAGGCGACAGCGTCTTTCGGCGGCGAATCCGTCGTGCAGTTCCCGCAACAGGCGGCTTTTCCCGGATCCGTGCGGCCCGCGGATTTCGACGACCCGATGCTCCCGGCAGAAGGCCAGAAGATCTTCCAGGGGCGGACCGTCGATCCGGATCCAGGGGAATCCCCCCGAATCGAACATCTGCCGGCGGAAGGGATTGTCGCGGATCCCGGCGCGGCGGTACCGATCGGGCGCGCACCAGGGGGAGAGAATCCCCGCGGGCCTCGATTCACCCGACCGGCCGTTGCGCGTGGGAATCGTCATCGGACCCCAGCCACTCGGGAGACCCGACTCGGAACGCCTGTTCCATGGAAACCGGTTCCCCCTTCTTCGGAACGGCGACGATGCGGGCCACCCAGTGGATCTTGAGGATCTCGCCCGCATAGCTGTAGGGAGCGAAGGGGAGCACCGTTTCCCGCACCGATTCGATCTCCGCGGGGAACGCGCGACCCTCGATGAGATCCTCCTGCAGGATGGCGAGGCTGTCCTGGTCGCCCAGACCGGTGGTTTCCCATCCGATCTCGATCCAGGCATGGTCCAGCTCCTGTCTGCGGGGATCCAACCGGAACCAGAGGACGAGCCGATCTCCCGGCGCGTAGTCCGGCGGATCGCGATCCAGACGCAGATCGACTTCAGGCGGCATCCCGCACCTCCCGGGGATAGACGAGGATGGGGAACTCCTGCTCCAGATCGGGCCAGCCGGGCACCTCGGCCTTCAACACGATCGACCATCGGATCCAGTTGTTGGAGGCCTTGAACGAGTGCATCGCCCGGGCCGGGATCTCGGCCGAAAAGGCCCGGTCCAGCGGCCGGGAAGGAGAGACCCGGATGTTTTCCGCTTCGTCGATCCTCCGCTCGAAGACCAACCGATCCGTGCGCGAGGTCCGGGTCCCCCGGGTGTATTGCACCTCCTCCTTGCAGCACAGGTCCGCCGTCCATCGGACCACGTCGAACCTTCCGGGGAGCCGCACGCGCAGCGAAAGGGTCTCCCCCGGATGGACGACGTCCCGATCGCCCCGCAGAACGAGCCGACGGTATCGGCCCGCGGCAAGAAATTCATGAACGGCGAGAACGACCAGGAGCAAGCCGACCAGCACGAACGGGACGAGAAAGATCATCCGGACCCACGGATGTCCGCCCCGCTGCCAGGTGCGGACGATCTCCACCAGGAAGACCGAGACGATGCCGTTCCAGAAGACGGCAACGCCGAGGAGGATCGCCCCCTTGGCCACGGGAGCGATCCGGGGACGGATCCGGCGCATCGGCCCCGGAGGCAGGACCCTTCCCGGGGGTGCCGGCAGAGCCCCTCGAACGTCCGCAACGCCCCAGCGGAAGGTCTTCCGACGGCGGGGGAGCTTTCCCGCCGCCCCCAGCATCATGCCTCCCCCCACGCCGGCGAAGACCAGTCCGAGGACGCTCATCAGCGACACGGCCCCCAGGGGCAGGCGACGCGTGAGGACCGCCCGCCGGGGGTTCTCCGGGTCGTACCAGCAGGGATACCGCTTTCCGACCTCGAACCGCGCCAGCACGCGTTCGTGGCGTTTCCTTCCCGAAGAGCTGAAATCCTCCAGGATGGAATAGCCGGTCGTCTCGACCGGCCGCCCGTCCGCCTCGAACCGGAAGGTGAATTCCGGCCGGTACGTGGTGCCGTCGGAACTCGT
>CAYNBQ010000208.1:0-2410 GCA_964395275.1 uncultured Verrucomicrobiota bacterium
TCACCCCCAATGAAGTCTTCTACCAAAACGTTGCACTTGATCTGTGAACCTGCGGCGAAAAAACCCGTAACTTCTTCGTTTGCAGGGAGTTGTCGAAGATAAGCATCGCGGATCGGATCGGGGTTGACGGCGGGGGGTTCAGAACGCAACGTGATTCCCCGTATGAAACGGACCCGCCTTTCCCCCCACTGGTTCCTCTGGCTCCCGGTCGCCGGCCTTCTCGCCGCGGCCGACGCCCGCGGCGCCGGCGACGCCCTCACGGTCGACAGCGTCGCCGCCCAGGTGAACGACCGGATCATCACCCTTTCCGAGGTCCGGGCCATGGCGATGCCGATGGAGGCGGAACTGCGCAAACGCTACAGCGGCCCCGAACTCGAGAAACGGATCCGCGAACTGTGGCAGGACGCCGTGAACCAGCTCGTCGAACGCGCCCTGATCGTCTGGGACTTCGATCAGCAGGAGTACACGATCCCCGAAAAGGTCATCGACGACGAGATCCGCCGGATCGTCGAACAGGATTTCGACGGGGATTCCAGCGCCCTGCGGGAGAGCCTTCGCCTGCGGGGGCGGACCTACGACCAGTTTCGCGAGGAGATGCGCCAGCGGATCATCGTCCAACTGATGCGCCGCAAGATGATCGACGACCAGATCTTCGTCTCCCCCAAGAAGATCGAGGAATACTACCGGGACCATGCCGACGAGTTCCGCCTGGAACCCGCCTTCCACGTGCGGACCCTGCAGATCCGGCGTCCCGAAGACAAGGCCGCGGAAGCGGACGCCCTGATCGAAAAGGTCCGCGCGGAACTGGACGCCGGCGGCGATTTCGGAACGGTCGCCGAATCGATCGCCAAGGAATCCGATCTCGCCCGGGTGCGCGACTGGGGCTGGATCGAACCGGGAACCCTCCGCCCGGAACTCGACGAGGCGGCGGCTTCCACCGAGACGGGGAAGACGGCGGGCCCGGTGGACGTGGGCGACGTGGTCTTCTTCGTCCACGTCGAGGAACGCCGCGAAGGCGGCGAGATCCCCCTCGACGACGTCCGGGAAGACATCGAGAAGAAACTGACGATCGAGGAGCAGAACCGGCTCCATCGCGAGTGGATCGATTCGATCCGGAAACGGGCCTACGTTCGGATCACCGATCTGCGCTGACGTCTCGTTTCCGCACCGAAGGTCGGGAGGGGGGAATTCATCCCCCGTTTGCGGCGATTCCTGCCGCCGCCGGCCGACTCCTCCCGTGAAAAGACGGACCGCAACCCCTATGCTGTTCGCACCCGGAAAGAGAATGCCATGACCCGCACACCGCGCATCGCCGTCAGCATGGGAGACCCCGCCGGGATCGGTCCGGAACTGGTCGCCGCCGCCGCGGCCGCCCTGCCAGGGATCGAGATGGTTCTCGTGGGCGATCCCGACCTGGCCGCCCGGGATTTCCGTCGCGCCGGCCTCGATCCGCCGACGAGGGTCGACGAGGTTCCCGCGCGTGACGATTCGCTGCCGAACCGGGTCGTTCTCCGGGACGCGGGAGCGCGGTCGGCGCCCGAACCGGGGCGCCCCTCGGCCGAGACGGGACGGGCGGCATACCGGTGGCTGGAGGCCGCCGCCGGACTCGCCCTCGAAAAGAGGGTCGATGCCGTGGTGACCGGTCCGGTTTCCAAGGAGACCCTTCGCTCGGCCGGGTTCCGGCACCCGGGGCAGACCGAGTTCCTGGCCGATCTCTGCGGCGTTCCCGATTTCGCCATGCTGCTGGTCGGCGGTCCGCTGGCGGTGCTGCCCGTGACCCGTCACGTCGCGTTGCGGTCGGTTGCGGACGTTCTCCGGACGGAGGAGATCGTCCGGGCGATCGGTCACGCCCACGATTTCGCGAGGAGGATCGGCCGGCAGGAACCCCGGATCGCCGTGGCGGCCCTGAACCCTCACGCGGGCGACGGGGGGATGTTCGGTTCCGAGGAGGCGGAGATCATCGCGCCGGCGATCGCGGCCGCGGCGGCCGCGGGCAAAAAGGCCGCCGGCCCGATCCCGGCGGACGCCCTCTTTCACCAGGCCCGCGAGGGTCTCTGGGACGTCGTCGTCTGCATGTACCACGACCAGGGGCTGATTCCCCTGAAGATGCTCGCTTTCCACGAGGGGGTGAACATCACGCTGGGTTTGCCGATCGTCCGGACCTCGCCGGACCACGGCACGGCCTTCGACATCGCCGGCAGGGGGAAGGCGCGGCCCGACAGCATGATCTCCGCGTTCCGCTGGGCCCTGCGCCTGACGGGCCGATGAACGGCGCCCCGCCGGCGGGGGACCGTCCCCGCGAAGTCCTGCGATCCCTCGGGATCCGGCCCTCCCGGCGGCTGGGCCAGTCGTTCCTGGTCGATCGGAACATGGCCTCGCGGATCGCGCGCGAGGTCCGGCCGGGTTCCCG
>CAYNBQ010000209.1:0-2396 GCA_964395275.1 uncultured Verrucomicrobiota bacterium
CAAAGTAGGAGCCCGACCCCTGTCGGGCGATCCAGCACGCGAAGGACGGCCGGCATTGGAATCGGCCTCCTGCTCTGCTCCCCCCGAAAAAGGGACGGGCGCCCCCGTGCGGGAACGCCCGTACCTCTTCGTTTGGTTTGGTTGCAGCCTGTGGGCGATCAGCCCCGACGACGGCGCAGCAGCGCCAGTCCGGCCAGCCCCAGCAGCGTCATCGACGCCGGCTCCGGAACGGCCGTCACATCCAGCGCGTCCGCATGGCATGCGCTTCCGTTGCTCCAGCCAGAGCTCATGTTCTGCCAGCCGAAGGCCACCGTCACCTGGTCGCCCGAGAACCCTCCGGCCGGGGCGGCCACGTGCAGGTTGAATTCGGTCCAGCCGAGGCCCTGATCGTTGAGGAACCGGGTGTCGCTGGCCAGTTCGGTCCCGCCGATTCCGGCGCCGTCATAGACCCAGACGCCGACATCCGCCGACACCGCAGCCTGACCACCGGCGTAATAGCCGCTGTAATAGATCGACGTCGTGTCGGCAGGAACCGTCACCGTCTGGTACACCATGTACGGATTCCGGTTGTTTCCGCCGGTCTGGATCGTGCCGTAGTTGCTGCCTTCGACCGGGCCCGGGGGACCCCAGATGGTGCTGTTGATCTCCCAAGCTTTCGGCGTCGACTGCCAGTCGGCCGTGACTCCGCTCTCGAACCCAGCGTTGACCAGCAAGTTCGCCTGGGCCGAGCCGACAAAGACCATCAGGACTGCCACCAAGATTCCACAGAACTTCATACAACCTCCCTTCGTCGCCCAGAGGCGACATGCGCTTGATCAAGCGGAGTCCATGATCACCGGCGGGATCCACGGAGTCAACCCGAAACGGAAAATTCCAGGAATTTTCTCGCAGAAAAATCCCCGATCCCGCCGTTCCGTCACCCCAAAGCAGGAGCCCCGCGCCTGCGGGGCGATTCCGCAAAACGCGGCCTGAAGGGCCGCAACCCGATAGCCCGGGGCAACGCCCCGGGTCATGCGGCCACACCCTTCCGTGCGCGCGCTGAAGGCGCGCCGCTCCAACGAGGGGGAGAGTGCCGCGCCTTCAGCGCGGAGGAGACCGCTTGGGATCGTCATCCCCGGGGCGTTGCCCCGGGCTGACGACCGATGCGCCTTCAGCGCATTTTCGGAGAGTCGCCCTTCGCGGGTCCGTGCGGAACAGGGCGTTCGGCCCTCACAAGTCGCCCTTTGCGGGTCGAAGGGATCGGCCTCCTACTCTACGCCCCGCCGACAACTCAAAGTAGCAGTCCCGCCCCGCGGGACGATCCGCACCGCCCCGCATCCGGATCGGCCTCCTGCTCTGCAACATCCCGAGGGAGTCCGGCACCGTCCCCCCGGAAGCAGAAAAGGCGGACGCCCCCGCGAGGGGGACATCCGCCTCTTCTACGATGCTGCAACCCGTCCGGGAATCAGCGCCGGCGGCGCAGGAACCCGAGAAGGCCCGCGCCGAGCAGGGCCAGCGTCATCGGCTCGGGCACCATCGTCAGCGAAACGTCGTCCGCCGCCGCGACGCCCCAGCCGCCGCCGCCCATGCCGTGTCCAACGATGTTCACCTTCACGGCCACGTTGGAGGTCACCGTTCCCGACCAGGTCGTCACGACGTTCGTGTAGACCTGCTGCGGATTGGTGTCCGGCATCGAGCTGTAGGCCGCCTGGGCGACATTCGCGCCGTCGACCCACAGCTGGGCGCTGACCTTGCTGTCGAAGCCCCAGTCGTTGGAGTTGTCCCAGACCCACGCCCAGACCGAAAGGGTCAGGTCGTAGTCGCCGGGGGCGAGGTTGATCGCCTGTTCCAGCGTATCCGAGGAGACACCCCAGTTGCTGGCGGCGCCGAGCGCGTTGTCGCCGCTGTGCGGGCCCGCGCCGGCGAACCATCCGGGGCCGATGATTTGCGCGCCGCCCGAATGGGTCCAGTTCGTGAACCCGTCCTCGAACCCGCCGTTGCTGACGAGTTCGATGAGCCCGTGGGCCGGGACGACGGCGCAGACGAAGGCTGCGGCCATCATGATGACGAGTGCTTTCCTCATACACTCACCTCCTCTTGGTTTTGGGATCGATCCCGGTTCCGGAGCCGACGCTTTCCCGCGTCCGCGCGCCAGACCCGTTCCGTCCGGATCCTTCCGCGATCCGCGAACAACGCAGTCGGGGAGGATCCGGGCAGCCGGCTCCGAACCGACGCCTACTGTGGGAAGAGGGAGGTGAAAGGTCAACCCCGAAATCAGGGCCCGCGAAAAATACGGAGATGGGGCGGGGCGGCGCCACGGGTCGGCCTGCGCAGGTTGAAGGGATCGGCCGACCCTACTTCGTCCCGCCCGGCGGGCGGGACTTCGAAGGGCGAGTCGGGATCGGCCTCCTACTCTG
>CAYNBQ010000210.1:0-2296 GCA_964395275.1 uncultured Verrucomicrobiota bacterium
GATCGCATCACGTTCCGTCCTTCCGGGTTCGTTGCGGTAAATCCTTGCCCGTCCGCCCGCAGAGGACCGGCGTCCCTCGCTTCTGCAGGTGCTCCGCGCGCTTTCCCCCTACGCGGCATGATCGAGAAGGCGCTGCAGCATGACTTTCGGGTGGCAGAAGGTCTCGAAATAGGCGCGGGCGTTCGTCTCGAGCCGTCTGCGGTAGGGCTCGTCCGAAGCGAGACGATTCACGCCCTCCCGGATCGCCTCGGGCGTCGGTTCCACGATGTGCGCGTGCACGCCGTGCTCCAGAGGCGCAATCAGCAGGCGTTTCGGCGGAGTCGAGATGATCGCCTTTCCGAGGGCGAGGTATTCCCCCAGACGCCACGTGTACGCATCCATGCAGGAGGGATTGTTGAAGACGAACAGATTTCTCTGAACCCAACGTACGTAGTCGATGTTCTTGAGCTGCATCATGTCCACGGCCAGGTCGGCCGGGATGTCGACCCCTCCCCGCTTTCGAAAGCCGCCCTCGAAAACCACGTTCGGATGTTCGCGGCAGGCCCGCATGAAGGCCGCCCGCAGCTCGTTGCACTCCCGCTCCTTCCTGTAATACATGCTCTCGAACCACACCCTGCGTCCGTCGATCCGGCCCGGCTCGTAATCCGAGAGCCGCACGCGGTACCGAGGCATCTTCCACAACTGGGCCTTGAGCTGGATCTTCGTCACCGAATCCGGAATGCGCTTCGTCAGGACGCGCCGCGCAAACGCGAAGGAGGATTCATGCCGCACCGGGAAGTGAGGCGCCGCCGGCACGAGCTTCGAGGCGATGCCGGGATCCGTTTCCCGTTCGGGATCGATGTTCACCTTCCCGTAGACGTCGCACCACGCCATTGCCGCGTCGTACCATCGCGGCGAATCGAACGGGTCGACAACGATGCGTTTTCCCGTCGAATCGTCGATGAGGAAAAGGTACGAGAAATCGGCGTCGATCCGCGCCCGCGAGAATTCCTCGGGAAACGGTTTCGACGAATACCGCAGCCGAACGCCGTCGATCAGGTTGAGTCCCTGGAGGAAATAGGCGCTGGAGAGCGGGTTGAAGCCGGGATGAACCGTAATCCGTCTCATGATCTCCCTCCTCGCTTCGCGCCGATTCCGCTGCGGCGGCCTATTCCGTGAGTTTCCATCCGTTCTTCATCGCGTAGTCGAATTCGCCGATGAAAACCCACCAGTTCCGCAGTTTCTTTCCCTGCCAGGTCAGGCCGTTGTCCTTGCCCGGGATGCTCTGCATCCAGTAGATGAACCACTTGTAGCTGTCGCCGTCCCACAGCTTCGCGTTCACCGGCTTCTTTTCGCCGCTGCCGTCGGGTCGCCAGTCCTCGATGTCCGACAGGACGGTCCGCGGATTCTTCCAGTCGTAGTCGCTCTCCCCGTTCGGCGGGTAATGAGCCCAGCCGCAGCGGTAGAACCCCTCCTTCGTCGGGATCAGCTTGTGCGAGGCGTCGCTGCCCACGAATTTCCCCCAGAAGAGCAGCTTGTCCCACTCCTTCGGATCCGTGTCGTCCCGGCCGTCGACGTAGTTCAGGACGTGCTCGATCTGGTGGATGTGGTTCTCCATCGCCTCCGACGGACCCCGGCCGTAGTTGTACGTGTAGACCGTGTACGTCCGCGAATAGACGGGGAGATCCTTCTCGTCGCGGTCGCTGTTGCTGATGTCTCCCCACGGTCCCGACATGTTCGATTCCCACAGCCCGATCACCTCGCTGTGGTAGCTGAAGATCCAGATCTCCTTGACCCCCTTCTCCTCGACCCAGCGGCGCCCGTCGATCTTCCGCATGATCTCGTTGTAATCGGGCATGGGCTGCTTGCCCTTCATCGTCCGGGGCGTCGGTTCGAGGAACTCGTAGACCTTCACCACCTCGTAATCGAGACTCGGTTCCGCATTCGCGTCCCGGTAGCCGTGGTACCGGGAGCCCTCCTCCATGGCGTGGATCGTCGTCTTCGTGATTTTGTCGGTCAGCGCCTGCACCTCGTCCAGCGGCTGGTTGTAACCGCCGGTGGCCTCCGGATCGATCCGCCCGTCCTTCACCGGAAAGAACTTCACGACCACCACCGGCACCCTGAAGGGCTCCTTCGGCGGCGCCGACGCAGCCCGCGCGCCCGAAACGAACATCGCTCCCGCGGCCATCATCATGATCACCCTCTTCATCGGATACTCCCTCTCTTCCCCTTCCTGAACTCTCCTGCAACGGGCGCCATTCTCCGCTTCCGCCGGCCGTTTCGCAACGCGCCGGTTCGCCGGCCGCAGGAGGCCGAT
>CAYNBQ010000211.1:0-2267 GCA_964395275.1 uncultured Verrucomicrobiota bacterium
GACGACGATGACGATCGCCACGACGACGACGAACACCATCAGGATGTTGTACCGGACGATGTCGCTGACCTTCATCACGAACAGGGTCAGTCCCGGCATCGGCTTGCCTTCCAGGAGGTCTTCGAAGATCTCCTTGAACTTCGGCACGATGAAGATCATCAGGCCCGCCAGGATCGCGAAGGCCAGGGTCAGGACGATGACCGGGTAGATCATCGCCGACTTGACCTTGCCGCGGATCTGCTGGGCCTTTTCCTTGAACTCCGCCAGGCGGGTCAGGACGATCTCCAGCACGCCGCCGATCTCGCCGGCCTTGACCATGTTGACGAAGAGCTTGTCGAAGACCTTCGGATGCTGCGCCAGGGCCTCCGAGAAGGTGGCGCCGCCCTGGACGGCGTCGGCGCATTCGGCGATGATGCGCTTGAGAACCGGGTTCTTCTCCTGCTTCTCGAGGACCATCAGGCCCCGAAGCAGCGGCAGGCCGGCGTCGATCAGCGTGGCGAGCTGCCGCGTGAAGGCGGTGAGCACTTTCGATTTCACCTTCCCGCCGCCGAGGAAGTTCAGCTCGATGTTGAGCCCCCTGCCTTTGGCGCGGGCCCTGCCCTTCTTCGCCTTGCCGACCTCGGTGACGGACGTCGGGAAGAATCCCTGCTCCTTGAGCTGGTTGATCGCCGCAACGGTGTTCTCGGCCTCGAGAACTCCGCTGGCCTCGCTCCCGTTGGCGTCGAGCGCCACGTAGTCGAACTTCGGCATCGCGCTCACCTCCCTCGCCCGCCGCCCGTGCGGCGCCGCTTCGGCGGGTGCGTGGAGCGGTTTCGCCGCACGAACACCCGTTGTCCGGAAAACATCCTAGCGGATTCCGGCGATTCGTCGAGGGATCCCCCCGCGGCGATCCTTCCGCCGGTCCCCTGGATGTCGCTCTCCATGGCGCGCCCCGGTCAGGTGTACTTGAGCACTTCTTCCACGGTCGTGATCCCGTCGAAGACCTTCCGCAGGCCGTCCTGGCGCATCGGGACCATTCCCTGCTCGATCGCCTTGTTGCGGATCACCGCCGTCGGCGCCCGTTCGTTCACCAGGTCCCGGATCTCGGTCGACATCCGCAGCAGTTCGAAGATGCCGATCCGCCCGCGGTAGCCCGTGTCGTTGCATTCCTGGCATCCCTGGCCGTAGTAGAACGACTTGCCCTCGAGATCCTCCTCCTTCAGGCCCAGAGCCCGGAGCTGGAAGGGATCCGGCTCGTATTCCACCCGGCAGTTCATGCAGATGCGGCGCAGGAGCCGCTGTCCGAGCACCGCCTCCAGGGTCGAGGAGATCAGGAACGGTTCCGTGCCCATGTCGATGAGCCGGGTGATCGCCCCGGCCGCGTCGTTCGTGTGCAGCGTGGAGAGCACGAGGTGTCCCGTCAGCGAGGCCTGGATGGAGATCTGGGCGGTCTCCAGGTCGCGGATCTCCCCCACCATAATGATGTCGGGATCCTGCCGCAGGAAGGCCCGCAGACAGCGCGCGAAGGTCAGGCCGATTTCCTCCTTGATCGGAACCTGCATGATGCCTTCGACGTCGTACTCGACCGGATCCTCGGTCGTCAGCAGCTTCGAACCGATCCGGTTGATCTGCTTCAGGCAGGAATAGAGGGTCGTGGTCTTGCCGCAGCCGGTCGGGCCGGTCACCACGATGATGCCGTGGGGCCGTTCGATGAGTTCGCGGACCTCTTCGTAAAGGTCCGTCGGCAGCCCGATCTTGTCGAGATCGAGTTCGACGACGGCCCGGTCCAGCACGCGCAGCACGACGCTTTCCCCGTGCTGGGTCGGCAGCGTCGAGACGCGCAGGTCGATCCCGCGCCCGGCGATCTGCACCCGGATCCGGCCGTCCTGGGGAACCCGACGTTCGGCGATGTTCAGGTTCGCCATCACCTTGATCCGCGAGGTCACCGGCAGGGCGAGCTGTTTCGGCGGGGGCGACATCTCGTAGAGGGCGCCGTCGACCCGGTACCGGATCTTGAACTCCTCCTCGAAGGGTTCGAAATGGATGTCGCTGGCCCGGTCCTGCACCGCCTGGTAGAGGACGAGGTTCACGAACCGGATGATCGGCGTCTGGCTGGCCATCTCCTCGAGCGTCTCGATGTCCGTGGCTTCCTCGCTCTCCAGGGTCGTCTCCAGCGAGGTCTCCAGCTCTTCGAGCAGTTCCGAAACCGACTCGCTGTCGTCGCCGTAGTACCGGGAGATCGCCTCCTCGATCTGCGCCTGGGGCGCCAGCACGATCTGGATGTCCTT
>CAYNBQ010000212.1:0-2208 GCA_964395275.1 uncultured Verrucomicrobiota bacterium
CATCTCCCGGGGCGTTGCCCCGGGCTGACGAGTTGCGGCCCTTCAGGCCGCTCTGATGGGCGACGTCCTGCTCCGCATCGGGATCGGCCTGCTCTGCCCGCGTTCCGCCCCTTCCCGCCCCGCACCGCTCCCGCGGATGCGGCTTGCGCGCCGGGATCCCTTTCCCAAGAATGCCGGTTCCATGGATCCCGAATCCCGCGAGTTCCCCGCCCCGTCCGCGGCTTCCGCCCACCCGCCCGTGCGCTGGTGGCAGCGGCTCCTGCTGATCGGGTTCGCCTTCGTCGTCCTGGCGATCCTCGAACTCCTCCTGCGCGTCGCGCACTACGGTCCGGACACGCGCTTCGTCGTGACCCGCCTGACCCGCGACGACGGCTCGCGGATCGAGGGAATCAATCCCGAGGCCTACCGGCGGTTCCACTTCCGCCTGCAGAAGAGCGGCGACGCGAACATGGGCCTGGTCCAGTGGCGGGAGTTCATCGATCCGAAACCGGAGGACGGCTTCCGCATCTTCTTCCTGGGCGGCAGCACGGTGCAGGGCTATCCCCACCTGCGCAACGCATGCGCGCCGGCCTTCCTCGAGGTGATCCTGCAGAAGATGCGCCCGGACCGCCGGATCGAGGTGATCAACGCCGGGGTCACCGCCATCAACACCTTCAGCATCCGGGAATGGACGAACGAGATCCTGGAACACGGGCCGGACCTGCTTGTCGTCTATGCCGGACACAACGAGTTCTACGGCGCGTACGGCGCCGGATCGACAAGCTCGATCGGCACGAACCGAAAACTCATCCTCGCCCACCTGGCCGTGCGCCGGCTGAAGATCGCCCGGATGCTCACCGACATGATCAACGGGATTCCCTTCCTCCGTCCGAAAAGCGGGGGCGGGCTCATGGAACGCGTGGTCGAGAAGAAATCCATTCCGTACGACGACCCGATCCGCCGCGCCTGCCGCGCCAACTTCGAGGCGAACCTCCTGGATATCGTCGAGTCCGCCCGGCGGAAGGGCGTCCCGATCCTTCTCTGCGGGCTCGTGAGCAACGAACGCGACCTGGCGCCGTTCGTCTCCGTCCATCCGCCCGATCTCCCGTCCGACGCCGTCGACCGGTTCGACGAGTTCTTCTCCATCGGCATGGAGGCCGTCGCCGCCGGCCGGTTCTCCGAAGGACTGGCGAGTTTCAACCTGGCCCTGCGGATCGATCCCGGTTACGCGGCCGCCGTCTACCGGAAGGCCCGGTGTCTCGAACGGCTCGGCCGGATCGACGAGGCCCGCGCCGCCTACCGCAGGGCCCGCGACCTCGACGCCCTGCCGTTCCGCGCGCCCGCCGATTTCACCGAAACCATCCGCGAGGTCTGCGCGAAGACCGATGCGCAATACGTCGACGTCCCCGCGGCCTTCGAAGCCGCCGCCGGACCCGGCGGCCTGATCGGATGGAACCTGATGACCGATCACCTGCACCCGACGATGCCCGGTCACTTCGTTCTCGCCGAAGCCGTCGCCCGGGAGGTTCTCCCGCGGATTCCCGGGCCCCCCGGCGCGCCCGACGGACCGTGGCCGTCGTACCGGGAGGTCGCGGACGAACTCGGCCTGGACCGGATCGACGAGATGATGTGGAAGGTGACCGTCTACCTCCTCACCGGCCGGTTCCCCTACGCGGGCACCCCCAACGAGGAATGGCACCGGCGGCTGGAGCGGGAGATCCTCGCGTGGCAGGCGAGCCTTACCGGCCCGATGAAGGAAGGGCACGCCGA
Source organism: uncultured Verrucomicrobiota bacterium (assembly GCA_964395275.1). Classification (GTDB taxonomy): domain Bacteria; phylum Verrucomicrobiota; class CALLYA01; order CAYNBQ01; family CAYNBQ01; genus CAYNBQ01. Next base: position 1,750 of record CAYNBQ010000212.1, read on the forward strand.
GTGGTCGGAAGCCGACGAATGGAACACGATCCACTACTACTTCGGCAGGGCCTTCTTCCGGCACGGGGAGTTCGAGGAGGCCCTGGGCTGGTATCGCAAGGCCGACGACCGCAGCGAACCGCACAGCGCGGCCTCGGCGCGGGCCCGGGTGGGGATCGTACGATGTCTCGACGCCATGGGATCGCCGGAAACCGCGGCGGCCGCCGCGCGGACCCGGCGTTACCTCGAGGAATGCGTCGCGATGCATCCCGACCGGCGGGGGACGTTCGAGACGCTGGAGGAGCTCCTTCCGAAGGACGTCGGTTCCGCATCGCCATGAGCGGAGGGCGGATGCGGATCGGCCTCCTACTCTTGTTCGCGCGCCGCCCTGCGGGACGATGCGACACGCGAAAGACGACCGGCCGAAAATGCGCTGAAGGCGCATCGGTCGTCAGCCCTGGGCAAGCGAAGCGCCGCCCA
>CAYNBQ010000213.1:0-2186 GCA_964395275.1 uncultured Verrucomicrobiota bacterium
CCCGCATCTTCCCAAAGTAGGAGCCCGACCCCGTCGGGCGACCAACCCTCGCAATCCGAATCGGCCGACCCTGCTTCGTCCCGCACTTGCGGCACTTCCTCCTTCGTCCCGCAGAGGCGGCACTTCGGAGGACAAGCCGGAGGACAAGGCGCAGGGCAAGCGGGGATCGGCCTCCTGCTCTCGTTTCGCCTCCGCATCCCCGCGCTGAAGACGCGCTCCGCCGCCCTTACAGGCCCGATTTTGCCCCGAAATCGGCCTTCTAACGGCCCCTGCGGGCGCAAAAATCGTCGTAACATCCTGACCTGCAGGAGGTTGTCGAAGATAACCGTCGGGAATTCGAGAAAAGAGAAAAGCGGATCCGCACCGGACGGCGCGGATCCGCCTTTCGGACTACGTCTCAGCCTGCTCAGCGACGTCGCCGCCGCAGGAACGCGACCAGTCCTCCGATTCCGAGAACCACCGAAAGCGGCTCCGGAATCTGCGTGACTTCAATGCTGTCGAACTGACCGTCCACAGAGACAGGCGGCCCGAACGGATCGCCTCCCGTGGCCCGGACAGCGACGGTCATCTGGTTCCCGGTCGGAGTCCGGCTGTTGGATCCCGTGGTCCAGTTGGGCTGCGGGAATCCATCGCCGCCTCCGGCGCTGTCCCAGTGGAACATCACGTCTTCTGGTTGGGTGGAGGTGTCGATATACACCCCATCCACGGCGCCGTCATACAGCAACACTTCGTAGACGTTGTCGCCGAAATCCTGCGCCTTCAGGGCGAACGAGATGTCCACGGGCAACCCGGGCTGCACGTCGAAGACCTGCAGAACCCCGAAGCTGCCCATCTGAGCGGTGAGCGAGAGCGCGGCGTTCCCCTCGTACGCGGGGGTGTAGGAGTAGTTCCAGGACTCTCCGCTGCCCCACCACGAACTCCATTGGGTCCAGCCGCTGGCCCCCGACTCGAAACCACCGTTCGTCAGCAGGTTCGCGCCTGCGATCGAAGCCACCGAACAGACCATTACTGCAACGAGGATTTTCCTCATGCACATCCTCCCTTCCCTCGGAAGGATCGTCCGCGGGATTCGTGCCTCGCGGGATCCCCGCCCCGAGTCCCCCGACGGACGCCGCCCTGGGAACCGGCATCCGATCCGGGATATCCCCCGGGGGAAGAATCTTTCGTTCAGCCAACGCATCCCGCGGTCATTCCTCGGTCTGTGTTAGCGGCGGCGCCGACGCAGAACGACGGCCAGACCGGTCAGGCCCAGCAGGACGGTCGCCGGCTCGGGAACGACGACGATGTTGTCGAAGTAAACCGCAGCCGTGTTGCCGGTCTTCGTGGCAACGACCAGATCCTCACCGGCGCTCACGTACACCGAACCGTTGTTCCCGCCGGCGGCCGGAGAGAGCGAAGCCGCTTCCCAGCCCCACGCGTTCGGCGGGGTGTTCTGCCCCCAGGAATCCTTCTTGAAGGCGATGTCCGCCGCGTTGCCGGCGTCGATCGCCGGAACCGGATCCGTGCCCGTGGCCACGGTGAAGAACATCACCTCGGCCCAGCCGCCGGAACCCACGTCGCCTTCCCAGTCGGCCGACACCGTGTACGGCCCGACCGGAGGGGTGGTGATGACCTGGTACCAGCCGAAGCTGGCGCTGTCGGTGGTGGAGTCCGTCACGCCCGCCGGCGCCGGATTGCCGTTGCCGCCGTCGACCGTCCACGTCTCGCCCGAACCCCAGCCGGCGGCCCACCGCGTCCAACCGGTCTCGTCACCGGTCGACCAGTCGCCGTTGACGACCAGATTCGCTCCGGCGACCGTCGCGATGGCCATCGCCATCACTACGAAAATTGCCACCTTCTTCATTCAGTCCTCCTTTCAACAAGTTCCTGTTGAAGTTTGAAACCCTCCGCAACCACTCGCCGACGCAGGCCCCGGCACCCCAGGATGCGCGCCATGACGGCACTTCCAGGGCACACTTCGGCTTGATCGGAGACAGACTAACCCGTCGGCCTTCGCGGGGTCAACCCCAAAAAGAAGCGGGAAACGGCCCTTTCCCCCCGGGGAGAACCTGCCCGGGAGGCCGGAAAACGCAGCCTGAAGGGCTGCCGGCCGTCGGCCCGGGGCGTCGCCCCGGGCCCGCTCTCCACGCGCGGAAGACGCGCCGCCCGAACGGGTGCCGCATCTTCCCAAAGTAGGAGCCCGACCC
>CAYNBQ010000214.1:0-2118 GCA_964395275.1 uncultured Verrucomicrobiota bacterium
ATTCCTGAGCCGGCTGATCCGGGAGTCCTACGGGGTGGACGAAGACGCCCGGTAGGGAAGGGGCCGCGGGCGGCGGAGGAAGAAGAGCGGCCGCTTGATCCGGATGCTTCGTTCCGGCGAGAATCACGGCGTTTCGGGAATCCGGCCGGAAAATCGAATCGTAGGGAATGTCGGCGGCGCCGGACGGCGCGCCGATCGCCGGACGGCGTGGGAAAGGGACCGGTGTGGGAGCCGGAGGATGGATCTCGATCGGAAGGTTGTGGTGGTGACGGGCGGAACGGGGGCCCTGGGCTGGGCGATCGTGCAGGAACTGCTCGAGCGCTCCGCCCGGGTGGTGATCGTTGCGCGGCAGCGGCGACGCTTCGACGCGCGCGTGGGGGATCCGGCCGGAAACGGGGCGGCCCGCCAACCCCGTTTCGAATCCGTGGATCTTCGCCATCCGGCCCGGGTGGACGCGGTGATCGACAGGGTCCGGGAGTCGGAAGGGGGGATCGACGTCCTGATCCACGCCGCGGGAACTCCTCCGGGTCCTCCGCGTCCGTTCGCGCAGTACACGGCGCAGGAGTTCGAGGAGACATGGCGTGCGAACGTCACCACGGCGTTCCTCGTGGGGCGGAAGATGCTTTCCGACGCGTCGCCGGATTGCCCGGGGAACCTGCTTTTCGTGGGATCCCGGCTCGTCGGATGCGTGGATCATCCGTTGCTGGCGGTGCATCTGGCCTGCCGGTCCGCGGTGATGAACCTCGCGTCGAGCATCGCCCGGGAGGAGTCCCGTTCGGGCCTGCGGTGCAACGTGGTGGCGCCCGGGCTTCTCGACGTGCCGGCGAACCGCAGGGCCTTCCCCGATCTGGACCAGGGGATCTGGTCGAAACCGTCGGATGCCGCCCGGTGCGCGGTTCTCCTGGGCTCGGACGAGGCGGGTCGGATCAACGGGGCCGTGGTTCCCGTCTGAGGGCGCCGGGGGAGAAGGCCCCGGCGCGGGGGATCGGGAGGATGTCATGACGAAGGAGAAGAAGGAATCCGGGTTGAAGAGTTCGTTCGATCTTGCCATGGAACGGCTCGGGAAATCGGGATCCGGCGAACGGGAACTGAGCGGGGAACAACTCGCCCGGATCCGGGAGATCGACGCGGAATTCCGCGCCCGGATCGCCGAACGCGAGGTGATGCTCGAATCGAAGCTCGCCGGTGCGGATCCGGAGACGGCCGAGGAACTGCGCAGGGAACATCGGGAGGAGATCGCCCGGTTGCGGGAGAAGATGGAAGAGCAGAAGGAACGGGTGCGGGCGGAGGGGGCTCGGGACCGGGGATGATCCAGACCCGGTCATTGACGAAACGGTTCGGCGATTTCGTCGCCGTGGATCGTCTCGACCTCGATATCCCCCCGGGAGAGATCTTCAGTTTCCTGGGGCCGAACGGCGCGGGGAAGACCACGACGATCCGGATGTTGACGGGTCTGCTTCGACCGACCCGGGGCACGATCCGCATCGGGGGGATCGATCTGCTCGATCGCCCCGTGGAAGCGCGCCGGCTGATGGCGTACGTGTCCGACTATCCGTTCGTTTACGAGAAGCTGTCGCCGGACGAGTTTCTCGGCCTGGTCGGCGACCTCTACCGGGTTCCTTCCCGCACGAGCCGGACGCGCCGGGAGATTCTCCTGGAACAGTTCGAACTGCTCGACGTCCGCTACGAGTTGCTGGAACACCTCTCGCACGGCATACGGCAACGGGTGGTGATCGCGGCGGCCCTGGTGCACGATCCCCGGATCATCATCATCGACGAACCGATGGTCGGGCTCGATCCGCGGAGCGCGCGGATCGTGAAGGATATTCTCCGATCGCGCCGCGACACGGGGGCGACCGTTTTCCTTTCCACGCACCAGCTCGAGGTCGCCGAGGAAATCGCGGACCGGATCGGAATCCTGCACCGCGGCCGGTTGATCGCCCGGGGGACCCCGGCGGAAATCCGCCGCGACGTCGGCAACCTGGAGACGGCCTTTCTCGACCTGACGCGCGAGTAGGGGGAAAGGGGGGCTGGAAAGACCGGCGGGGTTGAGCGGAGCGGGGAAACGCGGTAGCCTTGGCCGGGGTTGTCCGGAAAGGGGGAAGACCGATGAATCGA
>CAYNBQ010000215.1:0-2091 GCA_964395275.1 uncultured Verrucomicrobiota bacterium
CCCCCTCACGGCCCCTCGAGCGTCTTCGGGGGATCGGCCGGCGCCGCTGCTCCGGGGATTTCCTCCTCCGCCGGAGGAAGTTCGGCTTGCCCGGGCTCTTCGACATCCTCCTCTTCCGGTACCCGGAAGACGTTGCCGTCGACCCGCAGATCTCCGGGATGATCCTCCGCCCCGATCAGGGCCGGCCACTCTTCCGCTTCGAAGATGTTCCCCCGAACGACGGCGCGCTTCACCCCAGCACCGAACCGGATCCCCGGGCCCGCCGGATCGAAAACACACGAGGTCACCACCAGGCTTCGGACGGAATCGGCCAGGATTTTCGGCACCTCGAACGCGCCGACGGCCCGGCGGATGGTGCATCCGCTCAGGATGACCCGGCCTGCGGAAGTCAGCTCGACCGCCGCCGCGCCGTTGGATTGCATGTCGGCCCCGACGACCCGCAGATCCGCCCGCTCGTTCTCCACGAGAAACGACTGATGGTGATTCAGGAACGTGCCGCCGACGAACCCGATCCGCGCCGGGCCGACGATCCGGACGCCGATCGGGCAGAAGTCCGTGCAACAGTTCGCGAACTCGCCGTAGGTCCAGCCGCCATCCTCGGCGTCGTCGAGATCGAAGAGAAACCCCGTCTCGGTGGCGAACGCGAAGAGGTTCAGCGCGCGCAGCTCGTCGTTGCGGCCGAATCGGAACGCCACGGCGCCGCCGTCCATGGCGCGCGGGTCCGGGCTCCAGACCTCGATGTTGTCCAGGTTGGCCACGTCGAGCGTGCGCGTGAGATAGAGGCCGGTGCCGTAGCAATCGGGCATGAAGACGTCCCGGATGTTCACCCGCCCCACGTTCGACGTCCCGTCGGCCATGATTCCTTCCCAGGCGCGGGCGATCTTCAGCCGCGCGATCGTCACGCCGATCCCGGTCAACAGAACCGCGGGAGGCCGTTCCAGGTCTTCCCGGGCGGGATAGCGGATGAGAAGCGAATCCAGGGTCGCCCCATGGGAGGCGACGACGGCCGGGCCGGCCGCGTGATCGATCTCCAGGCTCGCCATCGGGTCCATGTCGGCGGGGAATCCGCTCGGGCGGATCCCCTGCAGGGCGACCCCTTCCAGGGCCAGGGTGCCGGTCAACCGGTAGCTCCCCGGCGGAACCAGGACGACGCCGTTGTGGGGTTGAGCGGTTTCGATGGTCCGCCGGAAGGCCTCGGTGTCGTCGTGGACCCCGTCGCCCCGGGCGCCGAACCGCCGCACGTTGCAGACGCCCTGCGCGGACGTCCCCGATCCGGAAAGGGTGGCGCAGCCCGAACCGATGACCATCAACATTCCCGCCGCCGCGATCCATGGGAAGCGTTGCATCGAAGCCCTCCTTCGTCTCCCGCAGGATAGCCGTCGGAGGGCGCCCCGGCAAACGTCCCGGCGCATTTGTTCTTCCGGCGGAAGGCGGGGCCGGGCACGATGAACGACATGAATCGAACCGTCGAGACGCTGGCATGGGCCGTTCATCCGCTCGATCTCCCCTACCTGCGGCGGGTGATCGATCTCGCGCCCCGGCACGGGATCGACGAGCTGCACCTGATGGAGGTCATCGCCAAACACGGCGAACAGATTCCCGCCGACGAAACCGAACGCCGCGCCCTGGCCGAGGTGATCGGGGCCGCCCATGCCCGGGATCTCCGCGTCCTCCTCTGGACCCACGAGCTGTGCAGCATCCCCGAACGATTCCTGTCGGACGGCAGGATCGATCTTGACCATCCCGACCTGGGCGCCCTGTTGCGAAAACGCTACGAGACGCTCTTCGAGATGCTGCCGGAACTCGACGGGGTGATCCTCACCCTCCGGGAAAGCGACGCCAACGTGCTCGACGAGGGACGGGTTCTGTCCCGGTTCGCCCCGCCGGAGCGCATCCGCCGCCTGGTGAAGATTCTCCACGGGGTCCTGGCGCCCCGCGGCAAGACGCTGTGCGTCCGCGATTTCTGCAGCACCCCCGGCGAGATGGAGGCGATCGTCGAGGCGATGAAGGATCTCCCCCCGGAGATCCGGGTCGAGACCAAGTGGGTCGTGCGCGACTGGCATCAGCTCGGGCCGGTCAATCCGGCCCTCG
>CAYNBQ010000216.1:0-2089 GCA_964395275.1 uncultured Verrucomicrobiota bacterium
TTGCAGGATGTCGTCCTTCGCGATTCCACAGGTGTTCCTTCGCGGGTTGGAGGGGGCGGCCGACCCTACTTCGTCCCGCAGGCGCGGTACTTCCTGCTTCGTCCCGCGGCTGCGTGACTTCGCAGGACAAGTCGAAGGGCAAGTCGGGATCGGCCTCCTGCTCTGCTTACCAACCCAAAGTAGGAGCCCCGCGGCCGCGGGGCGATCCGTGCCGGCCCGCACATCGGGATCGGCCTCCCACGGCAGGTTTTTTCTGGCGTGGGTGGAGGGGGACGGGCCCCTTCTACGAAGCTTCGCTCCCCCCGAGAGTGCCCGTACTACGCCCGGGGGGCTTCGAACGGCACCGCTGGCAGCTTCCCCCCTCCGACCCAGAGTGCCAGGCACTTTCCGCCCGCGCTTCGGTTCCGTAAAGGGACCGGTCCCCGGCGCCGGCGCGCCTCATGACGGACGCGAACGTTCAGCGGACAAGAAGAACGCCGGCGACCGAACAGGGCGGCAGGATGCACTGCGCGTTCCCGTCGGTATCGCGTTCCACCGCCAGGTCGCGCAGTCCGAACGTCTGGGACAACGGGCCGTCGCCCGCGAAGAGCAGCGCCCGTTCGACCGCTCCGGGAACTCCGAGGATCCGCACGCGGAACGGATCGTCGGGCGACGAGTTGGCGAGGAAGACGACGATGCCGCCGTCGGCGCGGCGCATCGCGAGCGCATCGACGTAGGGGTTGTTCTCCCCGCCGGGAACGGCCTCGATCGGGCGGCTCGTGTAGACGGGGCCCTCGACCTCGGCGGAGAGGAGTTCGCAGTCCTTGCCGGCGAGTTCTCCGAAGAGCCGGTAGATGTAGTAGGCGGGCCGCCGGTGGATCGTGCCGCTCTCCGGATCCGGGAAGGCCAGTGCGGAGAAATGGCCCCACCCGTCGGTCAGGGCGTTCCAGTAGCAGGCGACCGGGACGCCGTGGCGGACGTACTGCATCAGCATCCTGGCGTTGAGCACGCCGGTGAAGGTTTCGCACAGCAGCACCGACATGCCGCGCTCCCCGTAGTAGCCGTTGTGTTCGGTGAACCAGAACGTCGTCTCCGGAAGTCCCGCCCGCCGGAGGAGGGCGCGGTTGGCGTCGAACCATTCGCCGAGCCGGGTTGCGTAGGAGAGGACGGTTTCGATGAAGGGGCCGTCGACGCGTTCGGGTTTCCTGTCGATCCACGCGTAGGAATGGATGTTCAGGGCGTCGAAGGAACCCGCGGCCCGTTCGACGAGGGTTTCGTTCCAGGGCACGGTGTCGGGGTTGCGATGGTTCATCCATCCGGGTTCGTGCCAGGCGGCCGCCCCGAGCCGGATGGAAGGATCCGCCTTGCGCATGACGGTCGCCCATGCGTCGAGGCTCATTGCGTATTCCGTAACGCGGCCGGTCATCCAGGGTTCGTTGCCGAGTTCCCAGTAGCGCACCCCGTAGGGTTCCGGGTGCCCGTTGGCGGCGCGCAGGGCGCCCATGGGGGTGTCGACGGAACCGTTGCAGTACTCGACCCAGGCCGCGGCCTCCGAGGGATTGCCGGTGGTCCAGTTGACGGTGATGACCGGTTCGGCGTCGAGTTCGCGGCACAGGGCGAGGAATTCGTCGGTGCCGAAGGCGTACTCGGGTTCCGGCCCCTTGCGGTTCCTGCCGACGCTGTCGCGCCAGTGATAGCGGGTTCCGTTGCCGCCGCCGGGGAACCGCAGGGATCCGGGATGCATTTCCCGCAGGGCCCGGACGAGTTCCGGGCGGAACGAGCCGGTCGCCGGATCCAGGAGGGCCTTCTGGCTCGTCCAGGCGGCGAGGCTCAGGCCGAATACCGCCCGGTGCACCGGGCCCCGCGATTCGCCGGGATCGACACGCACCACGGCTTCTCTCGGCGGCGATGCGCCGTCCGAAACCGCCGTCCCGACAAGGTCAAGAACGGCAACGAAAAGGCACGGCAACAAGCGTGATCTTCTCATGCCCGGAAGCATACCGGAGGGAGAACCGCGAGGTGCACGAAAAAGGACGGAGAGCGCCGGCGACACGGACGGTGCGGCCCGGCCGCGATCGCGGGGTTTGCATTCGGCGGGGCGGCGCCATGA
>CAYNBQ010000217.1:0-2003 GCA_964395275.1 uncultured Verrucomicrobiota bacterium
GGGCGTCGCCCCGGGCTGACGACCGATGCGCCTTCAGCGCATCTTCAACGGGTCGTCCTCCGCGGGTCGGGGCGGAACAGGGCGTCGCGGCTCCAGCAGGTCGGCCTTGGTGGGACGGAGAGATCGGCCGAACGGGGTCGGCCTCCTACTCTAAGCCCCGCCGACACCGCAAAAGTAGGAGCCCGACCCCTGTCGGGCGATTCGTGCCGCCCCGCTCCGCATCGGAATCGGCCGAACGGGATCGGCCTCCTACGAAAAGCGGTCCTTCGGGGGATGGGAGGGGGACGGGTCCCTTCTACGAAGCTCCGCGGTGCGTCGCTTCCGTAAAGGGACCAGTCCCCGCGCTGGCGCGGGAAACGCAACGGGCCTACTCCGTCCGAGGAGTTCGAAGGCCAAGGGGCGTCGCGGATCCACAAGACGTCCTTCGCAGGTTGGAGCGGGTCGGCCGACCCTACTTCGTCCCGCGGACGCGGAACTTCCTCCTTCGTCTCGCAGATGCGAGACTACGAAGGACAAGTCTCAGGGCGAGGCGGGATCGGCCTCCTACTCTGCTCGCGTCCCGGCGGCGGGGCGGGATCGATTGTCGCCGCCGTGCGGTTCGCCCCTGCAAAAGGAAAGCGGGGCGTTCCCGGAGGAACGCCCCGCTTTCGATGTTCGGACGACAGGCCGGAGCCTAGAAGTACGCCCTCAGGGTCCAGTCCATGCCGAAGTCGGTGTCTTCGACATCGCCGTCGTTGTTGTACATGTCGTCGGTGGCCCAGCTCGCGTAGACGCCGAGATCGATCGAGACGACTTCGCTCAGGAAGTACTTGATCGCCGGGCGGAGGGTGACCTCGAAGGCGTCGCCTTCGGCATCCTCGTCGATGTACCCGCCGATCTCGGTGTTCTTCGCATGGATCCAGCCGGCGGTCAGGCCGACGGCCGGAACGAACATGCTGTCGGCCATCCACTGGGCGAAGTTGTACTCGCCGAAGAAGGACAGGCCGTACTGCTGCGCGTCATCGCCGTCGTCGAACCAGTTGACCAGGGCGCCGACTTCCAGGTTGTCCTGGATGAAGTAGCCGTAGCCGCCGCCGAGGTCGATGGTGGCCCCGTTGGGACCTTCGAAGTCGAGCTGGCCGACGCTGATGATGACTTCCTGGGTGCCTTCCTGCAGCATCTGAGCCTGCGCCGTCACGGCAAACGCGGCCACGAGAGCAAACACGAAAATTTTCTTCATTTTGACCTATTCCCCATATCGTTAGGCCCGTTCCGGGCCGGTTTTACCTTTCCCTGTTTCCAGGTCGCATGTCTCAGGACGAAGTTCCCTGCGGGACTCCCGTCCCGATATCAAACGGACCGCAATCCCCGTCATCGGACGTTCCTGTGTGTCACCTCCCTTCCCGTCCTGCCCGGCGAATGTACGGGACACTCGCGGGGCGCAGGGTTGCATGCCGTAAAGGCCCGGCATCGGAATGCGCCGAACCCTGGAGTCCTCCTGTCGGCTGGATACCCCATCGATACCCCATCGATCGTACGCGGAGCTCTGGACTCCCTCCCATCGATTGCGCGCACCATACGGAGCCCGCAACGGGGATTCAAGCCCTTTCTGCAACTTTTTTCGGGGGGGGATTCGGGGGGATTTCCGGGCCCGAAAAGCCCTTCCGGCGGGCGGATCGCGGGGCGGCGCAGGTCCGCGGGGCGAAGGAATCGGCCGACCCTCCTCCGCCGCGCACCGTATATCGGAATCGGGCGAACGGGATCGGCCTCGTACTCTGCCGACGACACCGCTCCGACAACCCAAAGTAGGAGCCCCGCGTCTGCGGGGCGATCCGTACCGCACCGCATATCGGAATCGGCCGAGCGGGATCGGCCTCCTACTCTGTTCACGCACGGCTCCCCAACATCGAAATCGGCCGACCGTACCTCGTCCCGCCGGGCAGGCGGGACTTCCTCCTTCGTTCCGCAAATGCGGAACTTCGGAGGACAAGTCGAAGGGCAAGGGGCGGCGCGGGTCCGCGGGT
>CAYNBQ010000218.1:0-1983 GCA_964395275.1 uncultured Verrucomicrobiota bacterium
CACAGGAGGGGTGATGGGGCTTGATCGGAAGGAAAACTGCCCAAGGAGGCCGATTCCAGGCATCCATCGCCGAATTCTCCGTCCAAAGCCGGATCTGCTGGCCCGCATGGCTTCCTGAACCTGGGGCTGCACACTGTAGGCGTCACCTTCTTCGCACCAGATACCCTCGCCTTCGCGATTCTCACAGATGAGCAACTGCCCTACCGACAGTATGTTGCGCTTCCCGTCCCATCGGAGGCCCTCGAGTTTCACCATCCCTCCTCACGCGGACCCCAGACCGCTGTGGCCTACCCACGGTAAACAGCGAGGAGGCCAGAGGGCTCTCCGCTGCTTTGTGTGGGTGGCGGGTGCGAGGGGTGAGCGAGATTTTCGTATGGAAGGGAACGAAGAGGGCCTTTGGGGTGAGACGGTGGCGAGGCGAACGGGGCGCGTCGCGCACCCGCAGGCGAGGCGCCGCGAAGGGCGGCCTGTAGAGGCGGGACGTCCCCGTTCCGTATCCAAGTTTTACGCGACGGGGCGGCGCGGCTCCACAAGTGGTCTTTTCAGGTGAAGGGCGAGAACTCGCCGTGCCGACGCCGGGGACCGGTCCCTTCACGGGATCGGGGCGAAGCGGAGGCTCGTAGAAGGGCCCCGTCCCCTCTCTCCGTCCGGCGGGGGGGCGAAACAGGACTTCCCGGTAGCGGCTCCCGGAATCCGGTCAGGGGAGCTGCGAGAGGAAGGTTCGGGCCGGCACGATGATCGGCGTCGAGGATTCGAAGCAGTCGCGGTGGACGTAGGGCAGATCGAGCGCCACCTGGAAAGCGTGGCGGGCGCGGGTCGCTTCCTGGAAACGGCGCAGATGCGAAGAGAGCGGGGCCTTGCCGGATGTCTTGACTTCGACGAGGAACCAGGGCCGTTCATCGCGAACCACGAGGAAGTCGATCTCGCGCTTTTCCTTGTCGCGGAGGAAGAAGAGTCGAAAATCCCCTTCGCCGCGGTCGGTCCAGAAGTGGACGGCCTTCAGAAGGGCGGCGGCGACGAAATTCTCCGCACGGGCGCCTCCGTGGGGGGCTTGCGACCAGTCCCAGAGAAAGTATTTCGGCTCCTTGCGGAGGGAACGGGCGATGTTTCGATGCCAGGGGCGCACGGAGAAGCAGAAGTAGAGGGCCTCGAGAATCCGAATCCAGCGGCGGACGGTATCGACGGACGCGCCGACGGATCGGGCCAGGGAGCTGTGGCTGGTGAGTTGGGCGCAGCGTTGCCGGACGAGTTCGGCGAGAACTTCGAGTTGGGCGAGTTCACGCACCTGGGTCAGGTCGCGCAGATCTTCCTTCAGGAGTTGTGCGTTGCGCGTCCGGTTCCAACGCCGCCAGAAACGACTCTCGGCTCGGAGGAGGGGTTCGGGAAAGCCGCCGAAACGGAGGAGATCCTGGAAGGCGTTTTCGTCGCAGGGCGAGGGGGAGCGGAGAAGAGTATCGGGCGGCGCTGGGGTCAGGAGTTCGCCGAGGGAGAAGGGATGCATCCGGTAGGCGAAGTACCGTCCCATGAGGCTGTCGCCGCTGGATCGGAAGACGTCGAGCCGAGCGCTGCCGGTGACGAGAAAGCGGGCCTGGGGCGTGTAGGTGTCGAAGAGGCCTTTGAGCAGATCCTTCCAGCCCGCGTACTTATGAAGTTCGTCGAGCACGCAAACGGGAGGTTCTTCCCGGAGCCGGTCGATGCCGAGGCATTCGGCGATGGCGGCGGGGCCAGCGAGGATCCGTCGTCGATGGTCCGCGTTGTCCCAGTTGAGATAGGCGGCCTCGCCGAAATGCGCGGCGGTCCGTCGGGCGGTTGTGGTCTTGCCGACCCGGCGCGGCCCGGTGAGGAAGAGCATCTGACGGTTTTCTTCGAAGTGTTGCTGAAAAAGGGATTCATAGAGCCGTTTCATGGAGCGGTCCGACCTTTCTTGGCATGCATCGTAAAACGGTCATGACCAATTTACGATAATGCGTAAAATGGTCAACC
>CAYNBQ010000219.1:0-1926 GCA_964395275.1 uncultured Verrucomicrobiota bacterium
CCGACGACCGCTACCTGGTTCCGTGGTGGACGAACCTCACGGAAACGGCCAGCACCGTCGAGAATCACAGCATGATTCCGCCGCGCTGGGGGCACCAGATGGTCTGGAGCCCGTCGCACAACCAGCTCATGGTCTTCGGCGGCCGGGCCGACGGGACCTCGGAGCGCGTGCAGGACACCTGGGAATGCGTGGCCAACGATTTCAAGGTCGGGTGGTCGAAGTCGGTGGATTTCGACAACGATCCCGCCAAGTTCGGCTGGTTCCCCTCCCGGGAGAGCATGGAGGAGGTCGGTTCCCGCAGCGAATATGCGATGGTGCACTATGCGGCGAGGGACGTCAGCGTGGTCTTCGGCGGCTGGCGGCGCGATAACATCATGAGCGAACGCGCGGCGGACGTCTACCGTCTCTGGCACTACGTGGTCGATCCGCACATGACCGAGACGAACGGCCCGTACGCCATCGATTTCCTCAACGTCGACAGCCAGATTTACCGCCACATGTTCACCTCGGTGAACGTGATCGGGGCCGAGAACGACGACGTCTACAACTTCCCGGGCGAATGCAGGTTGTGGGGCGACAACAACCAGGACGAGGATCCGATCGTCTACCTGGGCGAGACGGTCAATCCGACGAACGGCATGGTTCAGCAGACCTACGTCGGCTTCCACTTCGCTTCTCCGGGCATACCGAACGGCGCGCTGATCCGCACGGCGGTGCTGGAGATGACCCCTCTGCAGCCGAACGAACCGCTGCGGAACAACCATCTGCGGGTCTGGGCCGGGGATTATCACGGGGACGGGCCCACGACCGAGCAGTTCTCCGAATGCGACGACGATCCGGAACCGGACACCGTGCAGGAGCGGTGGCAGATCTACCAGACCTCGATGAGCGTTCCGATCACGGTTCCGGCGGCCGTTGTTCCGGGGGAACCCCTGAGGTTCTGGAATCTCGAGGACGTCGTGCAGGACCTGGTCGAGTTCTCGAAATGGGGCGACGAACCGATGCACATCTATGTGCTGGACGACAACGTCGGGGACGGCATCACCAGCTACATGGACTACTTCGATTCGCAGGCCCCGGACGACCATCGGCCGCCGCGCCTGTATGTCGAATACACGGCGTACCCCGCCTGGGTGGGCAGCGGCGTCGGGGCGGGGAGTGCCGGGACGACGATCCGTCAGCCCGGTCCCCGGATCTATCCGGCGATGGCCTACGACAGCCAGGCCAACGTCGCGGTGATGTTCGGCGGGATCGACGGGAACGGGGTGACCCGCGCTTCGAACGATCCAGCCTCGGCCGGCTACAACCAGGGCGACACCTTCGAACTGACCATCGACGGCGATTTTGTCAGTTGGTGGCACCGGATCACGCCGACGAACAACGTGGCGCCGCCGCCGCGATGGGGGCACAGCCTGGTCTTCGACAGCGAACGGAACGTCTGCATCCTCTTCGGCGGCTTCGACGAAGACGGCAACCCGATGAACGATCTCTGGGAATACGATGCCGCGAACAACAGCTGGACGCAGCAGGAGTTCGCGCCCGGGGCCGTCCGGCCGGCGCCGCGGGGGCGCCATGTCGCCTCGTTCACGGCCGGCCGCGGGATGGTGATCTTCGGTGGATTCGACGGGGCGAAGACACGACGGGACACCTGGGTCTATCGCAACGGCGCCTGGGCGGACGTGGACGTGCGCGACCTGGAGTTCCGCAACTGGCCCACGCCGAGACAGGGGGCGGCCATGGCGGAGGGAATCAACTTCGGACTGTTGCCGGTCGACGCCGACGATCCGCTGCACGCCGTCTACATGTTCGGCGGCTGGCGCGGCGCGGATCCGAGGGTGCTGGACACCGACGGCGACCATGTCGACGACGGCGACGAACACGCCATCAGCGGCGGATCGTCCTCGCGGGATCCCCGGTTGAACGCGG
>CAYNBQ010000220.1:0-1884 GCA_964395275.1 uncultured Verrucomicrobiota bacterium
GATCCCGCCAACAGGCGGGATTATGCGCCTGATGACCTACTGAATTCGCTGCGATCCAGCCCCGTAAGCCGCCAGAACCCCTCGCCACGTTTCTGTCTCTTCAATCGAGTCTCGAAGTCTCGAGCCTCTCCCAGGGAGGGGAATCGACGCCGCCAAACCACTCTCCATGTCCCCGCGTATCGCCTGGTCCATTTCGACTCGCCGGCGTTGTGCTGTTCCAACCGTCGGGCAACGTCTTCGGTGATCCCCACGTAGAACACCCGCCCCTGATCCGTCCAGAGAACGTACGCGAAATACGGCTTCTGCCCCGGTTCCGCCATCTACAGGAAGGGCCGGAAATTCACCCCTCTCCGGCCGTCATCCCCGGCAGAGGGAGAGAGGATTTGAACCTGCGATCCCGCCAACGGGCGGGATTATGCACCTGACGGGCCTCGCCCCTCCCCCTCATCTACCTTCCCTCCACGAAAAAAGGCCGGGGACCTGCGCCCCCGGCCTCCGTCCTTGGTAGCGGGGGCAGGATTTGAACCTGCGACCTTCAGGTTATGAGCCTGACGCAGTTCGTGCAGAATGCCAATTTTTTGCCTCAAAATCGCGGTTTATCCCTGAATCCCGAGATTGTGTGTGTACTTTTGTGTGTTTTCTCGCTTGGAAATGTCCGCCTTGTCGCGCCATGATACCGCCCGTGTCATCCGCCAGACTCGGGAGGTGAATCGTGGGACTCGAGCTCCGAAAAGACGCCAACGGGAATCTCCGGCCGACGTGGTATGCGGGGTTGCGCATCAACGGAAAACGGACGTCCATGAACCTGGGCGTGAAGATCATGGGGACCCCGCCGCCGTCACTGTCCCTGAAAGACGAAGGGGACGCCGCGTTCGAGCGATCCCGGGCAAGGGCGTATGCCAAGCTCCAGGAGGTGCTGGCCGAAGCCCGAGAGAGCCGAAATGCCGTTCACATCGCGAAGCGGCTGTACGAGATGAAGACTGGGGAGAAGATCCCTTCGGTCCGCTTGGAGGACCTGCCCGACGAATGGGCGAAGATCCCGCGGCGGCGCCCACCGACGGCCCGGTATGCGGCACAATGCCGGTCGAAGCTGGAGCAGTTCGTGGCATTCCTGCGCGCACACTACCCCAAGGCGGAGGAGATCGTCCATGTGAACCGGGAGATGGCGCGCGCATTCCTGGATGCGGAAGAGGCCCGGGGAGTCACGAACAAGACGTGGAACGACACGCTCAAGCTTCTTCGGGCAACCTTCAAGCACCTGATGCCGGCGGGCATGGCAAACCCGTTCGCGGACATCCCCACCCGGGATACTGCGACCGTGTCCCGAAAACCGTTCTCCCCGGAAGAACTGAACGCGATCCTGCAGGCGGCGGAGCATGACGATTTCGTGCGGCCAATCCTCGTCACGGCGATCTGCACGGCCATGCGCAAGGGAGACTGCTGCCGGCTCCGGTGGGAGGACGTGGACCTCGTTCAGCGGTTCATCACGGTGAAGACCAGCAAGACCGGGCAGACGGTGGACATCCCGATCTTCCCCCTCCTCTACGCGGAGCTGAGTAACCGAAAGTCCTCTGCCCCGTCCGATACCGGCTACGTCTTCCCCGAGCAGGCGGCGATGTACGCCGAGAACCCCGACGGGATCACGTGGCGCGTGAAGAAGGTGTTCGAGGCGGCGGGGTTTGGGGACGGCGCCGACGATACCCCCCGGGGCGAGATCCACACGGCCAGGGAGAAGGGCCTCCGCCGGGCGTCGGTCCGCGACTTCCACTCCTTCCGCGTGACCTGGGTGACGCTGGCGCTCACCGCGGGCGTGCCGATGGAGCTGGTCCGCCGCGTGACGGGCCACGCCACTGCCGACATCGTTCTGAAGCACTACTTCCACCC
>CAYNBQ010000221.1:0-1796 GCA_964395275.1 uncultured Verrucomicrobiota bacterium
CGTTCGGCGTGCCGAAGACCGTGTGCGTCCGTCGTCCGACCCGCGCCACCATGCCGACGCAACCGCGGCCGACCGCAAACCGGAAGCGCGATTGAAGATACCCGGGACAACACCAGGGAATCTCGCTCTGTCCCACGTATTCGCCGGCGAGATCGAATTCGCAGATCTGCCGGTGACGATCCCCGAAGGTGCCCAACACCGGGTTGTTCGACGAATAGACCTGCCAGTCCCGGATCGTGCATTTCTGCATCACGATCAGGTCGTCGGGCGATTCGAGGATCGCCGGCAACGCCTCCGCGGGGAATTTCCGCACGATCAGC
Source organism: uncultured Verrucomicrobiota bacterium (assembly GCA_964395275.1). GTDB lineage: Bacteria > Verrucomicrobiota > CALLYA01 > CAYNBQ01 > CAYNBQ01 > CAYNBQ01. The sequence continues at coordinate 321 of CAYNBQ010000221.1, forward strand.
GTCTTCCCGCGCCGGCGGCAGACCTCGTGCACGGTCCCGATCAGATGCCGGAACATCTCCTCGACGGGCATGGGCGATTCGACCTCCGAAGAGGCGTCGATCCGGTAGTCGCCCTCGGAAAAGCTGATCACCAGTCCGTCGATCTCCGGGCAGAGATCGAAGAACCGTTCGTAGCGCCCGCGGATCCAGTCCCAGAAGACCGCCGGATCCACGCGGACCCTGCCGTCGCGCAGCATCGACGGATCCGGTTTGCGGATCTCGTGGGTCCAGACGAAACACCGCAGCCCGTTGCGATGGGCCAGGTCCGCCAGTTCGTTCACCCTGGCGCGCCGCGCTTCGTCGTCGAGGACCTCGTCGGCATGATGCACGATGTCGTGCGAAAGCTGGATGTGGTTGATCCCGTAGGAAGGGGCCCTGCGGATCGTCTTGCGCAGGTAGTCCATGTCGTTTTTCAACAGCACCCATCCGCGGATCGCAAACGGGGAATCGAACTTCGTCTCTCCGGCCGCGGCGCCGGAGACCTCGCCGCACCGGGCGGGCGCATTCAGAGACGCCCACGCCAGGGCGACGCCGACGGGAATCCGCAGACGACGAGTCAGCCGCATGTCCCTCCTCCTTCCGGGTTCCGGCACGCCCCGCCCGGACGAGCCGACATGCAACCCTGCCGCGCCGCCGGAGAAAGGGGTCCGATCCCCTGTCCCGGGAAACGCGGCCGCCGGTCCCGGACGTCAACCTTCGCCGTCGGACGGCGCCGGGGGTTCCGCGGCTCTCCTGCGGGCGTCGACCTTGCGCCGTTTCGTGTAGTTGTCGATTCCCGCGATCCGGTTGGCCAGCGAATCCGTTCCGTCCAGATCCCAGTTCCGCGGCGGGATCAGCGTCGTCGCGAATCGGTCCACGTCGCGCCCCGCCGCCAGCGCGCTGAGGTACGCCGTATACCAGACGCAGGGCTGTTCCGGGTTCACCTCGCACATCCCGCCGATGCGCGAGCCGCCGCAGGGACCGTTCCGCGTTTCCTTGAAACACTTGCCCATCGAACAGCCGCCGTATCCGAGGTGGTCCTGGATGCAGTCGCCGCAGTCGACGCAGCCCAGACGGCTCTTCTTGATCTTCGAAGCCCCCATCAGGCGGTACCAGAAACCGCGGCGCCAGGAATCGTCCGCCAGACGCTCGGGCGTGGCCTTCAACCGGGCGCGCAGAAACCGCATGATCGGGGATTCGTCGTCGACGAAGATCTTGTTCAGCGACATGAAGATCCGTTGATCCATCCGCAGCTTCGGCTCGACCGTTCCGAGCCGGTACTCCCCCTGCGGATCGGGCAACCCGTCCGCGCCCGCGGGCAGGAGGTAATACTCGTTCTCGATCGGCCAGATCAGTTCTTCGATCCGGTCCCGCCAGGCGGAGCCGATTTCCAGGGAACGTTCCACGATCGTGCGCATGTCGGCGTGTTTCAGGCCGAACCCGCCCAGGTGGGCCCCC
>CAYNBQ010000222.1:0-1733 GCA_964395275.1 uncultured Verrucomicrobiota bacterium
CCCCGGCCGGTTCAGGCGCCCAGTACGTCCAGCAGATCGTCGATGCTCGTCTCGGCGGCGCAGACCTTGTCGTCGCTGGCGCCGTAGTAGAGGACGATCCGCCCGTCGTCGTGCACGACGTGCCCGCAGCAGAAAACCACGCCGGGCAGGTAGCCCGTGTTCTCGTACCCCGTCTCCGGGCGCATGATCGGTTCGTCGGTCACCGCCAGGATCCGGTTCGGATCCTCCAGGTCCGTCAACATCGCTCCCAGGCAGTAAACGCCGCCTTCGCTGGCGCCGTGGTAGATCTCCAGCCACCCCTTCTCCGTGCGGATCGGGGGCGAACCCGCGCCGATCCGGCCGCCGTCCCATCGCCCCGGCCGCGGCGCCATCAGGAGCCTGTGGTCGCCCCAGTGAAGAAGATCCGGCGAGGAGGCCGTCCAGATGCTCGGACCGACCGCCGCCTGGCTGGGCCGGTGCAGCGCCCGGTACAGGCCCCCGATCTTCCCGGGAAAGATCGCCACGTCCTTGTTGTCCGGACAGAAGATGATCCCGTGTTTCTCGAAGGTCCGGAAATCGCGGGTGGAGATCAGCGCCGTGCTGATGCCCCGCTCGGAGATGGCGCTGTAGTTGATCCACCAGGTGTCGTCGATCCGCGTGATCCGGGGGTCTTCCAGCCCGTACCGGTCGTAGTCGTCCATGGCCACCGGGATCGGCTCGGGATCGACCTCGAAATGAACGCCGTCGCGGCTGCGCGCGATCCGCATGTGGGAAAAGAAGGGCAGACACCACCGCCCGTTGTAATGAATCCCCTTCTCGGGATGATCGCTGTCGACCGCGTGGAGGACGAGAGACCCGTTCTCCACGAGGAACGTGGCGGCCTTCCCCGGGATCGGCAGGGGCTTTTCCGCCACGCGCAGCAGCAGGATCGTTTCGTCGCCGTACTGCGTCGCCGCGCAGTTGAAGACGCCGAAGACGAAGGCATCCTCCCGGCTGGGTTTCACGTCGGGGATGGTGATCAGCGGGTTTTCTTCGAATCGAACGATCGGCATCGTGACACGCTCCGGTGGCTTGGGGGTTCTTCGGGAAAGGCCGGATGATGCGATCCGACGCGGACCCTGACAAGGAGGAACGCGCCGCGCAAAGGACCGCCTCTCCAAAATGCGCCAAAGGCGCATCGCTCGTCAGCCCGGGGCAAGCAAAGCGCCGCCCCGGGAATGACGATCCCGAACGACCTCCCCCGCGCTGAAGGCGCGGGGCTCCTACTTTGGGTGCAGCCGGGCCGAAAAAAGTAGGAGGCCGATCCCCATCGGCCGACCCCCTCAACCCGCGAAGGTCCACTTGTGGACCTGGGGTGACCTCCCTCGTCCTGCGAAGTCCGCGAACAGCGAGACGAAGAAGGAACCCCGACCATCTCCGCCGGCGCTCCGATTCCGGCGCACCGCAAGAAAGCACGACACCTGTCATCCCCCGCGTCAGCGCCGGGGACCGGTCCCTTTACGGAGCCGACGCGCAGCGGAGGCTCGTAGAAGGGACCCGTCCCCCTCCCACACCGCCCCGCAAGGAAAACCCCGCAACCGCCACGCTGGTCCCGCACCAACCCGCAAAGGACAGCCTCTTCCAAATGCGCCAAAGGCGCATCGCTCGTCAGCCCGGGGCAAGCAAAGCGCCGCCCCGGGAATGACGATCCCGAACGACCTCCCCCGCGCTGAAGGCGCGGCACTCGCTCCCGTTTCGGCGGCGCGCCTTCAGCG
>CAYNBQ010000223.1:0-1707 GCA_964395275.1 uncultured Verrucomicrobiota bacterium
TTTTGCGGAATCGCCCGACAGGGGTCGGGCTCCTACTCTCCGTTGCCTACGGAGGCATCGCGGGTCCACAGGCACCTCTTCCGCCGGTCGCGAGCGTCCCACGGGGGGCTGCCTGCAGGCGAAAAGTAGGAGGCCGATCCCGACTCGCCCTGAGACTTGTCCTTCGTAGTGCCGCATTTGCGGGACGGAGGAGGAAGTCCCGCCCGCCGGGCGGGACGAAGTAGGGTCGGCCGACCCCTTCAACCTGCGAAGGACGACCTGTGGGGTCGCGGCGCCCCCAGCGCGTTCACGAGCCCTTTCGTTTCTCCGTGCCTCCGCTCAATCCGACGGGAGGGGCAGCGGGCCGTCGCCGAATTCCTCCCGCACCACGTAGATCGGCTTGTTCTGCGACTCGTGGTAGGTGCGGGTCATGATCTCCGCCAGCAGTCCCATGCTCACGAACTGAAGGCCGAAGAAGATCAGCATGAACGCCGTGATCGGCCAGAAGGGGCGCTTGACCAGCGTGGCGGCGAACTTCGTACCGAAGAGGTTGGCGCTCACGTTGCCCGCCACCATGACGCCGAGCAACAGGAGTCCCGCCGCGCCGAAGTATCCCCCGATCTTTCCGAAGATCTGGATCGGCCCGGTCGAGTAGCGCAGGAGAAACTTGACGGTGGTGAGGTCCAGCACCACGCGGAAGGTCCGGGAGATGCCGTACTTCGATTTCCCGAAACGCCGGGGGTGATGCTTGACGACGACCTCGCGGACATTGCCCCCCGCCCAGCTCGCCAGGGCCGGGATGAACCGGTGCATCTCCCCGTAGAGCCGGACGTGTTCGAGGACCTCCCGCCGGTACGCCTTCAGGGTGCAGCCGTAGTCGTGGAGCCTGACGCCCGTGATCCGGCTGATCAGCGCGTTGGCCATCATCGACGGCAACCGCCGCGAGAGGAACTTGTCCTTGCGATCCTTGCGCCAGCCGCTCACGACGTCCACCTCGTCGGTCATCTCCTCCAGCAACCGGGGGATGTCCGTCGGATCGTTCTGGAGATCCGCGTCGAGCGTGACGACGACCTCGCCCCGGGCGCGGTCGAATCCGGCGGCCAGGGCGGCCGTCTGGCCGAAGTTCCGGCGGAACCGGACCACGCGCAGCGTGTCGGATTCCCCGGCGAGGCGCTGGAGGATTTCCGGCGTTCGATCGGTGCTTCCGTCGTCGATGAAGAGAATCTCGTAGCGGTGGTCGGTCGCGTCCATGACCTCCACGATCTTGCGATAGAGGGGTTCGACGGTCTCCTCTTCGTTCAGGATGGGCACCACGATGCTCACGTTCATGATTTCTGTTCCCCCGGCGGAAAGCGGCAGGATACCGCGCAACCGGTCGGCGCGGAAAGCGCGATATGCCCCGGCGGAATCGAACGGGCGCGTTTGTCCTGCGACCGTCCCGGTACCGCGAAGTAGGAGTCCCGCCCCGCAGGACGATCCGACCCGCGAAGGACCCCTTTTCGTAGGAGGCCGATCCCGGCTTGCCCTTCGAAGTCCCGCCCGCCGGGCGGGACGAAGTAGGGTCGGCCGACCCGTTCAACCCGCGAAGGAGGACTGGCCGAAAATGCGCCGAGGGCGCATCGGGCATCAGCCCGGGGCAAGGGCGAAGCGTCGTTGCGTCCGGACCCGCCCGAGAGTGCCTGGCAGCTTTCCTCCCCTTTGCCCGGAGTGCCAGGCACTTTCCACCCC
>CAYNBQ010000224.1:0-1673 GCA_964395275.1 uncultured Verrucomicrobiota bacterium
GAAAATGCGCTGAAGGCGCATCGGTCGTCAGCCCCGGGCAAGCGAAGCGCCGCCCGGGGAATGGCGATTCCAAACCACCCCCCCGCGCTGAAGGCGCGGCACGCGTCTCATTTGAGCGGCGCGCCTTCAGCGCGCGAAGGCGGGATCGGCCTCCTACTTTGTTCGCGCGCCGACCCCGGCGGGAAGAAACGCGAACCCGCAAAGAAGAAAACGCCGTCCGTTCAGTACGCCTGCATCATCGCGCCGATCGGTTCCGGCGGACACGACGAGGCGGACCCGTCGTTGATCCAGATCGGCAGTTGCACGCTGTCGCTGCGGCCCCCGGGCGTGATGAACCGCAGTTCCACCTGCGTGTTTCCCGTCGGCACACCCGAACAGACCACCGGCGCGATGCTGTTGCGGTACGGCCCCGCGCTCCCCCCGGGGCCGAGCGTCAGCGGGCCGCTGTTGTAGACGAGCGCCCCCCCGATGCGGATCTCGTACCGTCCGCCGTCCGCCGGTTTCACCGGGTAGATCCCCACGGTCAGCGGAATCGTCCCTCCGCGCGTGGCGGAACCGGGCGCCTCGAGGTTCAAGGCCGCCTCGCGCCCCGCATGGACGAATCCGCCGATCCCCCACGGCGCGTAGTACAGATCCATCCATTCCACCGTCTCCCCGGCGCCGAAGAAGAGTTCGGGCGGATTGTAGATCGCGCGTTCCCCGTCCAGATTCTCCGGATGATGGAAGAGACGGTTGGGACCGCTCATCAGTTCGATGTATCCGGAGATCGTTCCGTCGTGCGTGTCGGTGTAGTCGTTGTAGATGTTCGGATCGGAGTTCTGCACCCCCCAGTGGAAGAGCTTGATGCCGGTCTTGATCCCCGGAACGATCTCTTCCGGAACGACCTTGGCGAACCCCTCGTCGGCATCGAGGTTGTAGACCCCGCAGAAGGTCGCCGAGAAATCCCGCGGCACGAACAGGCCGATCAGACCCGTGTTGTCGGTCGCGTAATGCGAATAGAGCGAGAGGTCCCGGGTCTGGGGCCAGGGCGCCGAGGGGTTCGTGTGCAGCGGCCAGCCGACGACCTTCCAACCCTGCCCGCCGCCCGGGTTGCCGCCCACGAAGTTGTTCCACCCGTTGTGGTCGTACATGTAGTTCACGTTCGGGGGGAAGACGAACTTCAGGTTCATGTTCGCCCCCGAGTTCCAGTCGATGTTCCCCGGGCCCGGCGAGGCCTGCGTGTTCGACCAGAAATCCAGGGACTGCGTCGAAGAAGATTGGTTCGTGCACCGGATCCGCACCTCGAACGCCGCCGAATCGTCGTAGACCCGGATCCGGATGTCCGTGCGCCAGCGCGGTTCCGGCGCCCCTCCCGCCGGGCTCTCCATGTCCTCCTCGTAGTATTCGTGCAGCTCGACCCAGGGGGCGCCCCCGGGATGATCGTCCACCGCCGCCACCGTGAAGGGCTTGTAGAAGGTGAACCCGTGTTCGTCGACCGGCCAGCTGAACTCCGTGCCGCCCGTGCAGAGCCACCAGGCCTTCCCGCCGCCGGGCGAGGGCCTCAGGTACCCCCACGGCGCCGGTTTGAACCCCGCCGGGTTGTCGTACATCTCGTTGTTGCCGGTGACCCGGTTGATGAACTTCTGGATCCGGCCGCCGACCGAGGGCAGCACCCAGACCTCGATCCAGTCGTT
>CAYNBQ010000225.1:0-1549 GCA_964395275.1 uncultured Verrucomicrobiota bacterium
ACTTCCTCCTTCGTTCCGCAAGTGCGGAACTTCGGAGGACAAGTCGAAGGGCAAGGGGCGGCGCGGGTCCGCGGGTCGTCCTTCGCGGGTCATGACGGAACGTTCCCCCTCTCTTCCCTTCCCGTCCCGGAGAGAAAAATCCGCGAATGAGGTTGAGCGCTTCCCCGGTTTCCCCTATGTTCCTGGGCGATCGTTCTTCTTCTTTTCGAGAACGAGGGGGATCCGCCCGATCGTGTCACGCCGTCGTGACCTGTGCTGATCGCCCCCGTTGTGTCTCCGCCGCGAGGATTCCTGTCGGGCGCCCGCATCCCGCTGTGCCGGCATCCGCAGCGTCTCCGAAGGGGCGAGGAAAGGTTTCATGACTCCGAAGTACGAACGTAGCCGCAGACGCGAAAACTCCGCATCGAGACGCCGGCCCGCCGCGGCCCGTCCGCAGGACGCCGATCCCGCGCAGGAGTCCGCCAACCAGGATCTTCCGATCGGCAGCGGCATCCTGGAGCTGACCCCGAAGGGGTTCGGGTTCCTGCGAAGTCCCGAGCGACGATACCGGGCCCATCCGACCGATCCCTACGTTTCGGCCGACGTGATTCGACGATACGGACTGCGCCCCGGCCTGAGCATCGAGGGCGGCCTGCGTCCGCCCCGCGGCCACGGCGGCCCGCAGCTCACGACGATCCGGTCCATCAACGGAATGACCCCCGAAGAGTACGCCGAGATCCCGGAGTTCGGGGAACTGATCAGCATCGCCCCGGAGGAGAGGATCGTCCTGGAAACCACGCCCGACCGGATCACCGCGCGCGTGGTGGACCTGATCGCGCCGATCGGGCGCGGCCAGCGCGGACTGATCGTGGCGCCCCCGCGCGCCGGCAAGACCGTCCTGCTCCAGGAGATCGCCCAGTCGGTCGCGGAAAACCATCCGGACATCGAGATCTACGTCTGGCTGATCGACGAGCGGCCGGAGGAAGTCACCGAGATGCAGCGCGTGATCCGGGGAGAGGTGATCGCCTCGTCCAACGACCAGGGGGTCGAGAACCACGTCCGCATGGCGCGCCTGGCCTCCGAGATCGCCCGGCGCAAGATCGAGTGCGGCAAGGACGTCCTGGTATTGCTCGATTCCCTGACGCGGCTGGGGCGCGCCTTCAACAAGTACGTCGGCAACAGCGGCCGGACGATGACCGGCGGTCTGGACACCCGGGCGCTGGACGAACCGAAGAAGATGTTCGGGGCCGCCCGCAAGGCCGAGGGCGGGGGCAGCCTCACCATCCTGGCGACGGCCCTGATCGAGACCGGCTCCCGGATGGACGACTTCATCTTCCAGGAGTTCAAGGGCACCGGGAACATGGAACTGGTGCTCGACCGGAAACTGGCCGAGAAACGGATCTGGCCGGCGGTGAACATTCCGCAGTCCGGTACCCGCAAGGAAGAGCGGCTCTACCCGCCCGACCAGATCGAGAAGATTCACATCCTGCGCCGCGAACTCAGCGGACTGAAACCCGAAGAGGCGATGGAAGCGATCCGCAACGCGTTGAAACGCTTCCCGACGAACCGC
>CAYNBQ010000226.1:0-1523 GCA_964395275.1 uncultured Verrucomicrobiota bacterium
CAAAACGTTGCACTTGATCTGTGAACCTGCGTGCGCTCCGCGACGGCCTTAGAGCGGCGATTTTTGGCAGAAAACGGGCCTCTAAGGGCATCGGGAGGCGGATGGCGCGGATCCACTTCCGGCGGTATGCGTTTCTGCGCGGCGGGCTGCGATGCAAGCCGTCCCGGGCGCATGATCCCGGTGAGGTGTCCGCGCCGCGCGCTTCCAGGGCGTCGGTGGGCGGGGCGATCCCGGCGGGCGTCGGGGCACCGGGTCAGCGGATCTGGAGGTCGTCGGCGGGTTGGGGGACGCTGATGCCGACGACGGTCCCGAGGAGGTCCCATCCGGGGACGGGGCCGAAGACGCCGGTCGTGTCGCTCTTGCGGTAGGCGCCCCCGGCGCCGTAGTAGTTGCCGGTGCTGCACCAGTGGTTCAGCCAGCCCCGTTCGCTGCCCTCGCGGCCGCGGTTCCAGATTTTGAGCATGTAGGTGTGTCCGGGAACGACGTGCACCTCGTCGATGCCCCATGTGACGTTCACGGTCCAGTACTCGTCCGAGATGAAGACGCGGCTCTGGCGGATCGGGCTGACCCGCGGTCCGATGTCGTCTTCGGACTGCGGATCCGGCGGACACTCGTAGATGGCCGCCTGGTAGGACATCGGGACTCCGGCGCCCTGGGTCACCTGGACGCGGGCTTCCACGATCCGGTTGCAGTTGGCGGTGAAGGTCTGTCCCCACCAGAGTCCGGCGTCGGCGGGCAGGGCGTATTGATCGAGGTCGTAGGTCGGATCGCTGTGGTTTTCGCCGTTCGGCTGCACGGCGTCGTAGACGTAGGTCGGATGGAGAGGATCGGTCCGGATTTCGGGAGAGCCGTCCGGTTCGTAGATCCATTCCACCTGCCAGGAGTAGAAGCCTGCGTGATCGGGCACGGCGTAATGCATCCAGGGGCTCGATTCGGCTTCCCCGTCGCGGAAGTAAGGTTTGATCCGGTAGCTGGTCCACTGCTGGAGGGTGAAGCGAGCGTTGCCGTAGCTGTCGGTGGTGGCGCGCCAGGTCCCGGTGTCGGTGTCGATGATCGACACGCCCTCCATCGGATCCCCGGAGGTGTCGTAGATGGTGATGTAGACGACGTGGTTGCCGCAGGTGCCTCCGCAATCGTCGTTGTGATTCATCCAGTAGCCGACCTGCTTGAAGAGGCTCAGCGAGAATCGGGCCGCGGATGCGGCGGGGGGGAGTCCTGCGGTGAAAAGGAAGGCGGAGAGGACGAGGTAACGCATTATTCACTCCGCATAATCGACGGGGCAGCGGATGTCAACCTTCATTCGACCGGCTGCTCGGGGCGTGGCGTGCCGGTCGGGCGAGGAGGATTGACTTCCTCCGGAGGGCCGGTAGGTTTTCGTCGAAAGATTCCTGCGGGTGGAGAGGTGCCGGAGTGGTCTAACGGGCACGCCTGGAGAGCGTGAGTACCCCGCAAGGGTACCGTGGGTTCGAATCCCACCCTCTCCGCCAACCGTTGCGTTTTTCAGGCGGTTATCGGACGAAGCC